>JADEXJ010000022.1 GCA_015207195.1 Pleurocapsales cyanobacterium LEGE 10410
TTCTTAAACAAAATAATCATGGCAAATAAGTTTATACGGCACCTGGTTACCCTGGGGGCTTGTTTACTAGTTTTGGCTACCTGCTTCACCGCACCAGCTTTGGCAGTTAATAATCCTGAGCTATTGCCCGATGTAGAAACTCCCGTAGTGGATTTGGCTAACTTTTTACCCGAACTGCAAGAAAAGTCTTTGATCGAAAATTTGGAGACATTTGAGGCGGAAACGGGGTGGAAAATGCGTGTTCTAACTCAAGACGACCGCTCTCCTGGGCGTGCAGTCAAAAAATTCTGGGGTTTAGACGATAAAAGTATTCTACTCGTAGCCGATGGCAGGGGAGGAAACTTACTGGCTTTTAGTATTGGCGACGACGTTTATGAATTATTACCTCGTAACTTCTGGATTGAACTACAAACTCGCTTTGGCAATATGTACTATATCCGCGAACATGGTGAAAACAACGCCATTGTTGAGGCTTTAGAATCAGTCAAAGGTTGTCTACAAAAAAACGGCTGTAATGCAGTGCCAGGACTACCTCAAGAGCAGTGGATTTTGACCCTTATTAGTTCGATCGTAGGAGGAATAATTTTAGGCGTTGCCGTCATCCCTCGTAACGAAAATCAGTTTATCGCTTGGCAATGGGGTCTAATTATGTCGCCTCTGTGGGGAATTCTCTTTATTGCCTTCGGTATGGGACCGGTGGTAATTCGTACGCCCGATTTTTTGCCTCTGTTCCGTAACATAATTGGCTTTGCCTTGGGTGCAGTAGTGGCTTTCCTCTCCCCGACATTCATTGAAGCACCTACCTCAGATTCAGAAACTTGAGCGACTCTTAAAGAGAGAGCTGAGGGGAGATGGGGAGATCGGGAGATCGGGAGATCGGGAGATGGGGAAGTAATAACCTACTAACTACTAACTACTAACTACTAACTCCCAACTTTTATAGCTATAATTCGAGCCTGGAAACGATGACGGAAAACCAAAGTAAAGTACAAGAACTGGCTCAAAAATCCTTTGCGCGTAACGATCCTACGGGTTGGTTTGAAGAACTGTATTCAACCGCCCAAGGGAAGGAGTCGGCTATACCCTGGGCAAAGTTAAAGGTTAATCCTGATTTAGCTACTTGGATTGAGAAACAGAATCTACTAGGACAGGGGAAAAATGCCTTGGTGGTGGGGTGTGGTTTAGGAGATGATGCTGAAGCTCTGGCTAAATTGGGGTTTGGGGTGACTGGGTTTGATATTTCATCCACGGCGATCGCCTGGTGCCAGCAACGTTTTCCTAATTCTGAAGTAAATTATCTGGTTGACGATCTTTTGCAGCCAACAAAAGTTAATCAGCATAAGTTTGATTTTATTTTAGAATCCTATACCCTCCAGGCATTGCCTAGTTCGGTTAGACCCCAAGGCATGAAAACTATTAGTCAACTGATTGCTCCTGGGGGAAGGTTATTGGTGATCTGTCGCGGTCGAGATCTCGATGAGCCAGCAACCGAATTACCTTTTCCTCTAACCAAAGCAGAACTGGCTTACTTTGAAGCATTAGGCTTGAAGCAAATTGAATTTGAAGACTATCTTAAACAAGAAGAAACCTACACTAGACGCTTTCGGATTGAATACACCTTGGCTAACGAAAAATAAGCTGAGAATCAATTACGCTCTGCTCTCATAATAAAAATTTTTACAAAAGATTATTAATTATCTCAAGTAAAAAACTGATTTTAAGCCTACAATAACGCACATAAAAGTTCTTTTGAGCGTATTTTTTAATGCTGAATTTCCAAATTCATTCAGATAGTGACGTACCAGCCTCCAAACAACTATTTGCTCAGATTCAATTTGCGATCGCTTCTGGACAGTATCCACCCGCTCATCGTTTGCCCAGTACCAGACAACTGGCAATGATCACAGGATTACACCGCAATACAATTAGTAAGGTATATCAGCAGTTAGAAGAAAGCGGATTAGTCGAATCGGTAGCTGGTTCGGGAATTTATGTCAAACTTCACGAACGAGAAAACATAGTCAAATCTGACTCACCTGTAGCAGCTTCAGTTAAAGCCATTAAAGATGGTATCGATCGCGTCTTGGAATCGGGCTGTACCATCGAGCAAATTAGAGAACTGTTCCTCGAAGAGATTAACTGGCGCATTAGCTGTTGCGATCGCGTTATTGTTACCGTTCCCCAAAGAGATATTAGTGCTGGGGAAATTATGCAGCTAGAGTTACAAAATTCGTTTCCGATTGAAATTGAATTAATTGAATTAGAAGAATTGCCCAAGATCCTAGAAAAAATCAATTTTGGCACCCTGGTAACCAATCGTTATTTTATTCAAGAAGTGCTGGCAATTGTACCGCCCAACTCTTTTCGGGTAATTCCTATTGATATGTATGATTTTAACAAGGAATTAGAGATCGTTAAATCTCTCCCTTCACAGGCTTGTTTGGGCGTTGTTAGTCACAGTGAAGGCACTTTAAGTATTGCTTCGAGTATTATTAATAGTCTGAGGGGAGACGATTTGCTGGTGTTGACCTCTTCAGTTGGCGATCGCGATCGTCTGCGGGCAGTTATTCGCGCAGCTCATACAATTATCGCAGGTTATATGAGTTACGATCTGGTCAAAACCGAAATTGTTGCCATGCGAGAAGATTTGATTCGGATTCCCGATGTCATTCGTACTGATAGCTACATTGGCGATAAGTCGATTAATCTTTTAAAACGAGAATTAGGACTCAAAAACATTAAATAAATATCTCATGGCAAAAGGTGATTGCATTTACGCCTACCGAAATTTAGGACAGATCGACGGACTATACAAACATTACGGTATTGACTGTGGGGACGGCACGGTAATTCACTACCGCAAACCCAGCGAAACTATCGAACGAACTTCTTTAGCTACCTTTGCAAAAGGTGGTTCCATATATGTCGCCGAGTACGGTGATGGATTTGGCTATATTTCAGACGTGACAGTAGAAAGAGCCGAAAGTCGTCTGGGAGAACAGGACTACAATTTGCTGTTTAATAACTGCGAACACTTTGCCAACTGGTGTAAGACAGGAATCAGCGATAGCAAACAAATTAGAGATTTTGTACCAGTTATTACCAAACTCGATACATCCAAGCTATACGAACCGATCAAACAGGCACTAAAAGGTAAAGACAGCAGGACTACGAGTCAGCTATTAGCCGAATCATTAAGAGATATAAAATCGGTTTGGGAACAAATACAGCCCGACTATCAAAAAGCGATCGCCGAGGTAGCAGCCTGGGACAAAGTAGCTAAAGCAGCCCTCAAGCAAGACCGCGAAGATTTGGCACGGGCAGCGATCGCCCGCAAGCTAAACTACCAGCAGCAGGCTACTAGATTGGAAATAGAACTCAGCGAACTAGCAGAAATGACGGAAAACATTGTTCGCAACCAGCAGGAACTCAGCTACTCCTCTTAGCTGCTAGCTGTTAATCGATTGCGCTGTAACGGTTGTTTCTGGTAACTGGGGTCGCACACACCAATAAGCCAACCCGCCAAATAAAGGCACTAGTGCTACTAGCCAAAACCACTTATCTGATGCAGCTCCTCGCCGTTGTAGGTCGTCTCTTAAAATTGCGGGAAACAAAACACACAGTAGACAAAAATCGAGGCTCATTACGTGAACAAACTGATTAGTTTGCCATTGAGTAGCAAAATCCGTCCAATCTCCTTGAATTAACCCCCAGGTTAACAGCCCCACAATGGTCGTAGATGAGATGATTGCCATCAGACGAGAATCGAGAATTTTTAGCAACCAATTTTTTTGCCCATCCCAGGTAGTATCGGGTTGGCGCAAGGCAAAATAGGGTAATAAGGCAAATGCCCCGACTCCAAAGGAAACAGCAAAAAAAGCATAGGGGGAGATGTTTTGCTGGCGATCGAATAAAATTAAAGCACCGTAGACTAGAGGAAAAATCCCCATGATATAGAATATAGCGATAATTATCGGATTGATTCCCTCCCAGTTACCAATAGAAAGATTAATGATTAGGTCTAAAACTCCCTGTTGTGTTCTGAAAAAAGAAGAGGCGATCGCATAGGCTACCAAAGCTAACCAAATTGAACCAAAAAACAGTTTGCGTATCATTTCAGGAGTGAATTGTTATTTGTATTGATCGATAATTTAATTTTAGGTTTAAAGCTTATTACATTACCAGCTCATAGGGATACATCGGTAATGCCCAAGTCTTTATGTCCCTGTATGAGCAACCCGTCATCTATAGTCATTCCAAATAAGAACCATACGAAAGTATGTACTATCTTTGGCTCACTAATCCCTAATCCCCAATCCCTAATCCCTCGAACTAATAACTCAGGGAATACGGAAATTAATTAGAACGACTATAATTCCGTAACTGCACAAGCTGCGAAATATAAATATAGTCGTTGTATTTTTAGCTAGCTATTGCAAGTATCGCTGCCAATTTTTCTGGTGCTTGCTAATAATTGTGCTGCGAAATAATTAATGCTGGCAGGGTTGCAAAAGTTCATCAAACATTCAAGTAAATACACTGAAATGTTTACAAAATCGGGGGCTGTGTCGTAGTACAATCTGTTTGGTTTAAAAGCCGTGTTACAAATTTAGTGGAACAAATTTTGTCTTATTTCATGTAGTAAATGCGCTGCTCGGCTTAAATCCTCTGCACAATTGCTGAGTTTTCTCTCATTGATTTCTGCAATATAAATCAAGTTAAGTATTGAACTAAATCATGGTTACTATTAATTTTAATCAAGCTGGCTCTTTCAATGGTATTGAAGGTGGGTCTAAAGTCCTTAACAACCCTACTTCCCTACAGTTTGGACCCGATGGACGGCTTTATGTTTCAGAGCAAAATGGACAAATCAATGCCTTTACAGTCGTTCTTCAGAATGGCGAATATATCGCTACAGACCACGAAGAGTTGCTGCTTCCTAGTGGTGCTGGAGTCGTGCAGTCGATTCAGAATCACAACGATGACGGTTCTCTAGGTATCAATATCCAGAATGGTTCTCCAGTTACTAACCGACAGGTTACTGGAATCGTCGTTGCTGGGACGGCAGCAAATCCCGTACTCTATATTTCTTCAAGCGATCCGCGGATCGCTAATAACGGCGAAGTCAACCTCGATACGAATTCGGGCGTTGTTACTCAAGTGACCTGGACTGGAACTGAGTGGGAGGCAATAGATATTATTCGTGGTCTTCCCCGTTCGGAAGAAAATCATTCGGTTAACGGTATGGTACTTAGCCCCGATGGAAGTACCCTATATCTTGCAGTGGGCGGTAATACTAACAACGGCGCACCTTCCCAATTTTTCTCATATACTGGTGAATATGCTCTTTCTGGTACGGTTCTAGAAATCGATTTAACAGATATTGCCAGTCGTCCAGTTCTAACCGATCCAGCAGGGGGACAAAATGGCTTGTCGCGACAATACGTTTATGATTTACCAACCTTAGACGATCCGACCACGTTTAACGGTGGCAGCCAAGAGGATGCTAATGGACTTGATGTTGCAGGTCCCTGGGGTGGTAATGATGGCTTAAATATGGCAATTTTGCCAGCCGATGCGCCGATAAGTATTTTCGCCGATGGACTTCGCAATCACTACGATCTCGTCTTATCTCAGGCTGGTAACCTTTACACTGTTGATAATGGCTCCAATGGAAATTTGGGCGGTAATCCCCTAGACTCTGCTGGGGTTCCAACTAACCAGCCAGGAGCAGGAGAGGCGACGAATCTGCCCAATGACGGCGGAACTGGAGATCCAGAACCATTGTTTTTACTCGAAGACGGTGGCTATTACGGTCACCCCGCCCCCGCCCGCGCCAACCAAGACCTTGCCTGGACGGTTTACAACAACAACGGAAATCCCGATACATCTCTAACACCCAACAGCGTTCCCAATCTCGCCGACCTAGTACCCGATGCAGTGGCGATCGCCGATGGTTTTCTCATCGACCCCAGTAAGTTTACCGCCGACCCTAATCGTCTAGCTCAAAGCGGTATTCGTATCGAACGCGATAGCGCAGAAAGTAATGCTTTAGCAACCCTCGGCTCATCTAGTAACGGTCTCGTCGAATATTTAGGGGATGCCTTCGATGGTGCCTTGCAAGGTGCCTTAATCGTGACTCAATTCAATGGTAACGTGACGCTGCTCAATCTCAGCGACGATGGAACAACCTTAGAGCCATTGGTCGATCCTGGTGCTGATGGCATTCTCGGTACGGCAGATGATGAAGTTATCGATACTGACGGTATATTTCCCCTAGCTACTGGACAAACGCAGCCTCTTGATGTCACCAATGGACCTAGTGATACTATTTGGGTTGCTGAGTTGGGTTCCGACAACATTACTGTCTTAGCACCATCTAACCAGTTCATTCCAGATGATTCAGATTTCGACGACGATGGAATTCTCAACGTTGACGATCCGTTTATCCGCGATGCTACCAACGGCGGAGCCGTTCCCCTATTTCCTGGTCAGACTTTGCTGTGGGATTTTGATGCCAATCAGGATGATAATCTACCAGGTTTAGACGGCTACGGTGGCGGTTTAACTGGGGTGATGATTGATGGCTCTACTGATTTCGAGGAGTTTTTCCAAGAACCTTCAGCCCTACCTGGTCAAATTGTCAAGCTCGATAACGTTAAATTTACCACCGCTGCGGGTGGAGGTACGACGGTGATTGAGAGCGTCTCTAACGGCGACCCATTTGAGGGAAATAATTCTGGCGAATATTTGTTCCACACGGGGATAACTATTGCCCCTACTGTCGATACTTTTACGATTAATTGGAGTATATTCAATCCAGCTTCTGCTTTTACGGGAACTTTCCAGCAAATTGGCGGTTATATCGGAACTGGCGACCAGAGCAATTATCTCAAGATCGTTGCCATTCAAAATACTAATGGTGAAATTCAAGTATTGCTGGAAGACAATGATGTGGTTGTAGCTAATTCATTTATTCAGGCTGATGGTTTATTTGACGTACCCGACAATCAGCTAATTTTCTTTGAATTGGAGATCGACCCGACGGCTGCAACGGCAACTCCGACAATCACCTATCAGACTGGTAGTGGCAATACTTCTACCGTATCTGGGTCATCTATAGATCTTAGTGGGACGACCGTTCTCGATGCAATTCTCGGCAACTACACCGTCCAAGGACAAACCAGCGGTCTGGCGGTAGGTTTGTTTTCCAGTAACACTGGTGAACCAGAGGCAAATGCTTTCCAGGCAGTCTTTGATAATATTGAGATTACCGCCACGGGGGATTCTTTGGCGACCACACTTTATCGGGTGAATGCAGGAGGAGCAGAGCTGGTGGCAAACGATGGTGGTCCCAACTGGACGGCAGATACGACTACCAACAACAGTCCTTTTCTCATCGAACCAGGCAGTAATGATACAGCGGACTTCCCCGCAGTCGAGCCAGGTTCTACCGTACCGATATCTACTCCTGGTGCTATCTTCGATACCGAGCGATGGGATCAGCCTTCAGCACCAGAAATGCAGTGGGCTTTCGCTACCCCCGAAGCTGGTCTTTATGAAGTTCGACTGTATTTAGGCAATGGATTTAGTGGCACTAGTGCCTTGGAGCAGCGGGTGTTTGATGTCGCACTCGAAGGCAGCGTTCCCACTAGTTTTGACGATATCGATCTGGTGGAGTTGTTCGGTCATCAAGTTGGCGGAGTCATCAGCAACACGGTTTCAGTTACCGACGGTACTCTCAACCTTGAGTTTTTACACGGGGTTCAGAATCCTTTGGTCAACGGGATTGAAATTTTGCAGCTTGACAACGGAACTTCAACCCCGCCAACGGTTTCGATTAACGAACTGGCGATCGCTGCTGCACAAAACGCTGCTGAACCCGATATCGATGGACAGTTTAACATTACTCTCGGTGAGGTGGCAGACACCGACACGGTCGTCAGCTACACTGTATCTGGTACGGCAACTTCTAATGAAGATTACACTGCCCTGTCAGGTTCGGTTACGATTCCGCAAGGAAATCTTGCTGCGACCATTGATGTTATGACTATTGATGACTCGGAGCAAGAAGGCGAAGAAAGCGTGACCGTAACTCTAGATGAAATTACTGCTGGCGATAGTAATATCGTCTTCGGTGCAGTAGATACGACTACGTTATTCATTGCTGACGATGATGCACCCGCTGCGGAGACAATTCTCTTGGAAGCTGAGGCTGCCAATACCATTGTTAACTATCGTACAGAAAATATTGGTGTAGCTTCAGGAGGACAAATACTTACTTTTCTGGGTGGAGGTGCAAATGAAGTTGGAAGTGCTACCTTTAGCTTGACTGATGTTTCTGGAGTTTACGACATCGTTGTCGGAACATTTGACGAAAACGATGGTGTAGCTCAATTTACGGTGGAACTCAATGATGTCGAGACAGGCACGACTATTGAAATCGGCACAATCGAGTTGAATCAAAGTCTTGGAAGTAATTTAGCTAACGCTCAGACTGCTATCAGCCCAATAGTTGCCTCCGCAGTCGATCTAACCCCTGGCGACAGTATCACTGTCAATGGTTTTGAGAATAGCTCCGAACACGCTCGACTTGATTTTCTTCAGCTAAACCCCGTGTAGGCTCTTAGAAACCAGGTAATTCATACTGCAAGGGAGAATTAGTTTTTTTCCTTTGCAGTAGTATTACAGCAATTGCATCTTAAGGTAAGTTTTATTTATTTTTTTATAGTTATCGGGACTTAAACAATTTTAATAGTCAAAATGAGATAAAATGCTTTTGTTAGTTGACTTAAGCATTGATATTAATAGGGTTGGTCATCATGAGAGAAACCACTCCTGCAGCCATGCCTCCCTGCTTTGATAGATGGTGTAACAAGTTTGATGATTTATTAAGAACCAAAGCTCAGAAAAGAGAGTTTAGGCACTATTTAGGTGGATTATTGGGAGAAAGTGGGAGAAAAAACCTATACCAGATGGCATCAGACTCTGTGGGAGTAACTTACCACAAATTACACCACTGCCTTGATGCAGTCGCTGCACGACGCGAAGCGTCGAAGCGTCGCTAGACGCGACTTGAGCCTTCGGCTCTGCGGGGAAACCCCCAAGACCGCGCGTGACCGAAGGGAATCCTTTAGGGCATCGCTTCTTAACTGAAGCAACTTGGTCGGCAGAGAACATAGTAGAGGTATTTTATCGTGAAGCCAAAGGATGGTTGGGATTAAAAGAATATCAAACCAGAGGAATTAAAAGTTTAAAAAGACATTTTATTCTGGTTTTTTGTGCATATACTTTTATGAGGACACGCATTCTGAGGTTTCCTCAGAATCGCGAGATGTCCGTCCTTTGGCATAAGTTAACGGGAGGGTTAAGAAGACGTTGGGCGAACCAACCAATTAATACTTTTCCTGAAGCATTAGAAGCGTTTCGGACAGCTATGTCTTATCGTTTTGTCCAGTGGCTCAATCATAATATAGACGTTTTTGCTGCTTACAAAGCTAGTTTGGGATTTGTTTGGGGTTGATTTTTGTTTAAGTCCCGTTATTTGAGAGCTACTTGCCTACTCGCTGCTTTTTTGAGATGAAATAAAACAAAAAGCAGAATAAAAACCAAGTTTTCTATCTGTTCAAAATTGACTCAACCTATTACAAGTGATTACGATTTTTCAGGTTTAATTATCTAGGAAGTTAATTTTATCATAATATTAATAACTTGTTATTACCTAATTTGTACAAAAATCTAGGCGTTGCTTAATAATTTTTGGCTCTATTCACTCATTAGCCAAAAAAAAAGCTATAGGTTTGATTGATTGGGTAAATGCTAAAATAAAGACACTAAAACTATTAAGCAAATTGTTTGTTTTTCGATTGAAGTAGTGTCTTAGCCAAACAATAAAAATTCACCTTGGGGTTGAGTTATGAGTAATACCGTTAAAAACACTCGTAATGTGGCAATTGTCGGTCCATATTCTAGCGGAAAGACCACCTTATTAGAAAGCATTTTATCTGTTACCAAAGCAATTTCTCGCAAAGGCAATGCTAGAGACAAAAATATGGTTGGTGATAGTTCGATAGAAGCACGCGATCGCGCCATGAGCGTAGAACTATCAGTTGCCAGTACTAAGTACCAAAACATCGATTTTACCTTTCTAGATTGTCCTGGATCGATAGAATTTGCCCAGGAAACCTATAATGCTTTAGTCGGTGCGGGAGTTGTTGTAGTAGTTTGCGAACCAATAATTGAAAAAGTTTTAACCCTAGCACCCTTATTCAAATTTCTCGATGATTGGAAAATTCCTCATCTAGTATTTATTAATAAAATCGACCGTAACTTCCACGATTATCGGGAAATTTTACAGGTTCTTCGCGAAGCTTCTCATCGTCCTCTAGTTCCGCAACAGTACCCAATTTATCAGAAAGAGCAGTGTATTGGTTACATCGATCTGGTGAGCGAACAAGCTTATCACTATCATTCCCATAGTCCTGCCGATCCCGTGCCACTCCCCGAACACCTCGCAGAATCCGAACAAACCGCACGGATGGAAATGTTGGAAACTCTAGCTGATTTTGACGACCATTTATTAGAAGAACTGATCGAAGAAATCGAACCACCTCAGGCAGAAATATTAAAAGACCTCAAACAAGAATTAAGTGCCGATCTGATCGTTCCAGTCTTTTTCGGTATGGCAGAAAATGATTATGGAGTACGTCCTCTGCTCGATGCTTTAGTTAAAGAAGCACCTTCTCCTGAAATTACGGCGCAAAGTCGTGGTTTAACGAGTCAAGCCCAAGGAACTACTATCGCGCAAGTCTTAAAAACCTACTTTACTTCCCAGGGTGGACGCTTATCTCTAGTCCGAGTTTGGCAGGGAGAGCTTAATGACGGCATGACTCTTAATGGAGAAAGAATTGGCGGGATTTATCGGTTAATGGGTCAACAGCAAATACCAGTTCAGCAAGCATCTGTCGGAGAAATTGTGGCTCTGGGTCGTTTGGAGGCAAGCACAGGGGATACCCTAACCAATTCTACTAAGCCGATCGAGCCACTGCCCAAAGCAGATCCCATCGCCCCTGTATATGCTTTGGCGATCGCTCCCAAAAACCGTAAAGATGAAGTAAAACTCAACGGTGCTTTAAGCAAACTATTAGCGGAAGATCCTTCACTGTATTGGGAACAGCATGGAGATACTCGCGAGGTGATTTTGTGGGGACAGGGAGAAGTACATCTGCAAGTTGCCTTAGACCGTTTGCGACGCAAGTATAGCCTGCCTATGAGTACCCATTTGCCTCAAATACCCTACAAAGAAACTATTCGTCGCTCTACTAATGCTCACGGTCGTTACAAACATCAAAGTGGTGGACACGGTGCATTTGGAGACGTTTACCTCGATATCAAACCCTTACCCCGTGGTGAAGGCTTTCAATTCCATCAAACCATCGTTGGTGGCGTAGTTCCCAGACAGTACATTCCTGGAGTGGAAACTGGAGTCAGAGAATATTTGCAACATGGACCTTTGGGATATCCCGTAGTCGATATTGATGTTACTTTAACCAATGGTTCACATCATTCTGTAGACAGTTCGGAACAGGCGTTCAGACAGGCTGCACGCATTGCCATGAATGAAGGGATGAGTCAGTGCAACCCCGTATTACTCGAACCAGTGCTAGAAATTGCTGTTTCCGTACCCAATGAATTTACCTCTAAAGCTTTACAGCTGATTACAGGACGTAGAGGACAAATTTTGGGCTACGATCGCGTCGCTGACTGGAAAGGTTGGGATACAGTATCAGGATATCTACCTCAAGCGGAAATGCACGACTTTATTATCGAGTTGCGATCGCTTACTTTAGGAGTGGGCTTTTTCAACTGGGAAGTTCATCATCTGCAAGAAGTTCCCGACAGATTAGCCGATAATATTTTGGCTACTGCCGAAAGTAACGGTAAATAACTTTAGCAACATTATCTAATTTGTGAGAAGCTAAATAGCTGGATGTTTTTTGTCATTCGTTCTTTGTCATTAGTTTGATTCTCACCTTTGATTCCTGATTGCTATTGTTTTAAGGCGATTGCCCGATTAGCTAAACAGAATCTGCCAGGCGATCGCTTTTAGCTGCCATAATAAAATCATTTTGGTGCAGTCCGTTAATCGCATGAGTCCACCAGGTTACAGTTACCTTGCCCCACTCGGTAAGTAAGGCTGGATGATGCCCTTCCTCTTCAGCAATTTCACCAACCGAATTAGTAAAAGCTAGTGCCGTTTTAAAATCATCAAACTTATAAACCCGTTGTAAACGTAGTTCCCCATCTTCGGTGATAACATCCCAATCGGGGATCTGAGTTTTGTAATTCTTGATTTCCTCTTCTGTGGCAGGAGGGACATCGCCACTACAGGGAACGCATTTTTGCTCTTTGAGTTCTGTCATTCTTCTTGCTCCTTAGTTCGATGGTGGCTACGATGACGTGGGTGCAGATAAGTAGGTGGGAGTAAATTAAATAGAAGATAATTGGTCAGCTTAGGGAGATAGGGAGATAGGGAGATGGGGTGTTTGGGTATTATAAATTATTGTGCCTACCTACTTATATCTATAATACTGCTATCTCAAACATTGCAGATACTTGGAATGGTTATCCTACAATTAAGCTTAATCTGAAGCGAACTGTTGTAATAAATAGGCATAAAACTCTGGCTTATCTACCTGAGTCATCACCTTGATCTTACGTCCACCAGCCTTAAGGATAGTTCTTCCTTGACTCGCACCAGTAGTAATAATATCTGTTTCTTGTTCTAAAGTTTGATACAGTTCTGGACGTGCTAAATATGCCGTGGCTAAAATATCCCAGCAGTAATAATCTTGAGGAATTGCCAGAGCATAACACAAACCTACCAAGTCTGATAAAAGATATCTGCGTTGTTTGGCAAGGGTGCGAATAAACTCAGCAGTCACGGGAACATCATTGGTTAAATCGAGGGGACATAGTGTAATTGGAATCTTAGTGTCCCAAATTTGTTTGGCTGCGATCGCATCCCAGAAAACGTTCCATTCTGCCGTACCATCATGCTCTAGGGCAAACACCTTTTGAACGTTCCCCCCTACGGTTAATGCTCCTCCCATCCAGACAATCTCAGCTATGCGGTCAGCTATTTCTGGTTTTAGGGCGATCGCCTGGGCTACGGTAGTCAGAGGTCCAGTAACCATCAAAGTTACAGGTTCGGGTGCAGTCTGTAGTTGCTCGACGATCAACTCTTGTCCCGATACTTCTACTAAAGGAGTTTTCAGGCGATCGCTTTCATTGAGAATCGGAAAATTGTCAATTATGGTGCAGTCACGACGGAAACCTGGCGGAAAGGGATTCAAACCCCTAACCGTACTTTTGGCAACGGGTATCTTGTTGCGTCCCATCAAGTCTAAGATCTTACGACTGACACTAACCGCAGCATCTATATAGCAGTCAGCAGGGGTAACAACTACAGCCAACGGCTCTATTTCTGTCATGGTCATTAACAAAATTAGAGACAAAAAATCGTCGATCGCACCATCATGATCCATCAACACCAGTTTTTTAGACATAGTTATTCACTTTCTGGCTCGTCTAAATGTTCGGCTACCGACTGATATAGATCTAATACATGACGATCTAAAAGACGATAGTAAACCTTTCTACCTTGTTTCTGATAGCTTACCAGTCTTAGCGATCGCAAGGTACGCAGTTGATGAGATACCGCTGACTCGCTCATTTCTAGTAAAGCAGCTAAGTCGCAGACACATAAATCTCTTTCTGCCAACAAAGACAATATTCGTAGCCGATTGGCATCTCCTAGTAGCCGAAAAAACTCCGCCATCCGTTGCGCCTTAATTAATTCCAGAGCCTTTTGGCGGAGACTATTCAAATTTTGAACGTCAACAGAATGATTTGTAATACAGATAGGAATTTGAGACTTAGCTGTTGACATAAAAGATTTGCTAAAAAATTTTGGTTGCTCTTCCAACTTACTGCTTACCGTTCGATCTAACTACAGTTACAGCCTGACATTTTACAGCTTTGGTCGTTTACGTGACCGTTAGCACAAGCTTCACAACAGTAATACTTACCATCTTTTTTGATTGCTTCTTCTAGAGAAACTTCGCAAGAGCAGCGATCGCAAGCGCATTTTACTAAACTAGCGTTAGCCATAATTATTGTCCTTATATTTTGTTTTTTACTATATTTATTATATCTGAACATATGTTCAGATGTATAGGACAAAAACTTTTTTTATTTAAATGTTGCAAACCGAGCCTCAAATCTGCTAAATTAGTTGAGCGAAATAAAAAGCCAGGATAGCTCAGGTGGTAGAGCAGAGGACTGAAAATCCTCGTGTCGGCAGTTCAAGTCTGCCTCCCGGCACTGATTGTACATTAAAGAGTTATTTGTCAGATTTAAATAATTAATGTCAGAAAACTTCATGGCTTAAACGATTTTATAGGCGTTTGAGCCTTTTTTGGGTTTTTTTGGGTTTCAAATGCCAAGATTTTTGCTCAAAAAACCAGATTTAATTGTCTTAATGTTTGTTTAAACTATAATTTTCTCTGCACCCCAATCACTTTCGCTTCTTAAGCTTGTTGTACTCGATAGCGAACCAAAGAAGCACAGCGATAGACCATTGCAGCACGACTATCGACCTCAAGCTTGATAAAAATGCGCCGTAAATGAGTAGATACTGTCCACTCGCTAATTTTTAACTTTTTTGCTATTTGTTTATTTGACTTACCATGAGCAACCAAATCGACAATCTGTAGTTCTCTTTCGCTCAATAGATCTTGAGGATCTAAGACTACATTTTTCAAAGTATCTTTGGGCTGAACGACCAAACAGTCTTTACTGTCAATGTTAATTTGTCCAAAAACTGTATAGTAAGAATTTTCTTGAAAAATAGTTACGGGATTGCTATTATCGCTAGACTGAGCAAAATGTGGCTGAATTATTAAAAATAAGGAATTACTAAACCAAACCTCACCCATAATTAGGAATTTGAGTGAGACAGTTTCTTTCCCCCGATCTGTTTTGCGATAAATTGAGATACTTCTCATAGCCTTGAAAAATACTAAAAAGTGAATTGGTTAATTTTCGTTTTTTATCAGAACTTAGTCACTGTAAAGCTGCATAGGTTGTGTTGTGTGGCTAGATCGAGAAAGAAAATTGAATTATAAATAGTACCCAACTCCCTTTACGTTATTCCAGAAATAACTTTCCTGTTCCAAGTTGGTTGACTCTGAATCAGTTTGTATTGGGTTAGTAGAAGTATTATTACTAGGTATTACTAAATGAAAAACTACCAAATTTACTCCCGCAATTAGCAGCTTACTCAGACCCGCACGAACAATTAACTGGCGTAGATATTGACGTTCCATTGCTATCACTGGATTACGTCTATTGAGCATTTGGCAGGGAATTCCCCAATTTTCTAACACTCCAAAAATGCTAGGAAAAGGATCGCGATCAAGGTTTTTCGGTAATTGATAAGTTAAAACAAAGGCAGATTTTAAACTAGCAAGCAAAGCTACCGTATCGCGGAAAGCCAGGCTTAGAATATTATCTCGATCTCTATTGAGCTGCTCGTTACGCCGATCTAATGCCCTTGCCATAGACTCCCATTGTCCAAAAAATTCTGCGGGTTTGTTATTAGGTAATAGGGATTCTTGCAGGCTGTCTCCCAACCAATACAATCCCAGTTTGGCTAGATCTTTTTGCTGTTTTTCTTTTTCCCATTCTCTTAAAGACCAAATTGTTTCTGCTGTCATAGCGTTATTTTGACCATTAATGCTTTGAGGAGTAATAAGCTCTGGTCGCTGGGAATAAAAATCGGCATTATTAACAATATTCCATAGTTCTCTTACGACCCACAATTCTATTTCGTTTCCCATATTTTCGGCGATGAGAACTCCGTGATGAGATAGGGCGATCGCGGGATCGAGGACGCAGCTCCAATTATGATATCGATCTTGCATTAAGCTAGGCAATTGCTTCTTTGAGGAATAATAGGGAACTAATTTATTATTTATTCCTTGTCTTTTTAACAACAGTTTTTTGCTAGTTTTCATTTTCGATAAGATATATCTTAATAAGCTTAAAACCAAAATTCTCTAAAGAGCAGGTCGCAATTGAAGCAGAATGAAAACTGTCATCGTGCTATTACACTATCACCTACAATCTTCTGGACAGTTGCTAATTATTTAAATGGATTCAGTAACTCGATTTAAACAAACAGGATAAAAAAAGGATTGAAATGCAGTCTATATCGCCTGGTTTAGAAAATCGCTCTCAATTTCAAAACTTAGGTTGTGGATGCTTTCTACAAACCAAATACCAGTTTCTAGAAACGACCTTCCTAATACTTGCTACTGATAATAGATACTTACAGCGTTTTTCAGTTTATTGAGGTACATCTAACTTCTGCCTTCTGCCTACATGCGGGGAGTACCCCTTTGTGCCTCCTGCCTCAAGACGATTTTTCTGTACCTGACTTAGATGAAAACTGCTGTATTTTTTAAACCACTTCACTTTAAGTATATTCACTTAAAAACAAAGTAACTGTCAAGTAATTAACACTTTGATATTTAACAAGAAGTTTTTAAATTTAACCCATTCGTCTAGCCCTGAGTTGCTTATTTAGATGTAATAATCCTTGGCAACTGCTTGTACCATGTAAGACTCCTTTAAGCAGCTCAACTGACTATATATAGACTACTCACACACTATATAAAAACCAAATTTCTAATGCAAGTCACACAAACTAGGTAACTACTTAACATTACCTAAATCGAGGGACATTAATTTAAATTACTTGAAATGTGTGACTAGTAATTATTTGGTGCAGCGTTTATCACTAAAAGTAGTCAGATTTATTGATGACTCAACCGACTGCAATATTAGCTTGTTTTGAGAAAATTAAGTATTAAGAAAACGTAAAAGAATTCAAGCCTCCAAACAGCTGGAAGAGGATATATTCACGATTTTTTTACTATTTCTAACGAACTATCGACTTGATAGCGATTCGCTCAAATCAAACATAAGTAGGTGATTCGTAGCATAATCGAATTAATATGACCAAATCTTCTAAACACAGCAGTATTTTAGTGGAGCTTCAAAGCGAAGTTGACCACCTGGAAAAGACTCTTATCGAGCATATACGGAGTAAGACGAACATGACTTCTAAGGTATCAGCCAAGACCGAGCCTGCAAACAGTCAACTGCAACAGATTCCGATCGCAATAGTGGGAATGGCTTCAATTTTTCCGCGATCGCATAACCTACAGGAATATTGGCAGACAATTATCGGGAAAGAAGACTGCATTACCGATATTCCTCCTTCTCGCTGGAGCATAGATGATTACTACGACCCCGACCCAACAGCCCCTGATAAAACCTACTGTAAGAGAGGGGGATTTATTCCAGAGATTGATTTTAATCCGATGGAGTTCGGGCTTCCTCCCAACCAGCTTGAGGCAACAGACATTTCCCAATTACTAGCCTTGGTAGTGGCAAAAGAAGCTTTTAAGGATGCAGGGTATGAGGATAAATCTTATAATCGCGAGCGCACTGGAGTAGTTTTAGGCGTAGCTTTAGCTCGACAGTTAACCATGCCTTTAGCTGCCAGACTACAATATCCAGTCTGGGAAAAAGCTTTGAAAAGCAGTGGTTTATCCGCTGCCGATACAGAAAAAATTATTAATAAGATTAAAGATGCTTATATAAACTGGACACCTAATGCTTTCCCTGGAATGTTAGCCAACGTGGTAGCGGGAAGAATTGCCAATCGTTTCGATCTAGGAGGAATGAACTGTGTTGTAGATGCTGCTTGTGCTAGCTCTTTTGGCGCGCTATCGATGGCGATCGCGGAATTGACTTCTGGTCGGGCGGACATGATGCTGACGGGGGGTGTGGATACCGATAATTCGATTACCGCCTATATGTGCTTTAGTAAGACCCCTGCGGTTTCTCGCGGTGAGAAACCCAAGCCTTTTGATGCCGATTCCGACGGGATGATGTTAGGAGAAGGGATTGGCATGTTAGTCTTAAAGCGTCTTGCTGATGCTGAACGAGATAAAGATCGTATTTATGCTGTAATCAAAGGAATCGGTACTTCTAGCGATGGTCGTCACAAGAGCATCTATGCACCACGTCCCGAAGGACAGATGAGAGCTTTGCGTCGTGCCTACCAAGAAGCTGGTTTTGAGCCAACTACGGTAGGAGCGATCGAGGCACACGGTACGGGAACGATGGCTGGAGATCCAGCAGAATTTGCTGCACTCAAAACAGTGTTTGGCGAGAATAATGATGGTAAACAGCAGATTGCTTTAGGTAGCGTTAAGTCACAGATCGGGCATACCAAAGCAGCAGCAGGGGCAGCCAGCCTGATCAAAACAGCCTTGGCACTGCATCATAAAATCTTACCGCCGACGATTAACGTGACCAAACCCCATCCCAAGCTAGGAATTGAAGATTCTCCCTTTTATCTCAATACCGAAACCAGACCTTGGTTAAAGTCTCCAGGGGAAAACCCACGACGAGCGGGAGTAAGTTCTTTTGGCTTTGGCGGAACAAACTATCATATCGTTTTAGAAGAACATCAGCCAGAACACCAAGCTGTGTATCGTTTGCACAACACTCCCCAAGCCATACTGATAGATGCGCCTACCCCCGAAAAATTATTAGATAGGTGCAAAGAAATATTACAACAGCTTCGAGCGGATACGGGGGAAGATTATCTTGTCAAACTGATTGAAGAAAGCAAAACCAAAGAAATTGCTGTCGAGGCTGCACGTTTGGGCTTGGTCGCTGCATCCGTAACCGAGGCGACTGAGAAACTACAAAAGGCGATTAACACTTTACAAAAATCTCAAACCCCTTGGGAACATCCATTAGGAATCTTTTACCGTCAAACTGGAATGGAAACCGCAGGTAAAGTAGTGGCTCTATTTTCGGGACAGGGTTCTCAGTATCTGGAAATGGGTAGAGAATTAACGATGAACTTTCCTGCTTTGCGCGAGAGTTATCGCCAGCTCGATCGCCTGTTAGAGCGAGACGGTTTAGAACCCATATCCCAAACTGTATTCCCCCCACCAATATTCGACCCCAAGCAGCAACAGCAACAGAGAGCAACTTTACAGCAGACAGAAATCGCCCAAAGCGCGATCGCAGCTTTCAGTACTGGCTTATACAAGATTCTGCGACGGGCAGGATTCAAACCAGATTTTGTCGCAGGACATAGTTTTGGCGAATTTACCGCACTTTGGGCAGCAGGAGTACTGAACGATCGAGATTATTACTTCTTGGTCAAAGAAAGAGGACAGGCGATGGCTACGCCCACTACAGAAGCAGGGGCAATGCTGGCAGTGCGAGGAGACGCGAACCAGATTAGAACTCTAATCGCCGATTTTGAAGAAGTGGCGATCGCCAACTGGAATTCTCCCCAACAGGTAGTTATAGCAGGGAATAAAGCAGAAATAGATCTGGTTAAAGTAAAATTGGAGCAGCAGGGCTATTCTGCCGTTATCTTGCCCGTTTCCGCAGCTTTTCACACATCTCTGGTAGGTCATGCCCAAGCACCCTTTGCCAAAGCAGTAGAGTCTGTCACCTTTAATCCACCTCAGATTCCCATTTTTACTAATGTATCAGGCAATCCCTATCCCAATAATCCCCAAGACTGCCAGAAGATTCTCAAAAAACACTTGCTCTCTCAGGTATTATTTCAAGAAGAAATTGAAAATATCTATGCTGCTGGGGGTACTTGCTTTGTGGAGTTTGGACCGCGAAGTATTCTAACTCATCTAGTTAAAGAAATTCTCAGCGATCGCCCCCACCTAGCCGTGGCGTTAAATCCCAGTCGTCAAAAAGATAGCGATCAACAACTAAGAGAAGCGGTAGTGCAGTTGCGGGTTGCCGGTTTGAGCTTGTCTAATCTCGACCCTTATCAGGTAATGCAGACCAAACAACAAGAGAAACATCCTCTAAACGTCAGCTTAACTAGCGTCAACTATGTCTCGGAAAAAACCAAACAAACTTTTAAACGAGCATTACAGGATGATACGGCAGTACGTATAGTGGGAACCAAGGGATGCAAAGACATGGGGACGCGGAGACAAGACGTGAAGAAACCTCAAATAATATTAGATCGAAGCAATTTTACTGTCACTAACACAAATTCTGCCAGCAATAACGTAATTACCGCCAAACCAAATGGGCATTCAAAACAACTAGCCACTATGAACGATCTATCTATGACTCCATCTTCTACTAAGAATCCTCAAAAGCAAGTAACACTGACTCACGAACGTATCTTAAGTAGTTTGGAATATAGTCTGACGCAGTTTCATCTCTCACAACAGGAAACTTTACAGGTTCATCGACAATATCTCGACTATCAATCTCAATACGCACAGACTTTCTTCGGGTTAATGCAGCAGCAAAATCAGTTGTGGACAAACTTGCCAACCTCGACCCAGGAGATTCAGGTAAAAACTGCGGTTATCGAAAGTGCGGAACGCAGCATGATGAAGTTTCAAGAACATCAAGCTAATACTTTGCGAGTTCACGAACAGTATTTAACTCACCAGGCAAATTATGCTAAAAACTTTTTCTTACTAACCCAGCAAAGTTACGCTCAGTTTTTGGCGGGTGACTATATAGATAATAGCAAAGATGTGACTCCGTCAATATATAGTGAAGAGCGAGAAATTACAGCCTGGCAGATCGCTACTCTACCAGAGGAGACAGCTAACGGTAACGGACATCATCCCCGATCCCAGGTAGTCGAGGAGACAGCTAACGGTAACGGACATCATCCCCGATCTCAGGTAGTCGAAGAAGATATCCCATCAGAATCATCCAATGTAGCTACAGCAGCCCCTTCCGTTCCAGAAATAGATTTTACTACCCTGCGCGAAACTTTGCTCGATGTGGTTAGCGAAAAAACAGGCTATCCCGCAGAAATGCTGGAACTAGATATGGATCTGGAGGCAGATTTAGGGATTGATTCCATCAAACGAGTGGAAATCTTGGGCGCATTGCAAGAAGAAATGTCCGATCTACCCCAACCCAACCTAGAAGACTTGGGGGATTTACGTACTCTCGGTCAAATTATCGAATACTTGCGCTCTTTCGATCGCCATACGGAAGTAAAATCAGAGGAAGCCAAGTCGCAGCCTGAGTCTATAGAAACAACTTTCCTCAATATTGTCAGTGAAACAACAGGTTATCCCATCTCCAGCCTCAATCTAGAGATGAATCTCAAAGCAGATTTAGGTATCGATCTGGTAAAACAGCAGGCGATCTTTAATGCTCTACAACAGCAAATGCCCGATGTCTTGCAGACTAAAGAATTGTCCGAGATACAAGCATTAGACACCATTGGTGAAGTCCTAGACTATCTAGACCCCAGTCAGGCTGAAAAAAAAACTCTGAACCAAGTGGGAGCGATCGCTTAAAGCTCCAACCCATTCAGCAATCAAACACCGCTACGGATTTTGACCCACAGCTTGTTACCAGCTTTGAAGGGATCGAAAGAATTCCCGTTCGACTTCAATATCTGTCCGAACCAGACTGGATCGATTTCCAGCTACCAGCAGGACAGATCTGCATTCTAACCGATGATGGTTCTCCTCTAACGGGACAACTGGCTCGATCGCTTACCCAACGGGGTTTGCCAGTAGTAGTTATCAGTTTCCTTCAGTTCCTAACTCCCGAAGCATCCTTCCCCCCAGAGATAAATCGGGTTGTTCTCGATGATTCTGACGAAGCACGGCTACAACAACAGCTAGAGGCGATCTCCTCAAAATATGGTTCGATTGCAGCCACGATCCACCTCCATCCCCAATTACCCAACCCAGATAAAGAACATCAAATGCTCGAACGAGTCTTCTTAATAGCAAAACACCTCAAAACCTCTCTCAATGAAGCAGCAAAACAGGGAAACAGTTGTTTCTTTACCGTTGCCCGTTTAGACGGTCAATTAGGTACGGGCGGTGTCACAGAATTTAGTGCAGTTACAGGGGGACTATTTGGACTAACCAAAGCCCTGCGGTGGGAATGGCAATCGGTATTTTGTCGGGCGATAGACCTCAGTACGGACTTAGATCCAGCAGCCTCAATCGAGTATCTCCTAGCAGAGTTACACGACCCCAATCGCCTAATTGCTGAAGTTGGTTATAGCAGCCAGGGGAGAACTACTTTGGTTTGTTAAACCTATAGGACTGTATAACTTCTGACCCTATTGAACGCTAAATTCATCACGATTAAAACACCAAAGAATTATGGCACAAATCGATCGAAATTCCGTATGTCTTGTCAGTGGCGGTGGTAGAGGAATTACCGCCCAGGCTGCGATCGCCCTCTCCCGACAATATCAGTGTAAGTTCATCTTATTAGGTCGTTCGACCATCACCCAACCCGAACCAGAATGGGCGCGAGACTGTGACGGTGAAATGGAGTTGAAAAAGCGAATCTTAGAACATCTCCTGCAACAAGCTGAAAAACCAACCCCAAAAATGGTGCAGCGAGAATATAAATCGATTGCAGCTAAAAGGGAAGTCGAGCAAACTTTAATGCAAATTAGCCAAGCAGGAGGACGAGCAGAATATCTTAGTGTAGATATTACAGACACCAACGCCGTCGCACGACAGGTAGCTGCTGTCGAAGAAAGACTGGGTAAAGTTAAAGCGATCGTTCACGGTGCGGGAAATCTAGCGGATAAACCAATTGAAAAAAAAACCCAGCAGGATTTCGATCTCGTTTACGCGCCCAAAGTTAAGGGGTTGGAAAATCTGCTTAACTGTATCAGTCCTAGTCAGTTAGATTGTTTAGTATTATTCTCTTCGGTAGTTGGTTTCTATGGCAATGCGGGTCAGACCGATTATGCGATCGCTAACGACATACTTAACAAGACTGCCCATTTAATTAAACAAAAACATCCTCAGTGTCATACGGTAGCAATAAACTGGGGTCCTTGGGATAGCGGGATGGTTAGCCCCGAACTAAAACGAGCTTTTGCCGAACGTAACATTCAAACTATTCCCGTTGCTGTGGGAACGCAAATGTTAACTAGAGAACTTGCCTCAGATAACGGTCGGGTGCAGGTCGTAATAGGTAGCCCCCTAAAACCCCCTGTAATTTCCGTCCCTACCGAACCAAAAACCTACCAAATACATCGACGTTTATCTCTAGCAGCCAATCCCTTCCTACACGATCATGTAATTATGGATCGTCCCGTATTACCTGCCACTTGCGCGATTAACTGGATTGCTAATACTTGCGAACAAATTTATCCTGGCTATACATTTATCGGCTGTAGTAATTTTAAAGTTTTAAAAGGTATTGTATTTGACAAAAACTTAGCCGACAAATATGTTTTAGATCTAGAAAAACAAGCAACCAAAGATTCGCAAAAAATCAAACTTTATGCTAAAATTTGGAGTAATAGCAAGAACAAAATTCGCTATCACTTCAGCACAAAATTAGAATTAGTTAGAAAAGTTGATGATGTTTGTAGCTACAAATCATTAGATTTGTCTCAAGACAAAACAGATGTCGGTCGAGAAAACTTATATCAGAACGGCGATAAAAGTTTGTTTCACGGTGCTTCTTTTCAAGGAGTAAACAGAGTTTTAAATATTAGTTCAAACAAGCTGACGGCGGAATGTTTTCTGCCAGAACTAAGCAAGACCCAACAGGGACAGTTTCCCGTTCAAACTTTTAATCCTTATCTGGTAGACGTACAGGTTCATGCTTTGTGGCTATGGCTACAGCACAATCATCAAGAGATTTGTTTACCGTCAGAAATAGTTAGATACGAACAGTTGGCAGCTATAGCCTTTGAGCGAACATTTTACGTTTCTTGTGAGATAAAAAACAAAACCAAAACTGCCGTGGTAGCCGATATAATTGCCCACGACAAACAAGGAAAAATCTATTCAAGAATGCAAAGGGCAAAAGGAACAATAATATCTTTCTAGCTTTTTAAAAATAGCCTAAATAACTACAATTATTCAAAAAACATGAACGTCATTGATAAATTAATCGCTCGACCAAATAACTTCCCTTTTAGAAGATTAATCTGGAAGTATTGGTACAACCATTTAGCCAGTAAATACGAAAACATCAATATTAGATTAATGAACTATGGTTATGTAGAACAAACCAACGCTCAGGAATTAAAATTAGATATTTGTGATGAAGCAGAGCGTTATTGTATACAGCTTTATCATCATGTTGCTAATGCAATTTTACTGACGGAATCAGAGGTTTTAGAAGTAGGCTGTGGTAGAGGCGGTGGAGCTTATTACGTTAAAAGCTACTTAAATCCGCGATCGCTTACAGGAATAGATTTTTCTCGAAGTAATATTGATTTTTGTCGGCAAAAATATCAGCTACCAGGTTTAAACTTTGAATTGGGAGATGCTGAAGCATTGCAGTTTGCCGATAATACCTTTGATACTGTTATCAATGTTGAATCCTCTCATTGCTACCAACAAACAGAAAGATTCTTTACCGAAGTCTACCGAGTGCTGCGTCGCGATGGTAAGTTTTTATTTACTGATTTTCGTCCCAAAGAAGCTGTAGCAGCCACCAGAAAGCAATTACAGAATGCAGGATTTTCGATCTTAAAAGAAGAAAACATTACCGCCAATGTTTGCGCTTCGATGGAATTAGAACATCAAAGAAAAATAGGAATCATAGATCGACAAGTTCCTTACATATTTCGGGGACTTGCAGGTTATTTTGCTGCTGCCAAAGGTACGCCAATGTATGAAGGTCTAAAAACTGGAGAATTAGAATATCTCTGCTATGTCCTAAAGAAACAGCCAAGTTCGATATCTAACAATATGCGTCAACACAGATCCCGCCTCCCCGAAACTGCTGAAGTATAAATAGTAATAATCTACAAAATAATACTGTTCGCGACGCGGAGCTAGTCCTTTAGAGTAGCTTTTAGCTTTTAAAAGTTTCATATTTTCAGTTGGTAAACAGACAAACCATCTGTGTTCATCTGTGTTCATCTGTGGACTCCAATACATCAAATAATCAGACAATGCAAACATCAAAATCGACACCCACGCCAAAAATAGCGATCGCGGGTATAGATGCTTACTTCAGTTCCTATAGCACCCTTGATGCTTTTGAACGCAGTATCTATGAAGGACATTTACCTAGTTCGGCTAAGAGCGAACTATCTGCATCAGAAATAGTAGAGAAGTTCGAGCGTGTTGCTGGTGTTGCTCTTCAGGATGCAGCCATTACTTCAGATATAAATATAGCTGTCGTTGTTGCCAACAATAGCAAGCAGAAGCTGGCTGATAATATTATTGAAGTCGAGTCTGTGCTTGATGCTCTATCAGTAGCACGAGAACTATTAAGTAAACCACAAGTAGAAGCAGTGCTGGTGGGGGGAATCGATCTTAATTCGGCAAATCAGGCTGTGGGTGTAGTAGTGTTGAAGCGTTATGAAACCGCTAAAGGCGATCGCATTTATGCCATTATTGATGCTCTTACCGCAGTTGAAGCCAAAGACATTACCTATTTAGAAATTCTTAGCGATCGAAGGCTGGAAGAAGTAGAAATCGAGCGGGAAATTACCAATTATCTCCCTACTACTGTTAATAGCTGTGCCGTCTCTAGCGTAGCCAATTCGGGTTATTTCGGTATTGCTGGGGAGATTGCCAGCTTACTCAAAACCATACTCTGTATCTATTATCGCTATCTTCCCTCCGTTCCTCGATGGCAACAGCCAGCAAATTTAGAGCTTTGGCAAAAAAGTCCTTGTTATGTGGCATCCTGTTCTAAACCCTGGTTTCTCGAAGCAGGCGTGCGTCAAAGAGTTGCTGCGATTAACAATATTGATCGCGACTCCCAGATAATTTTAGCCGAAGAAGTAGAGACACAACAGCGCGGTAATGCTTATTTAGAACAAATCCCTAGTTACCTTTTTCCCGTAGCAGCAGCCGACTCTGCTACCTTATTAGAACGGCTTCGCACCCTGCAACAAACTATAGAAGCTATAGAAGCTATAGAAGCTATAGAAGCTGGCGAGCTATCCCAAGTTGCCCGCCAAACCTTGATAGATTATCAACATAGCCAAGCAAACTATGCCCTGGCAATCGTTGGCAAAAACAAACAGGAAATACTTAAAGAATGCGATCGCGCTTTAGCTGGTGTCGTCAAAGCCTTTGAAACTGGTAAAGACTGGCAAACCCCTGGAGGTAGCTACTTTACCCCCAATCCTCAAGGTAAAAAAGGCAAGGTGGCTTATGTCTATCCTGGTGCTTACAACGCCCATCTAGGGATAGGTAGAACTCTGTTTCGCTTATTTCCCAATCTAATAGACGATCCTGTAATTAAGAGTACCTGTAACCGCATTGCTAAGCTTGAAAAGCTGCTCTATCCCCGAAGCATCAAAAAACTTTCGCCTAGAGAACTGGAAGCTAAAGAGCGAGAGTTGATGAACGATGCTCTAGCCATGCTCGAATCAGAAACTGGCTTTGCAGGGTTGATTACCACCATTTTACGAAATTGTTTTCAAGTCAAACCTCAAGCTGCTTTTGGCTATAGTCTGGGTGAGATTAGCATGATGTACGCTCAGGGAATTTGGGGGGATATCGATCGCAGCAGTAATGTTCTCAACACCTCTCCGTTGTTTAAAAATCGTCTGGCTGGTACAAAAGAGGCTGTTAGAGAATATTGGCAACTTCCTGGGGAACACCAAGGAGAACTGTGGCGTACTTATGTGGTAATGGCAAATAGCGATCGCGTTAGAGAAACAATACAGCGAGAAGATCGCGTCTATCTAACTCAGATTAGTACCCCCAAAGAAACCGTTATTGCGGGCGTTCCTCAAGGCTGTGAGAGGGTAATTGCAAGTCTTGGCTGTGATGCTTTTCGCGCTCCTTTCAACCATGTCATCCACTGCGAAGCGATAAAAAGCGAATATGATGAGCTAATGAAGCTGAATACTCTACCATTACGAGAGAGTTCGGGAATTACTTTTTATTCTGCTGCTAAGTATCAACCAATCGAGCTTAATAGTCAGGAAATTGCCCACAGCCTGACGCAAACTCTGATTCATCAGCTAGATTTTCCCCGTTTAGTCGAGCGAGTTTACCAAGATAACTACCGCATTTTTATTGAAGTTGGCGCGGGAAGCAATTGTTCTCGCTGGATTAAAGATATTCTCCAATCAAAAGAACATACAACTATCTCGCTGCATCGCCGAAACACAGATGATTATTCTTCTTTGATTAAAGCCTTGGCTAGATTAGTCAGTCATCGAGTAGAACTAAATCTATCTCCTTTGTATGAAGAGATATCGCGATCGCACCCAGACAAATTAACAGTTAAAACTCCGATTGAAAATAGTAAATCAATAGATTTATGGCAAGAAAAATCTACAGCAGTATTTTCTTCTTTTTCAAAGAATGTGGTTGATAATCGATCCAAAGAAACCGTATATGGCGTAAAAGATACTATTGATAATTTGAGACCTTCTTATATTTTAAATAAGCAACATAGACCCTTAACTACACGAGATATCTTAAAAAATGAGAACAATAAACTTATATTATGGCAACATAATCACAATTCATTAAAACAAAAGTCGCTCAATAACTATGCTTTATCTAAAGCACATTCTTTGTTTATCGAACAAGACACAAAAAACTTAGATGGTTCGGAAAAAATGATTAGAACCAAAATAAAGTTTTTACAACAAATACTAGATAACTATTAGTTATTAACTATCGTGCATACAAAACTATCTAGAGGAATCATGATTAGTAGCGATATATTACCAAGAACCAAAGCGATCGCCCATCCACCCTTAGCTTTTGAGCCAGTAGAAATAAAAACCAGACTACTAAATTTAGAGCAACCTTGTTATGTCGTACAACACCAGGGAAAAATTGGCATTACCAACGAAGATTGGTGGGATGAAGCAGAATACAATAAAGACACAGAACTACTCATGGCTGCCCCTCCTCTATCCTGCGTTGGGTTGGGCGATCGCGCTTTTCTCGACTTTCATGGGGTAAAGTATGCTTACATGACGGGAGCAATGGCGGGGGGAATTGCTTCGGAGGAATTAGTTATTGCTTTGGGTAGACAAGGCGTTTTAGCGAGCTTTGGTGCGGGTGGCTTGGGTCAAACCAGGGTCGAAGCTGCAATTAAACGGATCCAGCAGGCTTTACCCAACGCTACTTATGCTTTTAATCTGCTTCACAGTCCGAATGAACCAGAACTAGAACGTAATTCTGTAGAGCTTTATCTTAAATACGGTGTTAAGACTGTAGAAGCCTCGGCTTTTCTCGACCTTACTCCCAATATCGTATACTATCGCGCTGCGGGACTGGGATTAAATACTGCCAACCAAATCGAGATTAAGCATAAAGTCATCGCCAAAATTTCCCGACGGGAAGTAGCTACTAAGTTTCTGCAACCCGCACCGCTCAAAATCCTTGAAGAATTAGTCTATTTAGGAAAAATCACCCAGTTGCAAGCAGATTTAGCCCAAAAAGTGCCGATGGCTGACGATCTTACCGTAGAAGCTGATTCTGGCGGACATACCGATAATCGTCCTTTAGTATGCTTGTTTCCTTCCATTGTCGAACTAAGGGATGAAATTCAAAACCAGTACAACTATCAAAACCCCGTAAGAATTGGCGTAGCGGGGGGGATCTCCACTCCCCATGCAGCTTTAGCAGCCTATATTATGGGAGCAGCTTATGTGGTTACTGGCTCGGTAAATCAATCCTGTGTCGAGGCGGGAACTTCTCAACACGCCAAAAAGCTACTCGCCGAAGCCCAAATGCACGATGTGATGATGGCACCTGCTGCGGATATGTTCGAGATGGGAGTCAAGCTACAGGTTCTCAAACGGGGGACGATGTTTGCCTTGCGCGCTCAAAAACTCTACGAGCTTTATAAAACTTACGACTCTATTGCAGACATCCCGACTCAGGAACAAACCAAAATCGAAAAACAAATCTTCCGCATGAGCTTAGATGAAGTTTGGCAACGTACCGTTAACTACCTATCCCAACGCAACCCCGATAAACTAGCCAAAGCCAACAGCAAACCTAAATTAAAAATGGCTCTAATCTTTCGTTGGTATTTGGGTTTATCTTCCCGATGGTCGAATACTGGCGAAGCAGGAAGAGAAATTGATTACCAAATCTGGTGTGGTCCAGCGATGGGTGCATTTAACAACTGGGTTGAAGGCTCTTATTTAGAACCAGTCAGCAGTCGCCATGTCTATGATGTAGCGTACCACATTCTTACTGGTGCAACATATTTATACCGAATACAGAATCTAAAACTACAGGGATTAGATCTGAGCGATCGCTATAGCCAGTATCAACCAACAAAAATTACCAACCACTAACCAATGAACCAAAATCAGATCGACGCGGATACCATCGCCACTTGGCTAACAAACAATATAGCCGAACAGTTAGAAGTCGAACCCAATGAAATAGATCGGTACGAACCTATCGAAAACTACGGCTTAGATTCAGCCCAGGGAATGATCGTCGTCAGTCGGGCGGAAAAACAATTTGGCTTGGAGATCTCGCCGATGCTTCTCTGGCACTATCCGACAATTGCAGCACTATCCGAGCGTCTAGCCGAAGAACCAGCAGCAGAAACTCCAACCGAGCCTTCTTTCCCCGTTCTCGATTTAGCAGCAGAAGCAGTTCTCGATCCTGCTATTGTTCCCGATGAAATATGGGATTTCTCCCAGCCACAACGCATCTTTTTAACTGGTGCGACGGGGTTTTTAGGAGTTTATATTCTTCGAGAACTATTAGATAAAACCAACGCAGACATCTACTGTTTGGTTCGAGCGAGCGATCGCACTAGTGCCAGCCAAAGGCTACAAAATAATCTCAAACGTTATGCTTTGTGGGATGAAACGATTGGTTTTGGTTCTCGAATTATTCCCGTAGTAGGAGACCTGGCAAAGCCGATGTTGGGGTTAGATGCCGATTTATTTGAGAGTTTAGCAGGGGCGCTCGATACGATCTATCACAGTGCAGCCATGCTGAACTACGTCTATCCCTATTCAGCCATGAAAGCTGCTAATGTTTTGGGGACGCAAGAAGTTCTCCGATTAGCCTGTTGGAGGAAAACCAAACCCGTTCATTATGTTTCCAGCGTGGCAGTGTTTGAAGCTGCTGCTTATGCGGGTAAACTTGTTAGGGAAAGCGATTCTTTTGACCATTGGCAGGGTATCGATCTGGGTTACTCTCAAACCAAGTGGGTAGCGGAAAAACTAGTTAAAATTGCTAAAACCAGGGGACTTCCTGTGGCGATCTATCGACCACCGTTGATTGCGGGACATAGTAAAACGGGACTCTCCAACACCGATGACTTTATTAGTCTGATGCTCAAAGGCTGCATCCAAATGGGTAGCTTTCCCGATCTCGACTATCTGTTAGATATGTCTCCTGTAGACTACGTAAGTCAGAGTATTGTCTATTTATCCCAGCAGCCGGAATCTATCGGACGAGCCTTTCACCTGCAACATCCCCAGCCAGTTCATCTGAGTAAGATAGTTAAACTATTGAGCTTTGTGGGCTACAAAATCGATCGCCTTCCCGATCGACAATGGCAAGCAGAGCTAAAGAATACAGTAGAGCCAGACAATCCCCTGTTTACCCTGCAACCCTTCTTGTTAGAAAAACGGACAGAGGCACAATTAACAATTTTAGAGCTTTATTTACAGTCAAACAGACCCACGATTAGCTGTCAGGACACTTTAAAAGCCCTTAAAGGATCGGGAATTTCTTGTCCTCCCATCAACCATAAATTACTGCTCAATTACTTCCGAAGTTTTCTCGATAGCGGATTTTTACAGGCTGCCTGATCTTGTTCCCAAAACAGGGGTACAGAGTACTAATAAACACTGACTAGCAAAACATGAATCAGCCAAACCCAGAAATTAATGCCGAAGTAATTGCTACTTGGTTAACCAACAATATTGCCGAACAGTTAGAAGTCGAACCCGACGTAATAGATAAGGGCGAACCCATTGAAAACTACGGCTTAGATTCTGCACGGGGAGCGATCCTGATGAGTCGAGCGGAAAAACAATTTGATTTAAAGATTTCGCCTATGCTGCTGTGGTATTACCCTACCATCGAAGGACTTTCCGAACGTTTAGCAGAAGATTTTGCCGAGTCCGAACCTGAAGTATTTGAAATTTTATAACAAACCTTTTTCAATCGCTTGGGAGAAAAATATGAATGTATCCGAACTTGTAGATAATCTGATCCAGCAGGGGGTCGAGTTGTGGGTAGACGAAAACAACTTGGAGATTCGCTCCCCCGCCAAAGTGCTAACACCACAACTTAGATCCGAACTTACTACTTACAAAACTAAGATCGTTGACTATCTTCAACGAAGGGATGATGCAACCGATATGAGCGATCGCTCTGGATTTTGTAGCCAGGGGGTAAGCATAGCCACCATCGGTCGTTTGGTTGGTGGTTATGATCGATCGCTAACCGAGTTCAAATCCCCCATCGTCGATCCCCAGTTGATGGCTCGACAACTGACGGTGACTTTTAGACCCCTCCCAACGGGATATCGGAATGACACTGTTGCTAAATTTAGGAGCGAATTGCAAGATAAATTGGAACAATATGGTGTTACCGTAATCTCCTGGCAACGGGCAACTAAAGACTTTCATTATCAACTCACGATTCCCTGGCTCGACTGGAAATCCAAAATTAAAACCAGAGTAGTCAAATCGGGAGTTCATGCCGTTGTCGATGTCGAGCGATCGCCCTCGATAGTGACCAAAGCTAAAAACACCCTCGCCGAAGGCATCTATCAATTTTATTCTCGTGTGGTTGCCAGGGGTCAAAAATTATCTATTTCTAAAATTGCTCGGCTGATTGGTTGGGCGGAAGAGTCGGTAGCCAAGTATATTGAGGATCCCTCCAACACCCAGGCGATCGTTCTAACCGACCTAGATCGAGACTTTATCAATCCTCAAATCTCCTATCAAGAAAAAATTGACATCGGTATTAACACCCTGATTAGAACCTTCTCGGAAATTGTTATTGGAGTTAGCGATCGCTCCATTTCCATTCTCAATATGAATCTTTCTGATTCTCTCTTTGCCAAACAAGAACTCGACAAGTTTGTCTGTAAATCCTTAATTCCCAAAATATTTGTTCCCATCGCACCTCTGTTGATGAGTCGATTTGAATTAGGAGAATATCAGCCAACAAAATCCGCTTATGCACCAAAATTAGTTGAATTAGGTCGCGCCCTCGTCGATACGGGCTTGTTTCCCCCAGGCTTTAAACTCTCTCAGGCGATCTCCAGGAAGTCCTATCGCGATATTGTCGATGTCATCGTTAACGGTAGAACTGGTGTATCCTATGGCTTTGTTGCCTATGCAGAACCCCCGCAATACCTGGGCGATCGCGAAATAGATGCCACGGAATGGATGAATCTATCATCTGTAGCAGGATTTAGTAACGATGAGGTACGTCAAAATCGTCTTGGCAGACGCTACCTCAAAACTCAGGTCAAAGCTCGAACCGTATACAAACAGATCCCCGATATTTGGCTGGTTAGTTCTCGTTCGGGTTCAAACAAAACCAATCTCAATTTAGCCACCGACGTTCTCAGGATCGGTCTAACCGACAGATTATTGCTTCAGTTACCCCAAGATAGCGACACTAATCGAACCGATCTCAAACCTTCCTATGATATTTACGTCATGCTGGCGATCGCCTTAGCAACTGCCCTGTATACCCCCGAACTTGTCGAGAACGGTGCGCCGATAGTTCATTTTCACGGTTATCCCTCCCTAGATTGGTTTGGCGAACATGAATACTATTTCGGGGTAGAACATCCTTCTGTTCCCTGCGGTACTTATGAATCGGGAGTATTTAATTATATCGGCATCGGCAAAATTGGCGATCGCGCCTCGGAAAAAATTACTCTAGCCAGCCTAATCGAACCAGATCACGGAACTAACATCATTGCTTCCAACATGAATTATCTCATTGAGAGATTAACAGCGGGATCTCAACAACAACAAATCGAACTGGGCGGAAAATACTTTAGTTCTTTAGAAAAATCCCAACCGATCCCATCGAGGTATTGACAGTTGTTTGGTTCGTTGTCGATGGGGAATGGCGATCAACGTAAAATCTCGCTTTAGTTATGCCTGGGATGAACCTACTAAAGCCACATCCCAACTTCAATACCCCAAATAAAAATTGCTATCACGAGAAAAATGACGCTCCTCAGTCTTACACATTTTTTAAATAGCACCCTGATTGCTACCGCGTCGAGTGCGCTCCTAGTTGCAGGCGAAAACTCCGCTTCTACCTTAACCGTCACGGTTTCAGGATTACAACATCAAAACAGCCAAATCTGCTTGAGAGTTTTTGCCAACGAACGAGGTTTTCCTCTCGACGATCGCGGTGAAGTTCACAGTGAATGTACTGAAACAACCAAAAACTCCGTCACGATGAAAATTCCCAACCTCCAACCAGGTACTTATGCCGTAGCAGTGGTGGACGATCTTAATCGAGATTATCAGCTAAATCGGAACTCACTAGGAATTCCTCAAGAGGGATTCGGCATCTCCAATAACCCTCAAGTATCGATAGCCACGGGATTACCTAAGTTTGACGATGCTAGTTTTCTACTCCAAGAGAACCAAGCGATCGAGATCGCGATGAAATATGCTCTCGATTTTTAAAAAATTATTTGTCTGTAACTTCCCTCTACCCGAAATCAACTCGAATGAATACATTAACCTTAATCATAGTATTCGGTCTACTCGGACTAGTGCTTTTTGAGTCATACTTCACCTCAGTCTTTATCAAGTCGTTTAGCCAGAATAAACGCGAGCTATATGAGGAAAACGAATTGCCAAAAGTGGCGATTGCCTTATGTTTGCGAGGTGCAGATCCGTTTTTGTCCGACTGTTTGCAAGCGTTATTAAATCAAAACTATCCCCAGTATGAATTAAAAATTGTCGTTGATAGCGAACGAGATCCCGCTTGGAAAATTGCCATGGAAAACCTTCAGCATCAAACAGCTATACCAGTTCAGATTAGTCCCTTACGAGTTCGGCGGGAAACTTGCAGTCTTAAATGCAGTGCTTTAATTCAGGCTATCTCGGAATTGGATGCAGACTGTGAAATAATTGCCTTAATAGATGCCGATACTATTCCCCATGTCAACTGGCTGCGAGAATTAGTCAGTCCCCTAAAAGACCCTAAAATCGGACTCACCACTGGCAATCGCTGGTATGTTCCAGGGAAGCAATGGGGAACTTTATGCCGTTATCTGTGGAATATCGCTGCTGTCGGACAAATGAATCTTTATCGCATCCCCTGGGGCGGTACTCTGGCGATTAAAACCGAAATAGTTCGTCAAGCACGACTGCTAGAGAAGTGGAAACAGGCGTTTGGTGAAGACACCATGTTGTGTCGTGTTTTGCAAGAAGAAGGAATACAGATCGAGTCCGTCGCTGCTTTGATGATGGTCAATCGCGAAGAGTGTACCTTACCTAATTTCAGACGGTGGGTTAGCCGTCAACTGTTAACTGCCAAACTCTATCATCCAGGCTGGCGGGCAATTCTGATTTATGGCACGATAACCTGCTTGATTCCCGCTACGACTGCTCTATCAACCCTAATTGCTTTGTTTGCGGGGCAAGGGTTCTCTGCTGTCGTACTTACCACCAGTTTATTTATCTACATTATAGTCTTACTTGGATTGATTAGCGTCTATGAACGAGCGATCCGACAAAAACTTGCACTGCGAAACGAAAGATTACCAGACTATAGTGCGCGGGACTTATTGAGATTCATGTTGGCTATTCCCTTGACTCAATTAGTCTGCGCGATCGCCCTCTGGCAAGCTATGTTGACTCAACAGGTAGAGTGGCGCGGGATTACCTATCAAATCAAAGGTCCTTGGGATATTAAACTGCTAGAATATTTCCCCTATCAATATCTCAACCGAACTAACCCTAAGACTTCTTTGTAGTAGAAAGTTAAGAGCGACAGTAGGGTATTACCCGATAGATAGATGAGTGAAGCCGATCGCTCAAACCGTAATATCTTATGCGTCAGATTGGGATTAGCAACTCAAATAAAGATTTGATTATAATTCTACGCCAGATCCGTTCGTTTCTTACCCTTCGGCGAACCATACCAACAATCTTCAACTAGAGAAAGGTTCTTAATAAATCATGATGACGCAAAACGGTTCTCAAAATACACGCTTAAACTTTAACTCTGATTCCAGAGAATTGAATCAAGATAAAATTCAAATTTTAATTGTTGATGATTCCGAAGCAATTCGCGAAGGTTTCAAAGTCATGCTACAGCAGGAAGCAGACTTGAAAATTACAGGATTGGCACGTAATGGCAGGGAAGCAATTGAACTGATAAAAGCCCGAAAGCCCGATGTAGTCCTGATGGATCTGGAAATGCCAGAATTGAATGGCATCAGCAGTACTCAAATTATCTCCGAGCAGTTTTCCACAACTAAGGTTTTGATTATTAGCGACCAGGTACAGAATAGCTACATCAGCCAATCACTAGAAGCAGGAGCGAAAGGCTATTTCCTCAAGCAAACTCCAACCGCAGAAGTTGCCCAAGGAATTAGAAATGTTTATCAAGGCTTCTGTCAGTTTAGTCCTGGGTTACTAGAAAATTATATTACTCATACTGCTCATTTAACAGCACAAACCGACGATTCCCTGTTGCCAGAAAGCGAACTTAATTACGATCTGGTTAATAGTTCGCCCGATCCTATAGCTGTACCTCTCGAACCAGTCTCCCCCAAAGGCAAACCGTGGCTGCGGTGGATCGCAATTGGGGCAACATTAGTCATAACCGCCTTAGCAATTACTACCTGGGCGATCGCCAAACTACAGCCTGATTTCTACAATCGAATCGTTGGCAATCCTCAAGCACCAACGCCAGTTACTCCACCCGTACCCACACCGACGGCGATATCTGCTTTAGGAAAGATCGAACCCGAAGGAGAAATTATTCAACTGTCAGTATCTGCTGCTGCTGAAGGTTCTAGAGTTGACCAATTACTAGTCGAGCGTGGGGAGAGAGTCAAGCAAGGGCAGGTAGTTGCGGTTCTCGATAGTTACGATCGCGCTGCTGCTGCCTTAGATCGAGCGAAAACTAATGTAAGCATAGCGCAAGCTAATTTAGAGCGAGTCCAAGCAGGGGCAAAACAGGGAGATATTGACGCGCAAAAGTCGGCTATTAATCGTTTAGAAGCCGAATTGAGGGGTCAAACAGCCAGTCAAGAAGCAGATATTTCTCGCCTTAAAGCTGAATTAGACAATGCCCAAGGAGAATATGATCGCTATCAGCAGTTGTTTAATGAGGGTGCTATTTCGGCACAAGAACGAGATACCAGACGTTTACGAGTCGATACGGTTCGACAGCAGCTAGAGCAAGCCAGTGAAAATTTAAATCGCACGATTGAAACTACCCAAGTACAGAGAAATGAAGCTCAAGCCAGACTAGAAAGTATTGCCGAAGTTCGCCCCGTAGACGTGGGAGTAGCACAAGCGGAATTAGAACAAGCCAACGCTGCGGTCAAACAGGCTCAAGCAGATTTAGCTTTAACCGAAGTGCGATCGCCTATCGACGGTCGAGTATTAAAGGTTGATGTTCGTCCTGGTGAAGTTGTGGACGAGCGAGGAATTATTTCTATCGGGCAAACCGAGCGCATGTACGTAGTTGCTGAAGTCTACGAAACTGACATAGATCGAGTTCGGCTAAGACAAAAAGCGATAATTACGGGGGCAGCTTTTTCCGAAGAACTTGAAGGTGAAGTGGTTCAGGTGGGGTTGGAAGTTAAGCAGCAAAATGTTTTTGAGTCCGATCCTTTGGTTAATACCGATAACAAAGTAGTAGAAGTGAAAATTCGTCTTGCTCCTGAGTCAAGTAAAAGAGTTACTGCCCTAAGCAACTTGCAGGTACAGGTAGTGATTGTCCTTTAATTTCTATATTTCTATAACTAAACGAATTTTTTAATTTATGATTTTATCTATCCCTTTAGCCTGGCTGCAATTAGTTCATCGCAAGATTAAATTTATCGCTACCATAGCAGGAATTGCCTTCGTAGTCGTACTCTTATTTATGCAGTTAGGATTTCAAGATGCTTTGTTTGAAAGTGCGGTTAGAGTACATCAAGTTTTAGAAGGAGACTTATTTTTAACCAGTTCTCAATATAAAGCTTTGACTTCGCAACAAAGTTTTCCTCGAACACGTTTATATCAAACTCTAGCTTTTGAAGGGATAGAATCAGTCAGTCCTTTATACTTCCAATTTGGTAAATTAAAAAACATTCTCGATGGTCAAAAATATTCAATCTTTGTATTGGGAGTCGATCCCAGCAAGTTAAACTTCAGCCTCGAAGAGATCGAGCGAAATATCAACAAGTTAAAACTTCCCGATACTGCTCTTTTCGATCTTAGTTCTCGACCTGAATTTGGTCCTATAGCCCAAAAATTCACGACGGATAATGATACAAAAATTGAAATTTCTCCTTTTAATCAAATAACTAAAGCCAAAAAATTTACAATCGAAGGTTTGTTTAGCATCGGTCCTTCCTTTGGCATTGATGGTAATTTAATTACTAATTATTCGAGTTTTCTGCAGGCTTTTCCCGATCGCAATATAGAAAATATAGATTTAGGGCTAATAACCCTCGAACCATACCGAGATCCAGAGAAGATTCGTGACTATCTAGTTGCTAGTTTGCCCGAAGATGTAAATGTTTTAACTTTTGACGAATTCGTTCAATTGGAAAAAAGCTATTGGGATTTGCGAACGCCTATTGGCTTCGTATTTAAAATCATGGTTTTTATGGGGTTTATCGTCGGTATCGGTATTACTTACCAAATACTTTATAGTAATATTTCTAATCATCTAGTTGCTTATGCCACTTTAAAAGCAATTGGATTTACCAATAGATATTTATTAACTGCTGTATTTCAACAGGCTCTCCTACTAGCGTTACTGGGTTTTGTTCCAGGAATAATTGTTTCCCTAGGCTTATACGACTTAGCTAAAAATGTAACTCATCTACCAGTAATCATGGATTTAGAAAAAGGGTTAGTCGTATTTTTGTCTATTATTTCTATGTGTTCTATTTCTGGTTTTATGGCAGTTCAAAAATTGCGGTCTGTAGACCCTGCGGATATTTTTTAACAACAGATTATTAGCTATTTTATGGAGCAAATATTTTTTAATAAAAAGGAGATGAAAATGTTTTAGATCGCTAGAGATTTTAGTTCATTTTGTCTTCTTAATTAGCAAACAAAAAATGGAGTGAAAAGATGTTGAATACTATTTTAAGTTTATTTGGTGTAGGTTTATCAGTCGATCCCCTTACGGGACTTGAAATTGATAGCAGTTTAGCAGAAACACGGGTAGATCCCCTTACGGGTAGCACGACCGTAACTCTGTCAGCTATTGACGTGGTAGGGGTCGATCTAACTCAAAGAGTCACCGCGGATGTTCTAGGTAGTGATGTAGTCAGCGTCGATCCTTCTGAAGGAGTTACCGTCAATGTCGCTGACGAAGTTATAGATGTTGACGTAATCGAAGGTGCTGCATCTGTTGAGGTTGGTACGACCTTAGTAGGTGTTGACCTAACCGAGGGGATTGTTTTTGGTGTTGGCGAAGAACTATTTTATGCTGACTTGACAGAAGGGGTAGCGATCGCTACTGAAGATCTGCTCGAATTTGGTATTACTCTTCCTGCTACTTTAGATATTTAACGTCTAAAACCCAATTGTTTTTTTATTGTTGCGATCGAGAATGACAAAACAAATGATGTCACGTACTAACTAATTTATCAAGATGGGGAAAAGAGCTTATATAACTATTTCCCTATCTTATTAAAACTATCAATTCCTTCCTAAGCGTAAATCGGTAAACGAATTTATAACAAAAAAAATGAAAACAAACTTAATTTACTATAAATCTGTAACAACAATAGTCACGAGTTTGTTCGACCGTATCGATCGCAAATAGCAGACTATAAAAGCTGTAGATTAATATTAATAAATAATAATGAAATCGACATATTTAAATCAAAAATCTATTGTTGAAATTAATAATCTCTATCACTATTTTGGTGCTAAATCATTATGTAAACCTATACTACTAAACATCAACTTAGACCTTAAACCTAAAGAAACTGTCATATTAACTGGTCCATCAGGATCGGGAAAAACCACCTTACTTACCTTAATCGGTGGTTTGCGTTCGGTTCAAGCAGGCAGTCTGAGATTCTTAGGTCAAGAACTACTCGGTGCTAATCAAAACCAACTGGTAAACATACGTCGTCAAATTGGCTATATTTTTCAAGGACACAATTTGCTAGAGTTTTTGACGGTCAGACAAAATGTCCAGATGTCTCTAGAACTAGATAAAACTATCTCCGAACGAACCGCCAAACTCATGGCAGAAGAAATGCTACACGCCGTTAAGCTCGGCAGTCATATTAATTACTATCCCCAACAACTGTCGGGGGGTCAAAAACAACGAGTAGCGATCGCACGCGCCTTAGTAAGCCGTCCTCAACTGTTTTTGGCTGATGAACCGACAGCAGCCTTAGATGGTAAAACAGGACGTGATGTCATTTTGCTGATGCGTAAATTAGCCCTAGAACGAGGGGCAGCTATTCTAATAGTCACTCACGATCGGCGTATTTTAGATAGTTACAATGACCGAGGTAGAAGTACAAACGGTATAAACTACCATCGCACTATTCGTATTGAAGACGGACGACTATACAATCAAAGATAATTGTCATCAATATCATTACTTCTACATGACTACCCCCAGTTTTTACTCGCATCGCTTATTAATACCTGTGCTGAGACAATTAAAATCTTCTGAGTTAAATTCCAGGCATTAATTAGAGCTTGCCTGCGCTCTGCTAGATTCTCAATAACGTTAATGACATAACCGACATCAACTACATCAGCCGACTTTAAGGAATTATCTAGGAAATAATGAGGATCCCATCTCGCAGTTTCAATTCCTTGACTAGCAAGCCTGCTAACATCTCCCCCATGACCGCAACCATAGTCAAAAAAACTTACTCGATCCGATAGCAAATTAGCTTCCAAAGCCAGTTTTATGGGACGAGATAATCGTTACGAACAATTGCTGCTTTACGACGATCAATGTCCAAAAGCTTATTTTGGCTTGAAACCTTAGAATCTTGAAGAGATTCATACAATAATTGCTCCGCTTCAGTAACTCGGTAACGGACTTCTCTTCTAGCAACACCATTAGTTTGCAATTCGGAAGCGTTTTGCTGAATTTTTTTCAAGGCTGCATATTACCTAGCCTGTATCCGTAACGATTCTAGTTCGGCAGCACATAGAATCATTAAAGGCTTACCATCGGCAGTTGAATTTGGAACTAATTTTGGTTTTGCATCGTTCACCCAGTAACCAATAAGTCCATCACTATCGGTAGCAGAACAAGATAGCTTCTCTATATTAATCGAACTATCTAGATAACAACGCTCAAAATAACGTAATGTATTTGATAGCTGTGGCGTTGAGCTACGAAAGGTTTCAAAGGTCGAATCGACAACAATAGTTTGAATAATGGCTCGCGATTCTCTTCTCAATATCGGATTAACTTGTGGTCTACATTAAAGTCAGAACCTTGCCAAATACGGAGTTCGTCTAACGGGACTTAAACAAAAACTAAGCCCAAACAAACCCTAAACTTGCTTTATAAGAAGCAAACACGTCTTGATTGTAGTTCTATGCTTTACCCATAAGTCTCTAAATTCTGACTAGAAGAGAAATGCAATAACTTCCAAGTTGAAGCAATGTCATGTAATCGTTGTAGTCCTCTCCAGAGTGTCTTAACTCCAGGAAAACCGTCATGACGGCGAGCCAAAAAACCTCCAAGTTGAGCTATCCAAATCACAGCTTGTTTGATTGAAGGAGGCTCTAAGCTTAGAGGAAAACCTTGAAAATGGCAGTAAAGAGATTGCCATTCGTATTGCTCTAAGATAGTATCGCAGGGAAGGTTAGGATTTTGTCTGGATTGATAAGTTAGCCACAGTAATCCTAAAGGATACCGCTCCGCATATCGCCAAGCAACAATACTGTAAGTAGCTAAAGCTTTTTCAATTCGTTTGGCACTTTTTAACGCAGGCGCATTCGCGTCAGATCGTCGCGCTAGCGCACGACTAGAAGGCTTTGCCTTCGCGCTGCTCGATTCGACAACCACTCTTGAGAACATAATGATAACGTTCAATGAGCCAACGGTAAGTATACCAACGAATATAACAGATGGCTTGCTCAAAGTTATTGACTTCTAAGGTAGTCAGCAAAAGCCATTTAATAGGTTTCACCTCTGGGTTAGGATTATCCTCTAATGCAGAAATTACATTTAAAGTCACAGACTGGTGTGAAAAACTTTTGGCACGATTAATCGGCGGTGGAAAGTCGAAACTAGCATAACGAATGTTTAAACTGGCACTCCGCGATTTTTGCTCGTCTTGACGGGGAACTACAATTTCCAATTGACCAGCAGCAGGAATTTGAGTCATTGTCTTTGGGCTGTTTGTTTACGATGTGCTTCAATTATGTCTTCTGCTTCTATTCGTGCCGATTTCCATAAATTGTAAGTAGCTTTGGTATTTGCGAATAGCACCGCTTGCTTGGGGAATGCTAGCATAAGGCTGCCTGGCTAAATTTTCGACTACCTTGATTAATCTTTGATTTAATCGTTTGTCTGGTAGAGCAGCATACTTGAGTTCTTCAGTTGCCCACGATCGCATTGATTTATTTCCTCTGGCACTTCTTTAGCTACAATACCTGCTTTTGCTAATGTTTCGGCACTTATGGGTAAGGCATAGTTTTTAAAACAAATAGCTAATAGTTTTGAATATGGTTTCTAATTTAGACTCATTGCATTCTATTGTTGTTAATCTGGCGGTAAAAGATAATAGAAAGATCTTATCTGGTTTAATTTGATGGAAGAATTTAGACCTCTAGTAGCCGATAGTTTGGTTATCTCCATGATTAACAATCGCGAAATCAAACCAGAAGAATTTACCGAAAGTCTTGGTGCATATCGTTTATCCGATGAAGGTCGTAAGCAATTTCTCCAGGCTTTTGAACGCAAAATAAACGATGAATTTAAACATCCTGTCTTTGGCTATCGCTGTTCCTATCGTCGGGCAATTGAATTACAGGCTCGTTTTCTTAGTCGTCATTTACAAGAAAAAGTGGCTTATAAACCATTGATGTTACGATGAGTCAGTTACTATATTTAATTATTTACGATCTGCCAAATACTAAGCCTGGAAATAAAAGACGAACGAGGTTACACGATTTGCTTTGTGGCTATGGTAAATGGACACAATACAGTGTTTTTGAGTGTTTTCTAACTAAGATGCAGTTTGTCAAGTTGCAGTATCAAATTGAGAATCTGATTAAACCTGAAACTGATTCGGTAAGAATTTATGTTTTAGATGCTACTGCTATCAAAAAAGCGATCGCCTATGGTTCTCAAAAACCAGAGCATGAGGATACAATTATTTTGTAATCAGATTATTTTTCTGTCGAACTTAAGCGTGGGCGTAATCCGTGGGAGGTTCGACAAAACTTTAGAACCTTGATAATCAAATACTTTTCGAGGTTTTAATTTTGTATTATGCGTATTTCATTTAGTGATTGGAAGCGAATTTTTGGAGGTTCGACATTTTTGATTGTCAAAGGTGTTGATTATAATGGTTTCGGGTGGCGGAGTCGCTAACCTATTAATCCCAATTGCGGGACTGAAACAACACATAAACTATCACTCCCTTCGTTCTAACGGTTCATCCGAACCTGATATAAGGTCGTGTTTCTGCCTTACCAGTTGCTCTGCTGAATTTGATTGTTAAAATATTCGACTCGGTAATTTAAGGATTTTGCCAACTCTAAACCCTGCTGAAAAGATTGTCGAGCTTTCGTTGGTTGACCCGATTTTAAATATAGTTTCCCTATTGTATCGTAAGTATTTATTAAACCATAGTAGTTCAGGGATTGTTGCTGTACTTGAAGTAACTTAATATAGCTGGCGATCGCCTCATCGATCCGTTCGCTCTCTCGATATAGTTTTCCTAATTCAGATAAAGCATCGCTGGCAGTGGCTAACCTTTTAGTTTGAGATGCCGTTTTAAATGCTCGATTATAAGCTGCTATAGCTCGCTCGGTTTGGTTTGAGGTTTGATAGTCGCGGGCGATCGCTATTTCTAAATCTGCTATTTTATTTAATTGAGTATCATCATATTGCTGAATTAAACGCTGTCTGACTGCTATAGCTCGCTCGGTTTGAGCAGTGCGATCGTAGATATTGACCAAAGTATTGAGGTAAATAGTTTGCTTCTCAGATTGGCGATCGCTTAAAGCCAACAACTCCTGATAGATCGCAGCAGCTTGTCGATAATCAAAACGAGCTAGATAAAGTTTTCCCAAAGCAACTAAATCTTCTTCAATTGCTGCTAAATCGTCTTTTCTTCTGCTGTTACGCAAAAGTTGCTGGTAAATCTCTGTTGCTTTATCCAGATACCGTACCTGCTGATAGGCTGTAGCCAACCTTTCGAGTAGCTCGTAGGATAAAGATTTTTCAGCCGTTCCCTCTTGGATCATAATTAAACGTTCGGCAATATTGCGAACATCTCTGCCACGGTTTTCTTGCCAAGCGATCGCGCCAATCTTTCCTAAAGACTCAATTTCCTTGACAGGATCTAAAACACGGCTCAACCTTAACTGGCGATACCACAGTTCAAAGGCAACCTCGGTATTTCCTTGTTCTAGTTCGGCTTTGGCAGTGCGATCGAGTTCTAAGATAGTCTGTCCAATCCGATATTTTTCCAATGAAGTTAGTTCCCGTTTGCTAGGGCGATCGGGAATTAAAGGATCGTTTTTTACTTCTACCTCTAGAGGATTAACTGGTTGCGTTTGAGACAGAACAAAATTTTGACTGAGCGCAAAATAAAACATACTCAAAGACAAAAATATTTTGCCTATTTTGCCACTGCCAATAGAGAAATTTGAAATATTCACCTATAGAACTTCCGATTCAAAAACTATAGTTTTCTATGTAGACGAGGTTTAGCTATTGTCCATAGTAGTGTGAGAAATTATAAACCTTTAGATGGAAGCGATCGCACCCCGATTTAATCTAATTTCTATTTATAGTTAATAGAATCGGCAACATGACCCATACTGAAGCACAAACAGAACATCATATATTTATTGAAGGAATAGCAGAATCAGTTATTGTTAATTACTTCGCCACGATTAACCGAGAAGAATTTGCAGCCACAGCAGCTTTATTTGAACCAGCAGGGGAAATGTTGGCACCTTTTGAAAAACCAATTGTCGGTAGAGAAGCGATCGCTACTTATTTAGATCAGGAAGCTAGAGGGATGAAGCTGCTACCAAGCCAGGGAATTTGTGAAACAACGGAAGACGGTATAGCCAGGATTAGGGTGTCGGGAAAGGTAAAAACTTCTTTGTTTAGCGTTAATGTAGCCTGGTTTTTTCACCTCAATGCAGACAGACAGTTAACTAAAGCCAGAATTAAATTGCTAGCCTCTCCTCAAGAACTATTAGGCTTGCAGTCTAAAACGGAGAAGCAACAAGCAAAAGATACCTAGACTTTTAGCGCACCGATTTATACTCGAAATTTACGTTTGATCTGCTTGAAAAACCAATTCCCTCGTAGATAAAGTCTCTTTTACTTCGCGATCGTGAAAGATGCCAACTAAAGCAGATCCCTGTTGCTTTTTCTCGGTTAACAACTCAACTACAACCTGACGATTTTTAGCATCCAAAGCTGATGTCGGTTCATCTAACAAAAAGATAGGATAATCGACGGCTAAGGCGCGAACGAGATTAACCCGTTGTTTCTCTCCTCCAGAAAAGGTTGTGGGAGATAGTTGCCATAGCCTTTCTGGTAGATTTAATCGGCTAAAGAGTTCTTTTATCTTCTGGTAAGCAACCTCGGTATCGCATCCTAACTCTAATAAGGGTTCGGCTGCAACATCTAAAGCTGGTACGCGAGGAATCACCCGCAAAAACTGACTGACATAACCGATAGTTTTCTGTCTGACTTCAATTACTTCGTGGGGTTGCAATTGCGCCAGATCCACCCAATGATTATTATGCTTGAGCCAAATTTCTCCAGCATCAATGCCATAGTTGCCATACAGAGACTTCATTAGAGTAGATTTACCCGAACCAGACACCCCAGTTAAAGCAACGCATTCTTCTGTTTTTACTTCCAGACTGACATCACTCAATACTGGTAATTTAATTCCTCCCTGGTTGTGTAGGGTAAACCTTTTATGTATACCCGTGGCATATAAAAGAGTGTCGGGAGAAAGTGCTGTTTTAGGCGGATTCAGAGTATTGTTGGCAGTAAACATAATAAGCAGCTTATGTATTTAGTTTCTGGTTTAAAATCTCTTTAGCAGCTTCAAAATCGGCATTTACCAAATAGGAAAAATGATAATAGTTAGCCAGATAAAAATTACAGTTGAATTTTTGATATCGATCGGCGATCGCTAAAAAACCATATCTAGCGTCAGACTTTTAAACTTTTTTAAACTTTTTTAAACTTTTTTAAACTTAGTTAGTAGTTGAACTATGGTACTAAAGTTGCACTAACTAACTGCTGGGTATAAAAATGTTGTGGATCGTCTAACACCCTGTCGGTTAAACCTGATTCAACTATACTGCCATTTTTCATCACTAATAAACGGTGTGCCAATAGTCTGACAACGCCGAGATCGTGGGTAACTAAAATAACGCTGAGATTTAAATTTCTGACTAGGGAACGTAACAAATCCAATAGCCTCGCCTGTACGGAAACATCTAATCCTCCTGTCGGTTCATCCATAAAAATCAAACGGGGTTTAGTGACTAATACTCTGGCTAACTGTAAGCGTTGCTGCATTCCTCCCGAAAAAGTATGAGGAAAGTCGTCCATTCTATTAGTATCGATCTCTACTTGTTCCAGCCAATATGCTGCTTCTTGGCGAATGTTTCCGTAGTGACGCACCCCCACATCTAACAATCTTTCCGCTATATTTGCCCCTGCGGTAACGTTCATTCTTAAACCATCGCGAGGATTTTGTCGGACAAAACCCCATTCAGTTTTAGTTAGTTTTCGGTGTTGCGATTCGGGTATTTGTTTGATATTCAAAACCTGATTTTTCTGGTTGACATAAATAACTTCTCCTGAATCGATTAATAAGTTATTACCAATACTATTCAATAAAGTAGACTTTCCCGATCCAGATTCACCAACGATACCTAAAACCTGTCCAGGATAAAGCTCGAAGGTAATATTATTACAAGCTTTAATATTGCCATAAGTTTTGGTTAGTTTGGTCACATTTAATAATGATTTCATTAGCTGTAATCGATAATTTTGGTTGTTCGTTGTTGATGGCGATCGCTTGGAAATAATTCTACGAGTCTATTCCTGATTTCTGTTGATGATGACAATAATCTGTATCAGAACAAATCCACATTCTTGTTCCTTGGTTGTCAGTCACAACCTCATCTAAATAACTATCAGTAGAACCGCAAAACTTACAGGCTTTGTTGTCCCATTTTTCTATATTAAATGGATAGTCTTGAAAGTCTAAGCTTTTGACTTTTGTATAGGGCGGAACTGCATAAATCCGCTTTTCTCTTCCCGCACCAAATAACTGCAAGGCAGGATTATTATTCATTTTTGGATTATCAAACCGAGGAATTGGACTGGGTTTCATTAAATATCTTTCATTGACCATTACGGGATAATCATAAGCCGTAGCAATATGTCCAAAGTTCGTAATATCTTCATACAATTTTACATACATCGAGCCATATTCTTCTAGGGCGTGCATCTTTGCTGCTTCGGTTCTCGATGGTTCAATAACAAACAAAGGTTCGGGCATAGGAACTTGATAGACGATAGTTTGCCCTTCTTTTAGTGGTGTTTCGGGGATGCGGTGACGAGTTTGAATTAAGGTTGCCTCGCTGGTTTTTTCGGTAGTATTTATGCCACAAACCTTTGCAAAAAATCGCCTGATGTTTACTGCATTAGTCGTGTCGTCTGCACCCTGATCGATTACTTTTAAAGTATCTGGTTTACCTATTACCGAAGCTGTTACTTGAATTCCCCCCGTTCCCCAACCATAAGACATGGGCATTTCACGGGAAGAAAAGGGTATTTGATGTCCAGGTATAGCGACGGCTTTAAGAATAGCACGACGGAGCGATCGCTTGGTTTGTTCGTCGAGATAGGCAAAGTTGAAGCCTGATTCTGTTGATGCATTAGGTTGATTGTTAGTCGATTTTGTTTGAGTCATCAGCTAGTAAGATGAATTATAATTGACTTAACGATTTGATACTAAATATTAACTATAAAAAACAACTAATATTTTTTAAATATTTTCTAACTCACGCAGAATACAGTAAGGATAAATGGAAAAATGACCCTCACTATCAATCCTGAGAATTATGGTAAATTGTCGTCTAAATATTTACCAAAAGTAATTTCCAACGAAGCCGAAAATGAGAGAGCTTTGAATATTGCCGAAACTTTATCTAATAAACATGATTTAACTCCAGAAGAAGAACAGATTTTAGATTTATTAGTAACACTAATTGAGAATTTTGAAGGTAAATAATATACTTTTGAAAACAACTCTACACCTTTATCTAGATTGCATCTTTTGGTTGAAGCTAATAATTTGAAGCAAGCCGATTTACTAAATATTTTTGGCTCTAAAGGAATTACATCTGAGATATTTAATGGTAAGCGTCAAATCAGTAAAACTCATGCTGTTAAATTAGGTGAAAAATTCAATGTCGATCCTGCTTTGTTTTTGATTTAGCTAGTCGAAAAATATCAGGTCTTGATATGGTTGATGTTTGATTGCTGCTAGGCGGGTTTGCCAGTTTCCGACATGAAGTTCTAGCTTATAATTGTCTGGATCGAGAATATATAAAGAGTCGCCTTCACTGGTGTTATCTTGCCAAAGTTTAAGTTCTAATTGTTCGAGATTTTGAGAGTAATATTCAAAGTTTTCTGGAGACAAACTAAAAGCATAATGAGTATATTTTGAGGATACTTGACCCTCTCCGTTTGCATTTAAAGATAGACATAGCCATAAATCTCCTGCTAATAAATATGCACCACGTTTCCATTTAGCCAGCGGTTTACAGCCCAGGATATCTTTATAGAAATTGAAAGATATTTCTAGGTCAGAAACTGATAGAGTTAAATGGTTTAATCCCGTAATCATAGTGTTAATTTTGCTGAATGAAAAACTACGATAAATTATTCCGCTACATTCAATTGCTTGCGTAAAACTAACTGAGTTTTGTAAGGTTCATAACCTACATCTTGATAAAAAGTATGGGCTTGCTGGCGTGTAGTTCGCGATCGCACCTGAATTAAATTACATCCCTGTTGCTGCGCCCAGGTTTCTCCCCGTTGCAACAATAAACGTCCAATTCCATAGCCTCTAAAATTTCGATCTACAATCAAACCACCAATTTCAGCTTGACGATCTGCTAATATTCCGTGAGTTAAATAAATATTAATCCAACCCAAGATAGATTCAGACTTGCAGGCAATATATACGATCCATTCTTGAGGTGTTGCTAAAGACTTTAAATACTTTTGAATTGCTTTTTCTGATATTGAATATCCAAGTTGTTCGGCTAGCAAGCCGATCGATCTAGCATCTTTAGCTGTTGCCTGGCGTATTTGCAAATTATTGCGTTCCATTTTGATTTAATTCTGCGATCGCCTTGATTTATTTTTCCTTAAACCAAAACTCTATGACGAAAGTGTCTTGCTCAAATCTTGCTGCATGAACTTGATGGGGGTGAGAATTGTTTTACAGCTTGATCATGATTATTCCGATCCACTTGTTCTTGTCTCATCTGCCTAACTAAATTTAATTCCGCCTGAAAATCAATGTAGTGAGGTAACTTTAAATGCTGGACAAAACCCTGCGCCTCAACGTTATCAGAATGATATAAAACAAACTCCTCATCTTGTGCCACCCCTTCAATAGTTTCACCAAATTCTTTTGCCCGTAATGCCCGATCTACCAACGCCATCGACATCGCTTTGCGCTCGTTATAGCCAAAGGTTAAACCATAGCCTCTTGTAAACTGAGGCGGTAATTTTTTGCTACCTTTAAACTGATTGACCATCTGTACTTCCGTTACCTGAATATCGGCGATCGCAATTTCAAACCCTAATTCTTCTGGTTCGATAATCACCTCAAGATCACCGACTCTAATTTCCCCCGCAAAAGGATGATTTGTACCATATCCTCGTTGAGTAGAATAAGCCAATCCTAGTAAGAACCCCTCGTCAGCGCGGGCTAAATTTTGTAGTCTGGCATCTCTATTTGTCGGCGTAGTTAATGATTGACGGGTAATGTCAAATGGTTCATCGGTTGGGGCAAACGAGCGATCGCCCGTACTAGTTGTTTCTGGCTGAATCAATCCTTCTTCGCCCAAAGTATCGATCGCCCGTGAAGATGAATGACCATTCGCCCTGACATTATCGGTTTCTGGGGCAACATATTCACCATCTTCCGCAGCCAATTTGAAATCTAGCAAACGATGAATATAGTCGTAAGTTGCCCCCAGTTTTTGCCCCCCTGGGACATCTTTAAAAATCGAGGAAATACGCCGTTGTAGCTGCATCTGGGCTGTGTCCAAAGGCTTACTATAATAGAGTCTCGGTAAAGTAGTTCGATATGCCCGTAAGAGAAAAATCGCTTCCACCAGATCGCCCCATGATTGTTTGATGGCTAAGGCTGCCAAATCGCGATCGTACAAACTTCCTTCCGCCATTACTCGATTCACCGCCAAACTCAACTGCTGTTTGATTTGTTCGAGAGATAGTTCGGGGATATTGTTATCTCCCCGACGCATTGCCTGTAATAACGCCTCTGCATTTTGAATTGCTCGTTCGCCACCTTTTACTGCTACGTAAGCCATATTTTTAAAGGATAAGGGATGAATAAAGTTGCTTAGATCGGGTTAGATGTTCTTGGTAAGCCGACTACTTTGTCATGAGCAAAGAAATAAATATCTACTCCTAAAGGATAGGAATCATGGTTTTTTTGCCACTGTTGCCAAAATGAATCTGCTAAATCAATTGGCATGGTGATTTGTCCGTTGATTCCCGCACCTGATAACGTCGGCTGTTGTAGGGAGGATTCGCTAATCGCTTCTGTTTGAACTAACAATATAGTAGAATCTTCGGGATCTACTGGCTTTCCCTGTTTGAATTGAGATAAAGGGGGCATATGATTTATATCCCAAATGACGGCAAAGTCAGCTTGGCTAGGATCTTTGGTGAAGCGACAACCAGTATGAAACAACAGCCAGTTTTTTACCTTTTCATCTAACCCTGGTTGTAACCAGACAAGGGTTTCTAAATCTAATAAAGTCAAGCAAGCAGCAGCGCAGCCTGTATTAAATCCTGCTGGTGGGGTTAGTCGTGGGGTAATTTGATGTATCGTACCTGGTCTAGATAAAGCATCTAGTAAAGTTCTAAAGGTACTCTGAGAATCATGTATTAAATCCTGAAAGCCTGGCAGTTCAACAATCATTGGTTTGGTGCTTTATAAAAGTAAACCTCATCCGATCCATCATCGTTTAATCCAGACAAAGAACCCGATCGCTTATATTTTCTGTTTCTAATTAGATCGAGCATGATTGGATTATTGCTTTCTGTGGAAATAAATAATTGGCGATCGCTATACTCTTGTTCTATTTCTGACAGCAAAGCTGAAGCTATTCCTTGACGGCGATATTGAGGATGGACGCATAAAAAAGATATTAGAGGATGACCGAATAAACAACTTTCCTCTATAGTAGTTATATAACCGACAACTGTATTGTCTGAGATATAAACCTGTAAGCGTTTTTCTGCTATTTCCCGTTCTCTGTCTCCTCCAAATTTATCAAAAACATTGATTTGAATTAAATCTTGTTGTTTGCCTAGTCGAATCATAGTTTTCAAAGCTAGAACGCTGTCAATTATCAATTATCCATTGAGTTATTCCCCGCGCAGCATGGTAAAAAAGTCTACTTTGGTTGCTTCGGTTTGACGCTGTTGTTTTGCTTGTTGTTGCTGCAAGATAGTTTGCAAAGGTTGAATAATTTGGCTGTATATTTTGGGTTTCCAAGCTTCGGTTTGTAACAAGCCATCGCATACAGCAGCTAGTTCTGCATGACGCTTAGATCGCCCTCCGACATAGCCAAAACCAGTAAAGTCTTCAATCCTGACAACGCAGCGAGTAATCGTCATTTCACCCAAGTTAAATGCTTCTCCCGTACCGCCAGCCCTCCCTCTAACCATGGTTAACCCGATTTCTGGCGATCGCAAAAACGTATATTGAGGTAATTCCCCCAATGTCTCGATCCGTTGTTCTAGATGACTTAGGGAGGATTTAGCCAGAATTGCCATACTTGTTTGCCTTTCTGTTCGCTGTTCCATGTTTTTAACCTGGCGTTAAATTTTACTTTAACTATTGTTAAACTTGTCTAGACATCTAGATTTAAATTAATTATTAAAATACCTCAAACCGAAGCAACTAACAAGTCTGCTCTGACTCTGGCAAATAAATTATGCTAGATAATAGTACGATCGCACTTACCACGATTAACAATGTCCAATGTTTACTTATATTCCTGCCAAGTATATAACCATCGATCGCCAACGCAGACTAAGTTTTGAGGGGAAAGCTTATCCTTCCGTCAGTACGATCTTATCCGCTACCAAACCAGAACAAGATCGTCTGGCTTTACAAAGATGGCGTAAACGAGTTGGTATTAAGCAGGCTCAAAAAATCAGTACCCAAGCCTGTCGTCGGGGTACTTCAGTACACACGGCAATTAACTATTATCTAGGCGGTCGAGATTTACCCGATGATGTAGAAGATAATCTTTACTGGCATTCAATCAAACCAGTTTTAGAATCCGTGGACGAGGTTCATCTAATCGAGTCGGCGGTTTATCATGCCGAACAACAGTACGCAGGGCGTTTTGACTGCTTGGGAGAGTGGTCGGGAAACCTTTGTGTCTTTGACTGGAAAACTGCTGCCAAACCAAAAAAGCTCGAATGGATTACCGACTATTGTTTGCAGGTTACTGCCTATACTGCTGCCCTCAACCATCTATACAACGTGCAGATAGATCGGGCGATAATTGCGATCGCCCTAGAAAACCAACCCGCCCAGATTTTTCAGCTTAACTCCGACGAACTTAATGACTATTGGCAACAGTTTCTGGTTAGGTTGAGACAATGGAGACAGCAACAGCGTTAAGTTTTTGAATGCTGACGCGATCGATGTCCTGACGAGAATAATTCATTAAAATATAAACAACTAGCTACACACAGACAATAATTTATTTAATGAATTTTTTTACTAGTATTCTCAACACCATCGGTTCGGGTGCGACAGCATATATTTTGGCAAGCAGACTCCGAGATCCCCAAACTCGTCCCAATACCTTAGCAGGTTTTCAAATGGCTGAATCTGGTGCAGTACCTTTTCTGACCAAATTAGCCGAACGAGCCACAGCAGAAGGAGATACTTGGCTGGCAGAAAAACTTACTATTCATGCTGCCGACGAGCAACGTCACGGTCAGATATTTGCCCACGGACTAAAGGAGTTAGGCAAACAGGTTAAGACAATGGCAGAGATGAAGCAAGAACAATCTCAGCAGAAAGAGAAAAAATCTAGTCCTTTCTTTGCCAAATTCTACCGCGACTACGATCCAGAATCCTTAAAAGCGGAAAACATCGACTGGCTAGTTTTTATGGCAAGTACCTATATTTTAGAGCTTGATGCTAGTAAAGATTTTGCTCGCATGGCAACAGCTTTACCCGACAACGAGCCAAAGAGCCGTAACCTACAGCAGAGCATTCTCAGCGTGGCACAAGATGAAACCAGACACGCAGCATATCTTTATGAAGCGATGCAAAGAAGATTACCTCAAATAGAAGTGGATGAGCTGGTTGCCGAATGGAGAAAGCGCAAAATAGATGCCATGTTCACCATGGTTGGAGAGATGATCGGTGGTGGCGGTAATTCTCGCTCCTTAGTCAAAGATGGTGCGCCAACAGAAATCAACGAACAGCCCGTACCAGAGTTGGTAGAGGCATAGAAACTCCTTTATCAAGAACTTTAGAGTTGTTTTTACCGTTTCAATTGCTCCAAATATTGGCAGTTGAAGCGGTTTTTTCGTGCATCAGGCTTAAGATTTAGATTCCGCTCTCTCGCCACATTAAAAAATCTGTATTATTCTGAGCCTAAAAAGCATCTAAAAAGAACTGGCAATCTTATGGAAGACCCTTCAATACTAATATTTATCCTAATTTTGTTGTTCGTAGCTGCGGTCTGGGGATTTCTCATCTATGCGATCGTTAAATCTCACCATAGAAGTTTAGATATTGAAAAGGGCAAACATCCCCTATACACCTCAACATCTGGAGGGATTATTGGTTGGATCAGATACAAAGGTCCATTCATCAATCTAAGAATATATGATGAGTTTATTGTTATTTCCTGTACCAAAATAATACTTTTCAAGTATGGCGAGATCGACGGTGTTGAAATAAAAAAATGGATGGGATTAGTTCCCGATAGTGTTCGGCTCGTTCACCACAAATCCGATGCACCTGGCAGAATCATTCTCGGCACGACCAATCCCATTCGGGTCAAGGAAATAATTGATTCTAGACTGCATCCATAAACTGCAAACCTTGGGACATAATTACCTCTGTGTCTTAAACGAAAAGCGATCGCCGTGATTTTGACAACGTCGGTTCGACAAAAAAAGTAAGCAAGAAGTAATTGCAAGAGATTGACTAGTTGTTAGAACGAAAACTCAGGTTTAATAGTGCGTCCCCGATTTACGGTGATGAACTGCGGTTACGCCTTCAGAATCGAATACTTTACCCTGTTGGGCAACGGCATAAACCAACCAGTGATCGCCACACTCCATGCGATTACCCACCTGACATTCTACATAAGCTAGAGCATCATTCAAGATCGGCGAGCCATTATCAGCTTCTTCTGTCGTCACTCCTGCAAAACGATCTTCTCCTGGGGCAAAAGGCTTGAGAAAGTGCTTCATCAAGGGAATATGTTTACCTTCTGGCAACATGTTTAACACGAAATTATCACCCTTAAACAATAAAGATTCGATCGCCCGATCTTTAGCCACGGCAACGGTCAAACCAGGGGGATTAAAGGTTGCTTGAGATACCCAGGAAGCCATCATCCCCCCCGAC
>JADEXJ010000197.1 GCA_015207195.1 Pleurocapsales cyanobacterium LEGE 10410
AGAGCTTTTTCTTTTGCGCCTCCATGTCGGTAGTTTTAAACAGTGGCTTGGCTTCAGGATTTGCCGTAAACAAATTTTCGTAAAAACTATTAACGAATTCATTGGCATGAGGCTTGATTGACTCAAAGCTTTGCTCTAATAGTTCTACCTGTAAACCTGCCTCTTCTGTGGGAGGTGTGGGTAAAGCAATTTCTGCCTCAGAGTAGTCTGCACCATCGAGCATAATCTTGCTAATTGCGCCGTAAGCGTCTACCCAGGCTTGTTTGACTTCAGGAGTCCACTTTTCTTGAAGATATTGCTCAAAAGCAGTTAACAAAGCACTACCCACTAAAGGATAATGTTCGGGCAAAGCACCATACTTGACATGACGTGCGCCCAAACCCCGCAGAGAGCTGTCTAACACTTCAGGATGGCGTAGGTTTTCGACTACTAACACCAAAGAATTCAAGAGCTTTTTCTTTTGCGCCTCCATGTCGGTAGTTTTAAACAGTGGCTTGGCTTCAGGATTTGCCGTAAACAAATTTTCGTAAAAACTATTAACGAATTCATTGGCATGAGGCTTGATTGACTCAAAACTTTGCTCTAATAGTTCTACCTGTAAAGACATTATGTAGTAGTTCTCCTCTATTGATATTTTATATTGAGAGAATGATCTTATTCAGCTGATGGTTTGCAGGAAAATTGCGATCGCAAATTGCTAAGTTTGAGTCACTAATTGGCATGAACTTTATTGTCTGTAAATCCAGACATTTATGCCTTTTTTAGTTGTTTACCAATAAAATTTATATCTGACTATAGTTTTATAAAATATTACCTTTGGCAGTTTTTGTAGCAAAATATACGATCGCCTAAACCAAATTCAAATAAGGAATAAGTATTATGCTTTATTTACATTCATTCTTGATATATAGCTTAATTTGAATTAAAAGCTAACTATAATAGAACAGAAAAAATTGAGTTTGATTCAAAAGAGAAATTTCCGTAGAATTTGGTTTTTCAGTAACGTAGAAGTCTAAGATATTTATTAAATCGAGTCTAAGATATTTTTAGAAATTAGTATCAATTGCTACTGTTTCATTTTGCTTGGAAGTGATAGGTATTAAGACTGATATTTGTCATTGGCAATTTTGCGATCGCCATGAGCTACCAATAATAAAATCAAGCTTGCTTGGAAATTTTGACGCTACTTTTGTTACCTAGAAAAGCATCTTTAATCATGAATTAGCCAAAAGATTTATTAATATCTTTAGTGAAAACATCAAGTTGCCCGCAAGTACGATCCGTCATTTTAAAATCAACAAATAATTATTTATGTTCGATCGCCTTATTCGCTTCGTCGGCTCAATCAAACTGGCGGTACCTTTACTCAGTACAATTATTAGCATTTTAATCTGGGCTACCTTTTATGAATCCCAGGTAGGTTCGGCTACGGTACAGCAGGAAGTCTATAAAAGTCCTTGGTTTGGGGCATTAATGTTTCTGCTGGCAGTAAATCTCGGTATGTCTGCATTGTCGCGCTATCCCTGGCGAGGGGCAAGAAAAATCGGCTTTGCCCTGACTCACTTTGGTTTAATTGTAATTATTGCAGGTTCGGCTGGGGTAATCCACCTGGGAATGGAAGGAATGCTGTTGGTTAGAACCGACAGCCCAGCCAGCGATCGCATTAGAGTAGAAGGAGATTTATTAGAAGTAGTTCAATCTGATGGAACTATCAAACGGGATAGCATTTTTATCAAACAAGATGGTACTGTCAGCCCTAAATATATCGGGGGACTGGAGTTAGAAAGCTATACAGATAACGCAGTACAGACAATTAACTTTGCAGATGGAGACAAGATCGATAATCCTGGAGTGAAGTTAAGTTTGGCAAGCGAGCGGATGGGACAGGCGATCGAGCGTACTTTGGTAGTCTCCCCCAGTATCTACAGCAAGGTGGGACTTGGTCCTGCGGAACTAGAAATTGTCAAAGTTAATAGTGATGTCGAATTAAATCAGATTTTACATCCCAAAACATCAGACCAACACCCTTGGGGAGAACTAAAAATTACCACCCCAGAAAAACAACGCAGCTTTGATGTCAAGCATAATACATCTAAAACCTTACGTGTAGGAGGACTCAAAATCTCCATTATTGATTTCTTTCCTGACTTTCGCCTAGATCGAAATAACCAGCCCGTCACCGCCTCGGAGAAGTTTAACAATCCTGCCCTAGCTTTAGACATAACTTCCCCTACGGGTAAAGAACGCTGGTTTGCCTTTGGTAAAGCCGATTTTCCTCCCGTTCGTACTCTGATATCGGGAGAAGCGATCAAAGATATTACCCTCAACTATCAAGTCCAAGTACCTCAGGTTAAAGACTACTTCAAAGTAATTGCTAATCAAGATAATTTGTACTACGCTGCCAAATCCTCTACCAAGTTCAAGTCGGGGAGTCTAACATTAGGTGAAGCCGTTACTCCTGGCTGGGCTGACTTCAAAATCACCCTCAAAGAATATCTTCCCCACACCCAAATACAAAGAAAGATTGTTCCTGCAACGGATAAGCAGGTTCAGGGTACACCAGCACTGCTAGTAAAAACAGCATCGGGACAAGAAACCTGGCTACCTTGGGGAGAAGCAAGTGCAATTAATGATGGCGAACAACAAATTTACGCAGCTTTTAGCCCAAAAGTCTATCAACTACCCTTTGCAATTCAGCTAGAAGACTTTATTGTCGATCGCAATGAAGGTTCAGAATCCGTTGCCATGTGGACGAGCAAAATCCGTATCGAAGATCCTCAAAACAATATTACCGAACAGCGCAAAGTTTGGATGAACAACCCCACCTGGTATCAGGGCTGGAAAATTGCCCAAGCCTCTTGGAATCCTGGAGACTTGCAGCAATCTACCCTACAGGTAAAACGGGAACCCGCTTGGATAACCGCTCTAACCTGGGTCGGTTCGGGACTAGTTGTCTTGGGATTGGCAGTGATGTTCTATGCCCCCGCCCTAGCTAAGAAATTCCGCCAAAAGTCCGAACAACAAGAATCAGTTGCGACTATCGATGATAGTCAGGGTAAAGAATTAACTGCGATATCTTGACGACTCCACTAGTTAGCTGACGCTTGAAATGGATTCTCACTTCGCTAGAGCTTGATTTAGCTGATAAACAAACTACTCATAACAATCAAAAAAGCGATCGCCAACGGCATAATATAAAGAAGCATCGTATTCCATTTCTTCTGCTTGGAGTTGCAGGGCGCCTGACTAAAAATAAGCGATCTCGTTTGTAGGCTTGCGCTTTATGAATACGTTTGATTATTTAGTTGGCGATCGCCTTTTTCTCAAAGCTTTAAGTTTTTGTAATTGTCGTTTATTTTATTAGAATCAAGATTCCGCACCAGATTTCTATGACCAGCACAGTCACAACCGTAAAGTTCAATCGCCTTATCTCCTTCTCGATCTATTTTAGCGGCGGTTTCAGCATCATAAGCACTACAACCACAGCCCACAAAAGGATAGTCTGTCTCACTTTCAGGAATTTCAGCCATTTGACTATCTAATTCGGGGGCAGTAAAAACATACTCTTTGGCATTAACGGAATTAGTCCCTAATAGAGAGAGTACTATTGAACTAGAACAACCTAAAGTAGTCAGTAATTTCTTATTCATTGAATTTCCTCTGGAAAAACTAAAAGTCAATTATATCTTGCTCAAAATTAATTTTTAAACTGCTGTACTAAAGATCGCGTAATTTTAGATTGAAAGAGCGATTGAGTTAATTTGACAATAATCATCATCATTATCAATCAATAAAATTTTGGGAATGGCTATATCAATCCCAGATAACTCCTCGCTATTAAGCGATCGCACTTCCGCTAGAAAAGTTAGATTTTTAATTATTTTAATTATAAAGATGTGATTTCTCTATGGGCAAGAGTAAAAGACTGAACCGAGACCATGCTAAAAAAAGGCAATGACCAATGGTGGAAGATAGAGTTGAGGTAATGACCAATTTTTCTTTCAATTTCCGCCCAAACCCTCTTTGGCAGCTATCTTACAAGCTTAAGTTGTGACCAATGGTTTATAGCTGATATTTCGTGATAGATTGACGGAAAGTAGTAAATATATTTTCAATGGTCAGAAAACTAGTCGTCGCCACGGGGAATCCAGGAAAACTCAAAGAAATGCAGGAGTATTTGACGGATTTGCCTTGGGAACTCGAATTAAAGCCAGCGGATCTAGATATAGAAGAAACGGGAACTACTTTTATCGCTAATGCCCGTCTCAAAGCCTCCCAAGTAGCCAAAGCGTTGGGTAAATGGGCGATCGCCGATGACTCTGGTTTGGCGGTAGATGCCCTGAATGGTGCGCCTGGAATCTATTCGGCACGCTACGGTAAAGACGATGAGGATCGAATTGAGCGTTTGTTAAAAGAATTGGGTGATACGGATAATAGACAGGCAAAGTTTATCTGTGCAGTGGCGATCGCCAATCCCGATGGTGAGATTGTGTTAGAAACAGAAGGAATATGTAGGGGGGAAATATTAAATTCTCCCCGTGGCACTGGTGGCTTTGGTTACGATCCTATATTTTACGTGCCGTTACAACAACAGACTTTTGCCGAAATGTCACCTGAAATGAAAGGTAAAATTAGTCATCGAGGAGTAGCATTTGCCCAGTTAATGCCAGGGTTAAAAGAATTAAGATAATAATATTTAAATAGAAATTCTTGGGTTCTAAACTTCGTCCATCGAATTGAGATGGAATACTTATTACTTACTACTAAAAAACAGCCAGCCGTAACCTAAGAAAGCGATCGCCCATAATCCACCGTAAATATAGCCCAGTCTTTTTTTATAAGCATTTGATTCAGCCTGTTTAATCGCTAGATGAATTGTCAACGCCACGGGAGACAAGCAAAAGATTACCGATAAAGCGATCGCCATGTTATTTTTTGCCATTAATATTCATTATCCCTGTAGGGGCAGTTTGCGCGATGAGAAGCGATATCCGAAGGTGTCCTAAAGGATACCGCGACGCGAAGCTAGTCCTTTAGGGCTCCGCATATATCCCTTTAAGAGTCCTTTAGGGAACTGCCCCTACTTTATTTATCATTATGCTATTTACCCAACATCTGTAATTTATACAGACTGGCGTATAATCCTTCGGCTTTGAGTAATTCATCGTGACTGCCAGACTCTACTAATTGTCCTCGCTTCAGCACTAAAATTTTATCTACATTACGAATCGTCGAAAGACGATGGGCGATAATAATTGCGGAACGGTTAATTAGCAAATGCTCTAAGGCTTCCTGAATCAAAGCTTCGGTAGAGACATCCAAGCTGGAGGTAGCTTCGTCTAAAATCAAGACGTGGGGGTTGCGAATGGCTACCCTAGCAAAAGCCAAAAGCTGTTTTTGTCCCCCTGATAGGTTAGTGCCTCGTTCTCGCAAGACTGTATCGTAACCATTGGGTAGATTTTCAATAAAGCGATCAATATTGACTAACTTGGCTGCTTGTTTGACTTCTTCGAGGGAATAGTTATCGCCCAAGGTAATGTTGCGCTTGATATCCCCTGCAAACAAAAAGCTTTCCTGGAGGATTACACCAATGTAGCGTCTTAGATCCGCTTGAGGAATATCTTTAATATCAATCCCGTCTACCAAAATTCTGCCCTTGCTAGGTTCATAAAGACGGCACAATAAACGAATAATCGAACTTTTCCCTGCCCCCGTAGGACCAACTAAAGCTACTTTTTCCCCAGGTTTAATAGTGAAGTTTAAATCTTTAATTACATACTCATCGGGCTTATAGCCAAACCAGACGTTTTCAAAGCGTATTTCGCCTGTTTTTCCTGTTTCTGGATCGTTTGCTTTAGTCAACAAAGTACGATGTCCTTCCGCTACAGAGATTACCTTATCTCTAATCTCAATTGGTTCGTTCAACAATTCTGTAATTCGTTCGATCGCCGTAAACCCCGACTGGAACATAGTAAATTTATCGGCGAATTGGCGTAGGGGATTAAACAACCGTTGAGCATAAAGAATAAATGATGTTAATGCACCATAAGTCATGGTGTCTTGTAGGATAAATGTACCACCAACCCAAAGCACGGCAGCGATCGCCACCAAGGCAATCCACTCTAACGTTGCCGAGACTGCCGAATCGTGAAAGATAGTTTTATCCACCTCTAGACGATAGCGTTCATTAATTGAGCGATACATTTCGCTGTTATATTTTTCTCGGCGAAATACCTGAACAATATCAATTCCTGCAATATTCTCTTGCAGCATCGAGTTGAGTCGAGACAGTTCTTCCCTAGCTTTATAGTTGGCTTTACGATATTGCTGCTGAAAATAAATAATCAGTGCCGTAACGGGAATTAGCATGGCAATCAGAATCGATGCTAGCTTCCAGTTAGTAGCATAAATAAACCCGACAATTGCCAGAATTGAAACAAAATCGCTAACGATCCCAATAGCACCACTAGCAAAAACATTTCCCAAGGCTTCTACATCACTGGCAATACGGGTGATTAGTCTGCCAACGGGAGTACGATCGAAAAAGCTTGAGGCAAGAGAAGTTACATGAGTAAATAGATCTTGTCTGACTTCGGCAGTAATTTCTTGTCCAATTTTTTGTACTAAATAACCTTGTACCGAAGCAAACATCAGTCTGATCAATACTGTTAATAGTAGTAATCCTGCCAAAAGATTGATTCCCTCAGCACTGGACACTCTATCTAAAAAAGCCCAAGTTGGCTCGTCTTTTAATACTGATATCGCTTGACCAATAATTAATGGCTGAATCGAACCAGCCACAGCCAAAGGTACTAGCAAGATCAAACAAATTACCAACGTGCCTCGGCTTTGACGAGTGTAGGGGATCAGCTTGAGAAATAATCGCCAATCATTGTTGTGATTTTTAATTTTATCTGGGTTTGGGGAAGCGACAGTCATGAACTATGCAAATTCTTGAGAGAGATATTGGTTAGCTGTTAACTTTAATAAATCCTGGGTTGTAAAGCCATCATTTTAATTATGACAACGATCGCGAGTGATACATCTCTAAAAAAAAATCAGTTGGCTCGATCGGGGCAGTTTTTTCGCCGTCAAAGCCGAACCAAGCCAAAAAAGATTAATTTTTAAATTTTTCTACTAAACTACCGAGGCGATCGCGATTTAAACGATAGCTTAGAGGATGGGCAATCAATCTAGCACTGCTTTGATAAAGCACGTCAATCTCGATCAGACCATTCTCCTTCAGAGTTTTGCCCGTAGAAACTAGATCGACAATTGCCTCAGACATTCCCGTAATTGGTCCTAATTCTACCGAACCAGACAACGGAACAATCTCTATAGGAAGATCGATCCCGTCAAAATGTTCTTTGGCGCAGTTAACAAATTTGGAAGCTACCCTACCGTGGGGTGGTAATTCAACCGAACTGCGATAGGGACTACTAGCTGGAACTGCTACCGATAGTCGGCAATAGCCAAATTTGAGGTCAACTAAATTGGCAACTTCTGGTTGTTTTTCTCGCAATACATCGTAGCCGACAATTCCCAGCTGCGCTTGACCATATTCTACGTATACGGGAACATCTTGCGCTCTAACTAACAAAGCTCTGGCGGTGTTGGTAGGCTCGACAATCTGTAGTTGACGATTAGTTTTATCTAAGAAGGCACTAAAATCTAAGCCTAGATTGCGAAACAGCTCAATGCTGTCTTTTAATAATGCGCCTTTTGGTAAGGCAATAGTAATCATAGAAATTATTAATCTTTAATGGTTAATTGTTAATCGCTTGTTCTGTAGGATTTAAAATATGTTTGCCCTGGTTTGGTTCGATCTGTTCCTTGCTGATACTGGGTTTACCTCAAATAGCTTACCGTAGATATCTTGCAAAAGAGCTAGTATTAGCATTGCAAAAGGTTTTAGTTATCAGCCAACTAAATGTCAGGAAATAATCATAAAAATCGACTATATTTAGCCAAAAATTTGCAATCATAGCAGTAGTATAGGAAAAAGCCCTGCAAACATAGTTCGTGTTTAGAATCACATCCAAGGTCAGCTAGTAGAGCCTATTTTGGGTGTATTATTAGGGTGTTTCCCTGAGAATAATCATCATAAACAGTTAGGTATCGACCGTAATGGATTGTAGTCATATTCAATTTTGTGCTGACAAATCAAAAGTAGATTTTAGACAATTGCAACGTTTGTTAGTGAGGAGTGCTTTCTGGGCGAGAGAACGAAACCTAGAGGATCTAAAAATTGCGATCGCTAACAGCAATCCTGTAGTTACCGTTTGGGACACCGAACGTCTAATCGGTTTTGCCAGAGCTAACTCTGATGGTATTTATCGTGCTGGGATCTGGGACGTGGTAATCGATCCCGACTATCAGGGGGTGGGTTTAGGCAGAAAGCTAGTACAAACAGTCTTGTCTCATCCTTTGGTCAGTAAGGTAGAAAGAGTCTACTTGACTACTACACATCAACAAAGCTTCTATGAACGCATCGGTTTTCAACGCAACGAAACCACAACCATGGTGCTATATAACAATTTAGATTCTGAAGATTTAGCCCGACGAATCAAAGAACTTCCCGTAGTAGTTGACAATTAATCAATCAAAACCCGATCGCTTTTTAGACACAGATTCAGAACTAGCAACTCTAAACTAGAGTTGTTCAAGCCATTACCATACCGCCATCAACGTTGAATACCTGTCCTGTGATATAGGCTGCTGCGGGATCGGCAGCCAAAAAGCGGATCGTACCTGCAACTTCTTCGGGTTTGCCATAACGATTTAAGGGAATAAGCTCAATAATGCCGTCGGATTTAAGATCGTGAGTCATATCAGTCTCGATGAATCCTGGTGCAACCGCATTGACGGTAATTCCACGGTTAGCTAATTCTTTAGCCACGGTTTTAGTAAAGCCGATTACTCCAGCTTTGGCTGCGCTGTAGTTCGCCTGTCCTGGGTTGCCCATTTGTCCTGCAACTGAAGCCAGATTAATAATTCTGCCACTACGTTGCTTGAGCATGATTTTACTAACTGCTTTGGTACATAGGAAAACCCCTGTAAGATTAAGATCGATTACCGCTTGCCATTGTTCTGGCTTCATTCGTAGCAACAAAGTATCTTTAGTGATACCTGCGTTGTTTACTAATACATCAATGCGTCCAAACTTATCGAGAGTTTGTTTGATTAAATTATCTACCTCCGCGCTTTGGGAAACATCAGCCTGGATGGCGATCGCTTCTGTCCCAGCTTTGACAATCTCTTGTACTGTAGCCTCGGCAGCATCACTAGATCGAGCATAGTTTACTACGACTTTTGCCCCTTGACTGGCTAAGGCTAAGGCTGTTGCCCTGCCAATTCCTCTAGAAGCCCCTGTAACTATGGCAACTTTATCTTTTAGATGCTGTAAATTTTCTGGGAGTAATTTCATAACCTGCTCCTTTAAAATAAGCTTAAAAAACTAGATAAAATTATTTGGATTTCTCTTTAACTTAGTTATCATATAGGCTAACTAGTCTCTTAGACTAATTTTCTCTTCGTAACCCAGTTAGTTGGATAAAGCGATCGCTATGGCAGTAAAAAAGCAATTCTCTAGTTTTCAAGATCTGTTAGACAATTCCGAGATTCCCGTTTTGGTAGATTTTTACGCGACTTGGTGCGGTCCTTGCCAGATGATGAGTCCGATTTTAGAACAGGTTGGAGCAAGCTTACGCGATCGCCTCCAGGTAGTTAAAATTGATACGGATAAGTATCCTAACCTAGCTTCAAAGTATCAGGTTGAGGCTTTACCCACCTTAGTCTTGTTTAAAAACGGTCAACCAGCCGAAAAAATTGAGGGTGTTCTGCAAGCACAGCAGTTAATTCAACACTTGAGTAATTTTGTTTGATTATTCAAAAGCCGTAGCTATAAATTGTTCTCTATTGTCAACAATCTTTGTGACAGGCGGGAAACAGCTAGTTTGTGTCAGGCGTTTAAATTAAAGCAAATTCAAAGCATAATATTCTCAGGTGTTTGGTTGGGTAAAGTAAAATATAAAATGCTTACAGAAAATGAAAGCCCACGAGCGAAGCGTCCTTTAGGCGTGGGATGAAAAAATCGAGGTTTGGCTATACTTTCTTATGCTCATATGATAGCATAAGGATATGTTAGTTTTAGAAATGAAGATTCAAGCAGCCAAAGTTCAATATC
>JADEXJ010000198.1 GCA_015207195.1 Pleurocapsales cyanobacterium LEGE 10410
AGCTTCTTTTGTATGTTTTTTATCCAATAACTTCTTGGCTTTGATTCCGTCAAACTATTGCTTTGTCTAGGTTCTGGCTTGGTCGGAAACTCTCGTCCCTCTCAACCGCGCATTTACCAATATAGAGATTATGACTAAATAAGTCAACCTTTTTGGAGAAAGTTTTTCTGAGGCTGTTTTTTTGACCGCTGAAAACTTTTTGTATCAAGGGATACAAGCCATAAAGCCATTTTCAAGATTACTGAAACATTTAGCAACATTTATTAAGAGACGTTTTTAAATTGCTCTTTGGCAGAAGCAAATGACTCTTTCATCACAGATTGAATTTTCTTGGGGTCTGGTTTTTTGCCTCCCATCAGATCGCCAAAGTAAACACAAGCTCCTTCTCCCAAAGACCAAGTGTAGGCTGCTGCCCAGGATGCTGCAATAACACTACCAAAACCAGGAACAAATTTAATTAATTCTCTACCGATCGCCTGGGCAAAGAAACCTCCCGCGATCGCACTGGCGATTCCTCCAGCTTGAGAAGGAGATAAAGTTTGCCCATATAATTTGCCCAATAGTCCCACCAAAGAAATTTGTAATGCTGTTAGAACAGGCATGGTGGCAAAAGGTAAGGGAACAGCAGCCAGCGTCGCTGCCATGGTAGAAAAAGCTACTAGATAACGCCGAGCAGTATCTCGATAGAGATTACCCAATTCTTCTCCTGCACTATTATCTATTAGCTGATGAATAGTTCGTGATTCTGCTTCGGGCAACAGTTGGGCTAGAGTGTCTGTCAAAGCTTCTAAGCCATAAAAGGTAGGAGAATAGCCATCTTCTTCGAGAGTAAAGTCAATTAATACTGCGCGATCGCATAGTTGCTCGAAGTCTTGTCGAATTGCTTCAACAGCTCGATTGACTGCTTCATAATCTGGGGGATATTCTGGATGTTCTTCGACATCGATTGGATATACTTCGTGGAGACAAGTGACTACTAAAAGACAGGGGATGTCTGGATAGCTTTGCCGTAACTGTTGGGCTATCTGTCGTAGGGTATCGGTAGCAAAGTCATTAACCTTAACAGTGAGAATCAAAATTCTGGCACGTTGACTGTCTTGTTCTAATTCTGCTGCTAATTGCCTAATAATATTTTGAGTGTTTTGATTGACATCTCCTAACCCCACCGTATCGGTAAAAATTAGTAATGGTAGATCTTCAGATGGGTAGGCATATCTTTCAGTATTTTGTGTATGGGGACGAAATCCTTGTCCGACAATTTCTGCCGACACCCCCGTCAAACCACGGACAATCGAACTTTTACCAGCTTGAGGTTTACCAATTAACAAGGCTTCTGTTGTTGGCAGCTTTTCCCTTACGGTAGTCAAAATTTCTGCGACTTTTTCGTCGCTAACACTAAACCAGCCAACGGCTTTCTCGGCAACGCGGTCTACAGGAAGCAGCTTTTTTAAACGCCGTGTTGCTTCATCGATGTTTTTCGATGCACGATTTTTCCAATCATTCATCCAAGTAAATTTGCTCATGGCTCACCGATTATTGAAACTATTCACCGCAGCAGCGATCTATACCTAGGCTATCTAAAATTAAATCACTTACGGCATTAGCAACTGCAAATTCGCTATAAAAACTGCGACTAAAATCAAAATTTCGCATTTCGGCAATAATGGCAATCACTAATGAACCCAAGTCGTTTTCTCCCTCCATGCGTTGACGTACAAAAATCTTTGATGCTCTTTGAGCTATTTTAGCGTTGACGGTTTCGGGTAAAAATTCTTCATCTAACCAAGTATGTAGAGATTGTCTGAGCCACTCTTCTTCTTTTTCAGGATGTTGTACTTTGGGTAAGGTAATGGGGGCAATCGGTTCGGCAGAATCTGTCATGATAATTTGTTTTGTTATGTTTAATTTATATCTATAGATAAGTCGCACAAAAATTTGTGGACAGCTAATAATTTGATATAAGTATTTTGCCTTCTAAACATCTCCATTTAGAAATAGATAATAGTAAAGGTATGGAAATTAATATTCCTTCAATTATTGAAGGATACAGCCAAGGTTATTTTTTGATGTCTGATGATGATGGATTAGATTGGTACTCTAGTCGTCAGCGTACCCTAATTCCTTTGGACGATCGCTTCCGCTATCCAAAATCTTTACAGAGAGTGTTGAATCAAGAACGTTTTTCGGTGGCAATTGATCGAGATTTTAAAGCTGTTTGTGAAGGCTGCGCCGATCGCGATACTACCTGGATCTCAGAAGAATTACTAGAAATTTATTTAGCTCTCCATCAAGCTGGATGGGCGCATAGTTTTGAAACGTGGCAGGGAGATCGATTGGCAGGAGGAATACTAGGGATCTCGATTAAGGGGGTGTTTATTGGCGAATCAATGTTTTACCATATTACCGAAGGCTCAAAGGTAGCAATGGTTAAGCTAGTAGAGCATTTGAGAACAAGGCAATATGTCATGTTTGATGCTCAGCTGCAAAATCCTCATCTGGAACGTTTTGGTTCTTATGTTATCAGTTCTGCAAAGTACAAAAGCTTGCTGCACCGAGCAATTATGCAGGATTGTGATTTTGTTTGAGGCTATTTGAGACTGTTATTTGTGGTTAGCTGTTTGTGTTTGGTTATAGTCATTCCAATTAATTTTCTTCTGGTTGACTAGCTTGTTGTTAGTTGTTAGTGGTTTGTTGGGTTAAAGCTAATTCAATCTCGGTGACTTATACCTCTGATTTCTTTTTGGAATGACTATACAACCTGAGAAAATTTAATAAAAAACCAAGAGTGCCAGCGTGATGGCAGCGATCGCACCTATCAAAGTATTGATAAAATTGACCATATCGTTGGTCAACCAGCTCAAGCGAGATTCTAGGGTTGCGCCAATTAAACTCTCAACAGTAGTAGCGATAAAAGCAGCAGCAACACACCAGATAATACCTACCCAGCTAATCATGCCGATCGCCCAGGCAATAACCGCTAGAATAATTGAAGCTAAAGCACCTGCCAGGGTTCCTTCCAGACTTACTGCACCTTCTGTTCCTCTGGGTACAGGTTTTAGGGTAGTAATTAAATAGGTTGTTTTGCCGTAGGCTTTTCCGACTTCGCTAGCAGTGGTATCAGAAAGTTTGGTACAAAAGCTGGCAACATAGCCTAAAATAAACAATTCTCTAATAGGAGAAGCGCAAAACAAGGTGGCGATCGCACAAATGGTTGCAGCCAGTGCCGAACTCCAAACATTTCCTGCACCTCTCTTCCCCGAACGTTCTTCTGCTATTCCTTCGGCTTCCTTTTGTTCCATCCTTACAAAGGTTAATCCCGAACCAACTATGAAATAAAAGATGACTACTACATAACCACGCCAGCCCAAAGTTCCCCAGACTAAAATCCCCAAAATCGCTCCGTTAATATTGCCCAGAGGTGTTAAAAGCTTTTTCGGACTGATGAAGGCGATAGTTAGTAAAACAGTATTTAGAGCGATCGCGATCGCCCAAGGATTAGACCAGCTAAAAGTATCAATCATTGAATCAATTTAATAAAAGATATTTTTCCAGCTTATCAACCGATGATGCTTGATAATGAAAGATTGTTAATCATAGCAAACAATAATTATGTCTCTTTCTAAAGCTGAAGCCAAACAACTATTAGAACGGATGATTTTTGATGATCAAGCACCGCAACAGTGGATTGAAGATGTTTGGGGATTGACTCCTATGTTAGGTGACAGTGCAGCCAAGCTATATGAAGCGTTTGAAGCCTTGATTGAATGTTGTCCCGCAGATAAGCTAGACAGTTTGTTACAGACTTATCTACAAGAGCAAATGGATAGCTAAGATCGAATTGCTCCTCGATCTGTGATTTAGCAGAATATAGCAAGGGACGCTCGCTGTTAATCAAGACAACAAATAAAATATATCTCTAGATTGATAATTTATCTGTAGTGAGAAAGATGTGTAGCAAATGGTCAGTAAGATAATATCATTATCTATAATTCAAAGAAAGAAGGAAAAAAATTTATGAATCTTTTATTGCAAGTCGCTAGTAGCGAACCTCATTTTCCTTATGCAGCAACCGCTGTTTTAGGATTAGGTTTTGTTGCTGCTGTAACTATTGGTTCAATTGCTTGGTATAATTCTAAACGCCCTGCTGGCTGGGAAGACAAAGAACGCCCCGATATTGTACCTGAAGTTGACAAGTAAAGGTTGCTCTTTCTCAAAAAGCGATGTTCTCAAGACATGGTTTCAAATGAAAAAATAAGTTCGTCTGATTATAAGCTTGTGCTTTTCTCAAAATAAACGACCCTGCAAATTTTTCGGATAACATTTTGCAACACAATTAATTTTCAATTACTAGCTTGATAGTTCTTCTGGACTTCGATTACAATCGGAGTCTAATTTTTTTGCTTATCTAGGTACTGTTTATCAAGCGATCGCTCACCAGCTCACCATCTGGATATTCAGGTTGAACTTAACCTCAATTACAGCTGCCTAAACAACTCTAAACATTCGTCTGCCAAAATACCGCCTATGACTTCTGGACTTTGAAATCCTTTTTCAGCAACAGTTTGACAGGAAAGATCTATCTGTTTTGTATCTAGATCGATCAGTTGTTTGATAGATGCTCCAAAAACTATGCGAGAAACTCCTGCCCAAATACAGGCTGCTGCACACATCGGACATGGTTCACAAGTTGTATAAAGCGTGTAGCCATTTAAAGCATCCAAACTATAACCATACTGCTTGGTAAAGGCGCGTAGGGCGTTAATTTCTCCATGGGCTGAAACATCACTGTCTGTTTGAGATGTATTGTAAGCACGAATTATAATCTCATTATCTTTAACAATTACAGCGCCGTAGGGCAGATCGCCTTTTTTAGCTTCGATCAATGCTTCCTGTATAAATTTTTCGTGATTCATATTTTCCTCAGTTGAATACTATTTTTTACCAAGTGATCCGAAAAGAACTAAGTTTGACAAGTTGATAGTTATTAGTCTGACTCAAAACCTGGTAAACAAAAATACTAATTCCAAGTGGATTATTTTGTTAGCAAGGAACTTTTTGCTACTGCATAATGCAATACGGTTGAGCCTTTACCAAGATCTTAGTTATCAAATGTTTTTTTTCTCCGTTTAATTATCCAATAAATAAGAAGTGCCAACAACAAAATTGCCACAACAGAAGATACAGGCTTGAGATAGGTACTAACCTGTTCGTAATTTTCACCCAAAATGTATCCTGCATAGGTCAGCAGACTTACCCAAACAATCGACCCTGCGATGGAATAAATCATAAAGGGCAACAAGGGCATTTTACTAATACCTGCGGGAATAGATATATAGGTTCTAATTCCTGGTACGAGACGACCAATAGCAGTTGCAGCATAACCTCGACGGTCAAACCATTTTTTGGCTTTGGCTACATCCTTACCTGAGAGAGTTAGCCATTTGCCATGGCGATCGGCAATTTTCTTGGTTCGGTTTAACCCCCAGGATTTGCCTAAAAAATACCAGGGGGTTGCTCCTAGTACAGAGCCGATTGTTCCCGCTATTACGACAAATAAAAAATTTAGCTTACCTTGAGTTACGGCAAAACCAGCTAGGGGCATAATTAATTCTGAAGGAATGGGTGGCACGATATTTTCTAGTGCCATTAATAAGGCAATTCCGATATAACCTAGAGAACTAATCGTATCGACAATAGATTCAATCATTTAGCCGTTGATTTTGAGTTTTACTTGTTTTAACTATTAAAAAATTATTACTATAGTCTTGCTCAGATTGGTAAAGTACACCTTAAAGCCAGGTTGATCTCTACACGCTCGGCAATTGACGATTAACCATCATTGATAATCCTAGTAGGCGATCGCTGATATTGACTTGAACAATCTTGTTTATATGTGCAATTCATGACTTATAAAAAACGCTCGGTGCTACTATTATTAACTGGCTTTATTCTTGATTATTTACAACGCCAAAATAAAGACATTATTTATACTTTTTTGCATACTACAGTATGTATAAATCTAGTTAGAAACGCATCCTGCCTTAGATGTAAATCTACTGTTGGTAGCCAATGAGGCGATCGCCATCTCAATTAATTTCAAACAGAACAGAATAATCCTAATAGATTCTAGTTATATAGTAGTAAACGGATCAGCAAAAATACGGAAAACAGCTGAGAAGTTGGGTGAATTCAGTAAGAACACGGTTGTTTTTCTCCTATTTGAAAAGCTTAATATAGGTTATAGCTCAAAACAGATCAGAGCCAATACAGTAATAATGCTAAACGGAATCAAGCCATAGGTAATTAACAAGCTATTAGCTAGTTGTGTGACCCTAAGCAAGAGATCGCGGTTGTAAGGAATAGAGTAAAGCATTCGTTTTCCTTACCAAAGAGCTTTTTTTGTCTGTATTTTAACAAGCCGAAATTTTCAAGATTAATCTCAAACAATCATCTTTTCCTAGGAGTAGGCAATGAAAATTCAGAATGTAGTAGGAATTAATGGCTATACTTTGTTGATTTATCGTTCTTTAGATCGTCTGTATCGTTTTAGTATTATTGACTTTTCAGGAATTGCCTTTAACTTTGACAGCATCTTTTTAACCGAAGAAGAAGCGAATGTCAAAGGACGTGCAGCGATCGAAATAGCTTGTGAGTTTGACCGCAATACTCATTAACTCATATAGATTTTAGCTGATTATAAAAGCCGAAGCTCCTAGCTCAAGTTAGCGATTAGTTCGGAGCAAAATTAGACTATCGCCTGTTGATGGCAAGTACTTATCTAACCTTATAGCTTTGACATGGCACCTGACAGTTGTGTCAAGTCGAATTAGTCGATTCATCAATCTAATCTGATAAATTATTATAGATAGAGATCTCTACTAAATGGTAATTTATGCTGCGGGCAATAAAATGTTAAATTTTATAAATTAATATTTGATTGATGATGAAAGGATTTATGCGAGCTTTGTTTAACCCCAAACTAACTTCTACAGCTTTAAGAGTTTCTTTGGTTGTTGGTTCAGTTCTGTTTGCTATTAACCATGGTGTAGCTTTAACTAAGGGAGAAATGACTCGAAACCGATGGCTGTCAGGATTAATCACATATTTAGTTCCTTACAGCGTTAGTATTCACGGTCAGCATACAGGTCGTTCTCGTAACTCAATCGAGAACTAGTTTGATTCAGAATTATAAAATATGGTTTTTACAGTTAAACAGGCTCAGTCAGTTGCTTCCCAGCGAATTCGTCCAAAAATTAGTGAATTGCAGACAAAATTGATCAAGTGGCGACGGGAGCTACATCAAAAACCTGAATTAGGTTTTGAGGAACAAATAACTGCTGAGTTTATTGAGCAAAAGCTCATACAGTGGAAGATTCCCCACCAAACTAAAATAGCCAAAACAGGTATTGTGGCAACAATTACTAGCGATCGCCCTGGAAAAGTTCTGGCAATTCGTGCCGACATGGATGCTTTGCCAGTTGAGGAAGCTAATGAAGTTTCCTATCGCTCCCAACACCCAGGAAAAATGCACGCCTGCGGTCATGATGGACACACAGCGATCGCTCTCGGTACGGCTTGTTATCTTAACCAACACAAAGATGATTGGCAAGGAACGGTAAAAATTATTTTTCAACCTGCCGAAGAAGGACCAGGGGGAGCAAAACCGATGATTGAAGCAGGGATCTTGCACAATCCAGAGGTAGACGCGATTGTTGGGCTGCACCTGTGGAACAATTTGCCCTTGGGAACTGTAGGGGTTCGTAGTGGAGCATTGATGGCTGCGGTGGAGTGTTTTCGCTGTCAAATACTAGGCAAAGGTGGTCATGGAGCGATGCCCGATCAGACTGTAGACTCGATTGTAGTTGCCAGTCAGATAGTTAATGCTCTACAAACTATTGTTTCTCGGAACGTCAATCCTTTGGATGCTGCGGTAGTTACCGTGGGAGAGTTTCATGCAGGTACGGCTTTAAACGTGATCGCAGATACCGCGAGGATGAGCGGTACGATTCGCTATTTTAATCCTGAATTAGAAGATTTAATTAGAGAAAGATTGTCGGCGATTGTTTCTGGGATCTGTCAAATGCATGGTGCAGACTATGAGCTTAATCATTGGCAACTATATCCACCGACAATTAATGATCGGGCGATCGCTGATTTGGTTCAATCCGTAGCTGAGGAGATTGTGGAAACTCCTGTAGGAGTTGTACCAGAGTGTCAGACTATGGGTGGAGAAGATATGTCGTTCTTTTTAAACGAAGTGCCAGGATGTTATTTCTTTTTAGGTTCGGCTAACCCCGATCGAGGTTTAGCCTATCCCCATCATCATCCTAGGTTTGACTTTGATGAAACCGCCCTGGGAATGGGGGTAGAAATGTTTGTCCGCTGTGTAGAAAAGTTTTTGAATGATTAGATGAGCATCGACAGGACTAGCTTTGAATTTTGTTAGTTGTTAGGGAAGCTACCGCATATAGCGACGTTGTTAGTCCCTAATCCTAAAGGATACCCTTCGGTAAGGGATAAGCTTCGCAAATTGTTAGTTGTTAGTTGTTAGTTGTTAGTCCCTTACTCTTGTTCCTCATCTAGAGTAAAAGAGCTGCCCTGGGGTTTGGCAAAATACTGATAGGCGATGCTGGATGCTTCTTGAATAAATTCTTTGGCTTGAGGAGAATTGTCGGGGCGTTTAACTAGCATCGAGGCAATATAGCGTTTACCATTTGGCATATCGATAATTCCTGTGTCACCCAAGACAGACTTAATATCTCCTGTTTTGTGAGCAATAATTGCTTCTGATCCTAAACCTTCGGGAAGCAAGGTATTTCTAGCCGTGTTACGCATAATATGCAGCAGGCGATCGCGAGAACGTAAAGATATCAGTTGACCGCTATCTATCTTAACCAGTAGATTGCCCAAATCTTCGGAGCTAGTAGTATTGGTTCCTGTCAAATCTGGTAAGGGATTGTTTAACCTCGTGGCTTGTAATCCCATCTTGATAAAGCTGTCGTTTAATTTTTCTATTCCTCCCAAGCGATCGATAATCATATTAGTAGCGGTGTTATCACTAATAGTCATCATTCTGGTAGCAGTTTCTAAAACAGAAAATTTGGCTCCAGGTTCCTCGTACCGCATATTACCAGACCCCTCGGCGATCGCATCTTGAGTCATGGTTAGCTGTTCTTCTAAGCTGATTGTTCCTCGATCTAATTCTTGAAAAAATGCTACCAAAATCGGTAATTTAATCGTGCTGGCTGAAGCAATTGCTTTTTCTGCTCCAATACTGACAAAACCTTTATTGTCTAAATCCACGAGAAAAATTTCTGGCTCTAAATCGGGATATTGATTGGCTAACTGCTGTAAGTCGTCTTTTAGAGCGGTTATTTCGTTACCCAAAGAGGAAATCGCAAACAAACTATCTAATTTAACTTGGTTTGACGAATCAGCAGGTACGGTTACGGGAGTAGAATCTGGGGTGGCAAAGGTTTCAAGCGAGTTAGCTAGAGAAACTACCGTACCCAAAATGGTGCTAAGTCCTACGGTAATAGTTACTAGATGAATAGCTAACCATAGACTGGATCTTTGTCGCTTACGTTGTTTTGACTGGTAGTTGGATTGAGAATTAAGGTTCGCTAAATCACGGTCATTTGTTGGTCGAAGATTATGCTCGGCGGTTCCCTGGATATCGAGTTGTTGGCGATCGCTTTTAGCTATTTTTTTGGTTGAAGCAGGGTTTTTTGAAGTGAAATTAAATAGTCTACGGCTTTTTCTAGCTGCGACCTTACGTTTTGGTTTGGCTTTAGTATTTTTTACTCTAGTAGGAGAATGTTTGCCTGAACGATTCACTCTATAACTCCTGGGGAAACAACCATAAATCAACAAAGAAGCAGTTTTACTTTTGGACGACGCTAGTTTATACCGCTCGATATAATTTACCTATTGTCGATAACACAGTGTAGTTGATGAATACGCAAAGTATGTAACGTTGTTAAATAACTGACATTACGCAGTTTTGAGAGATTGCAGTTCAAGCATAGCGTGTTGCAAAGCTTGTATGTAAATACGACTCCGCAAAGCAAAATGATTCATTTTGTGTTTTATTTTCAAACATTCCAATTTAAAT
>JADEXJ010000199.1 GCA_015207195.1 Pleurocapsales cyanobacterium LEGE 10410
GAGCGCAGGTCATGCCAAATCCTTGCTCTTCCGTTTTTGCTCGGTGATGAGTGAAATTAAAATCACTCGTATCTTGTATGGCTAAGATGATTTTTTCCTTGAAAGCTCTTTCTACTGTTTGCTTGCGTCGCGAAAATTATCGTAATTATGCAATTCTGAAATTATAAATTTCTATAATAGTGCGTCACGCAATTTATCTTTGAGACTTATTACAAATTTAGATTTATATAATTCTGTAGTTTTAGAGTTATACAATTCTAGAATTACAAAATTACGAAACTATATTTTTTATATCAACAAAGCTGACTGAGAATTACAAGAAATAAACTGGCTCGGTCAAGGCGAAATCAGTCTGTATTTTTATAATTGCAAAATTACATATTTATGTAATTACAAAATTTTAATAAGCTAATAGCTATACTTGCACCTGTTGTTTTATGAAGATGGGTGGCTGGTTGCCAGATAAACCATTGTGTTGAGCTAGAAATCGATCGCAATATTAATACTTGTAATTATGTAATGCTGAAAATATAGAATTACATAATTGCAAAATAGTGATTTAACTGATAACATCACCTACTGTAGCTATTTTTTAAGGACTAGGATGCTGTAAGCTGGCATATTTTTAAAAACGGAATAAAAGATATGATTAAATTACTATTTTTCCGAAGCAAGGTGTTCGACTGCTACTAACAAAGCTTCGAGCATCATTTCAAAACTATCATCAGTAGAACGAGGTAGAGTCAATAATCCAGACTCTTCTAGAGCGATAAAGCCGACAAACGTAGCATTTACCAGGCGCATGATATCTATTAGCTGAGTCTGACTTAAGTTTTGAGAGTTTAAAAATACTTGAAAAAAGCTCTGCGACTCTTGAATTACTAATGCCGACTCTGGATCGTCAAGCTCCAGTTTAAACTGCATCATCACCTGGTAAAGCCCAGAATGCGACCGCGCAAAATTACGAATAGCATGACCTCCAACTTTCAAAAAGCTGCGAGGCTCTGTTACGTTGGCAGTTTTCCGACTCAATTCGGCAAAAAAACGTTTATAAGCAGTTAATGCTACAGCTTTGTTTAATTCTGCATTTCCTTTCAGGTGCTTATAAATTGCGGGAGGCTTGATACCCAACTCTCTTGCCACACGATTAACGCCAAGAGCAGATGCTCCTTCTTTCTCTATACAGGCGATCGCAGCTTCAATTACATCTTGTCTGGATAGAGAATTTTCTTTAGTTGGACGACCCATATAATTTAGTTAACACTATTAACTAAAAGTGAATATAATTAACTAAACCATTATATTAGTTTGGGGACGATGAGTATTGTATTTGCTACAGCGAGTCAACTAGCGCAGATGATTCGGGATAAAAAAGTTTCGGCTGTAGAAGTCTTGGATGCTTATTTAGAACAGATCGATAAACACAACGTCAGACTAAATGCGATCGCTACACTAGATGTTGAAAGAGCCAGAACTAGAGCCATTGAAGCGGACGAAGCACTAGCTAGAGGCGAAAACTGTGGAGTATTACACGGCGTACCAATTACTATTAAGGATACTTTTGAAACAGCAGGATTACTTACTACCGCAGGTTATAAGTCCTTAAAAAATTATGTTCCCCAACAAGATGCGATCGCTGTAGAGAGATTGCGCTCGGCAGGTGCAGTTATCATGGCTAAAACCAACTGTGCCAGTTTAGCAGCAGATCATCAAACAAATAATTCAGTATTCGGTCGAACTAATAATCCTTGGAATCTTGATTATATTCCTGGGGGAAGCACTGGTGGCGGTGCAGCAGCAGTCGCTGCTGGTTTATCACCTTTAGAATTAGGGAGTGATGGTGGTGGTTCAATTCGGCAACCCGCTCACTGCTGTGGAATTTATGGCTTCAAGGCTACAGATCGACTCGTTCCTAGCTTGGGACATCTTCCCGAACTCCCTGGTTATCCTAAAAGTATTCGTCATGTTTTGGCTATTGGTACTTTAGCTCGCTGTGTCGAGGATTTACAGCTTTGTCTTTCTGTAATTGCGGGAGCAGATTCCAGACAGCCAGAAATCCCTCCAGTTACCTTAAAGACTTCGACCAAGAAACCTTTATCATCTCTACGAATTGCTTGGACACCAGAACTGGGAAATTTGACGGTAGATAAAGAAATTAAGTTAGCTTTAACTAACTTTGTGACTCAGCTTATTGAAGCAGGATGTCAGGTAGAACAACAAATACCCAAAGAGTTTGATTGCGATCTAGCCTGGCAGACTTATGGCGAAAGTTATGGACAGGAAATATTGGCAGCTTCACCTACTATTACCTGGGACAATATTATGCAAACTTTGAAAATGAATTACTACAAAACTAGAGTTGACCGTCAGTATAAAGACAGTCCATTAGAACGGGGATTTCTCAAAGCTTTTCCCACCGACTTTAAAAAATATATGAAAGCTCTAACCATACGAGATCGCCTTGTTGCTCAAATGGACAATTTTTTGGCTGACTGGGATGCCTACCTTTGTCCCGTATCATCAATTACGGCTTTTCCCCATCAACCCAAAGGAAAACCAATCGAAGTCAACAAAATCAAGCTTCCTTACACTACAGCTTGCGGAGGTTACGCCACTCTATTTAATTTTACAGGGCATCCTGTCGTGGTAATTCCCATCGGCAAAACTCAAGCTGGATTGCCTATTGGAGTACAAATTGTCGGTAAAAGATGGCAAGATAGGTTGCTGCTGGCGATCGCTCAAAAGATCGGTCAAACAATTGGTAAATTTACTCAGCCTTCTGGTTATTAGGCTATTTATTTTTGATTAACTTTTAAATAATTTTTCTAAAATTTTTTGGTCGTAAATGAATTATAGATTTATGTAATTTTGTAATTATATAACTCTGAATTGTTACTTATCACTATCAGGAGGCATAGGTAACAATTCTTCAGCAGCAACCAACCTTAGATTTAGCTGTTCCGTAGTCCAGTCTTGCTTTTGAGTATCATCTAATTTACTCAAGTCGATATAATTCTGCTCGCGAGACTCGATTAATTGAGCTTTTCTATTGGCTAAAACTGGACGAATTTTTTCTTTCCAAATTACGGTTTCTGCTTCAATTGCGCGATCGATATCTTCTTTAGGTGTAACGACCTGAAATGTGCGATTCGTTTCTAAGTGAATACATAGCCTAGAGTGTTGGTAAAACATAATGAAATGGAGGCAAGTAATACCAAAACAAACCAACATAACTTGTTGAGTAATGAGGGTGAAAGTCCCTCCCGTCAGAGGAAGACGTGATGCCAAATCTACCCACACAGAGATTAATCATCAAAGTGAAGCTGGGATGAGGGCAGAATCAGAGATGTGCTGACTACATCACACTGCTGCTAGGTAGGTCGTCATGGTTAGCATCAAGCAAAATAACCTTAAAAAGTGTCCAAGTCGCAATAAGGAAAGTCAGTATAAGAAAGCTCCTTTATTAATCACAACATTCTCGCCAACCTATATTTCGCGGATTGGTATTCCTCTAGAGAAGTGATGGGCAAATTGGTTATGACCTAAAACGACAAAACAATTACCAACAGGAACGAAGAAAAACTTGTCTGACTTCTTTGGCAAAGTCGAAAGCCAAAAGTGGAGAAATATGATTAGTTTCTTAGCGGAAAGACAAGGGTAAGATACAACCTAATAATTAGTTGTGGCTAAACAGAACATATTCAACCGAGAAGACCAAGTTATGACGCAGCTTATGGCTAGCGATAAATGGAAGCAACTCCCCTGGAAGAAATTTCAGAGAATTGTCTTCAGGCTACAAAGAAGGATATGGAAAGCTCAGAAGGCCAATAACTACAGGTTAGTTTGTCAACTTCAGAAACTCTTACTTCGTAGCCAAGCTGCTAAATTTCTAGCAGTACGTCAAGTCACGCAGTTAAATAAGGGAAAGAAAACTGCTGGAGTAGATGGGATAAAGTCTCTCTCTCCTCAGCAAAGACTAAATCTGGTGTTGAAATTGGATGTCAATCAATGGCAGCATCAATCTCTCAGACGAGTCTGGATACCTAAATCCAAGGGCGAACGCAGAGGATTAGGCATACCAACAATAGCGGATAGAGCGCATCAGAGTTTACTGAAGATAGCACTCGAACCTGCTTGTGAAGCCTACTTTTCGGCTGCATCCTACGGATTTAGACCTGGAAGAAGCACCCTAGATGTTCAAAAGAAACTATTTCATAATCTGAGAAGTCAGAGTCATGGAATAACCAAATCCATTTTGGAAATGGATATCGAAAAATGTTTTGACCAAATCAATCACAGATTTCTGATGAGTCAAATCTCTTTGCCACCACAGGCAAAACAAGCCCTTTGGAAAGCTCTTAAAGCAGGAGTACAGACCGAGTTCCCAACATCAAAACAAGGAACTCCCCAAGGTGGATGTATTTCACCGCTTCTAGCTAACATTGCTCTACATGGCTTGGCAGATTTAGGAACAGGTTATAGATATGCAGACGACTGTGTATTTATTCTAAAACCAACAGACAACCCAGAAAAGCTGCGACACAAAATAGACGAATTTTTAGCTATTAGAGGACTAAGAGTCAAAGAAACGAAGACCAAACTCGTAGCAGCGACAGAGGGATTTGATTTTCTTGGATGGCATTTTCGAGTCAAAGGAAACGGAAAATTTATCTCCACGCCCTCAGACAAAAACTACAGCCGAATCCAAGAGAATATTAAAACCACTCTTAAAAACAGCAAATTCAAACTTGAAGCTCGAATCAATAAAGTTTGTTTAATGGTCAGAGGTTGGAGAAACTACCATAAGCATTGTGACATGAACGACCATAATTTGTGGTTTACACGCTACTGGTCATGGAAATTCATTCGCCAACAGGGTAGATTTAACCGAAGAGAAACAGACCAACAAATTGACAGAGCTTTTCCCAGTGTCTCTTGGTCAGTTAATAAATTCGTTAATGTCATAGCAACAAAGAGTCCTTTTGACGGGGATTTAGCTTACTGGTCTCAAAGAAAATCTAATCAATATAATGGTCATACAATTAGAGCCTTAAAGAGACAAGGATACAAGTGTGGAGAATGCTCGTTAGCTTTTCTGCCTGAAGACAGAGTAGAACTACATCACATCGATGGTAACCATCATAATTGGAAGAACAAGAATCTTGTAGCTTTACATCAAGAATGTCATCAGGGTCAGGAAGTTCATTCCTTCTCAAGACAGCAAAGGTGAAATCCCCAGTTTAGCTAGGAGCGTAGTGCGGTTAACGTGTGCGCCGTGAAGCGCATTAAGCTAATTGCTAACTGAGTTAGCTGGAGTTCAGGGTAACGGACTCCAAGGTGAACAACTAACCTTAACTCGAAAGAGAAGGGGGACAAGAGCATGTTCGTAAAGCAGGAACTAACAGAAGACGTGTATGTTAATGTCCTGCAACGCCTGAGCGATATGGTTAAAGCTTGATTGCTTGAATCCTAATGTCCAGTGGTGGAACCGCACATCCTTCGGTAGCACGTCTGTACACCGATGCCTTTGGTAACTACAAATTCGACTTTCGTTTGTAGCACACCCTGACCAATGGACGATGAGTAATGAACTCATTCAAGGACATAAATGGGAAACCTAAGTCGTTCTAATCGTTACTTAATGACGAAACACGGGATTGCCTAAGGGACGAGAGTCCTAAGGTGACGGAGTTCTAATATTAGTCGTGGGAGTTACGACCCACCAGGGAGAACGGGAGAGCCGTTCACAGGGCGAAGTAGAACAGGTATTGAGATGAAAGTAATTGCGAGGTACGCGAGATGCGAAACGCCAACACAATACTGAACATCATACGAACAAGAGGGCAACGACAATTACCTCTCAAGAGAGTATATCGACTACTCTATCAACCTAATCTCTATCTACGCGCCTATGGCAAACTTGCCCGAAATAAAGGCGCATTAACGCCAGGTGTCACCTCAGAAACGGTTGATGGGATGTCCCTGGAGAAAATAGATAAAATCATTCAAGCTCTTCGAGCGGAACGATATCAATGGACTCCAGTACGACGAACCTATATTCCTAAAAAGAATGGCAAGTTGAGACCTCTAAGTATGCCTTCTTGGTCGGATAAACTTCTCCAAGAAGTAATCCGCTCAATTTTAGAAGCCTACTATGAACCTCAATTTAGTGACTGTTCTCATGGATTTCGACCACAACGAGGTTGTCATACCGCTCTGTTGAGAGTTACTCAAAAGGGTCGAGGAACTAAATGGTTTATCGAAGGAGATCTTCGTGCTTGTTTTGACAAAATAGATCACTCTATCTTGCTGAATATTTTGCGCGAAAAATTCCACGACAATCGTTTTATTCGACTCATCGAGAGATTACTCAAGGCAGGATATTTAGAAAATTGGAAATACAACCAGACCTACAGCGGAGTTCCGCAAGGGTCTATTGTTAGTCCAATTCTCTCTAATTTAGTGTTAGATAGACTGGATAAGTATGTCGAGTCGGAACTGATTCCTCAATATACTCAGGGCAAGCGTCGTCGTACCAACCCAGCCTATGTAAGATTGACTTGGGATGCATCAGATGCTCGAAAAAGAGGGGACTTATCAACAGCTCGTCAATTGAGCCAACAGGCACAGAGGATTCCCTCTCGTGACCCCAATGACCCCAACTTTCGCCGTCTCTGGTACACGAGGTACGCTGATGATTTCCTTCTGGGACTGGTGGGTTCTAAGTCCGAAGCCGTGGAAATCAAACAGAAAATCGCGAATTTCTTACGCGAACAACTGCATTTGGAACTCAATAAGGACAAAACCCTTGTTACCCATGCTATGAACGAGAAAGCCAACTTTCTCGGTTATGAAATCCACGTTTTACACGCCAATGATAAGCATGACCATCGCGGTCAACGTTGTATCAATGGTAGTGTAGGACTTAGAGTTCCTAAAAACGTGATATCAAGCCACTGTGCTAAGTATATGCGTCGTGGTAAACCCATTCATCTCACCTCAAGAATCAACAACGATGCTTATAGTATTGTTGCCCAATATCAAGCAGAGTATCGAGGCGTAGTCCAATACTATCGTATGGCTTATAACCTTCATACTCTCAATCGTCTCAAATGGTTTATGCATTTATCTTTGGTGAAGACTCTAGCCAAGAAGTTCAAAACTACTTGCTGTAAAACTTATCATCGATATAAAGCAACCATTTCGACTACTGATGGGACTTTCAAAGTCTTACAAGTAACGAGACAAAGAGAAGCCAAAACACCCCTGGTTACTCACTTTGGTGGTGTTTCTCTGAAATGGAATAAATGGGTGGCAATAGATGATGAGCAACAATCTCGCATTTGGAATGGACGTAGCGAAGTAGTGCAACGTCTTTTAGCTCAGGAATGTGAGCTTTGTGGAAGTCAGTCGAACATTGAAGTTCACCATATCCGCAAACTAGCCGATTTAGAGCCAAAAGGACGTAAACCACCACCAGAATGGATGAAGAAAATGTCGGCACGCCGACGTAAAACTCTAGTGGTTTGTCGTAACTGTCACCACAACATTCAATATGGTCGCTATGATGGTCATGCCCTTAAACGTAAAGATTACTGGAAAGCGAAGTGATACGGAAACGGTCATGCTTCGTTTGGAGGAGGGTTGTTGGAAAAGTATCGTCTAAGATAACTCGCTGGCAGCCTATCCTACCGCACGTCCAGATCTAACAGAGAGGTGCGGTGGATAATACCACCCATCGACTCTACCCAAGTAAAAGTAACGACCATTTGACTGAACTCTTAAAGACAATCGCTAAACATTTTTTGAATTACAACTATTTCAAATAATATTATTAAATTATAAAATTATTGCCCATAAAAAAGATTAGAAGGTAAAAATCAAAAGACTATTTATTTTGTCTATCAAAAAAATCTCTCTTTAGAGCCGTGTCTATCTTTCTTTAAACTGTGAAACTGAATGATAAATACGATCTTAGAAACTATGGAAAAACCGACGTTGTTCGATAAATTCTTCCGTGACAGCAATGGCAATATTGTTATTGCTCAACCACCAAACCCACCTATTATTGTCTGGGGTGTAGCCAGTTTACTCAGGCTAGTTTTTACAAGTGGTTTGACTAATGTAGGGCTAGACTTGATAGCTTTTGGCTCTTTGTTTACTTGGGCGTGGCTTGAATTATTTCAAGGGGTTAATTATTTTCGCAGGATGCTAGGTTTGGTTGTCTTAGTTGGATTTGTTGGGTTAAGAATTCTCAGCAACAACCCAGTTTGAAGTTTATTTGCTGCTGCTAAGGTCACCTTACTCTCAGCCGATTAATTTTGTCGGGCAGTCTGGAGGAATTCTGGTTGAATCCAGCGATCTAATTGAATCTCCTGCAATTTTTCTAACTGGGGAACCGATTGCAGGCGATCGATATGGCTCGATACCCAATCAGAGCGAATTTGCCAATCGTTACGGAAGGAACTTGGGGTACGATCAAAAAAACTAGAACCAAGAATCTTCTCTAAAATTTGCGGTTTAACTTTAGTCCACTTGCTGACTAAAGATAGTGCTGAAGGCGTATTCGATAGCCAGTTTTGAGCAGCGATCGCAGCTTGGAGATAGCTGACGATTATTTCGGGATATTTACGGGCAAAGGATTGAGATACCACCACACCATAAAAACCTGGCAGTTGGTTACAATGCTCGTCTGATAAATATTTAAAATTACCGCGATCGCTTGCTAGCTGATGAAAAGGAGAGAAGTAAGCAAACCCCGCTGCTATTCTTGGTTGAGACGGTATTCTAAAATGGGAATTTTTCAGCGGAAAAAGCTGTACTTGTGATAGCAAATCGAGATCCGATAGGGTTCTAAGCAACATTCCATGAGCGGAAGAACCCACAGGAATAGCGACGGTTGCTCCTTTTAAATCGGCGATCGTCTCCAGTTTGGAAGTTTGAGGTACGATGACGGCATTACCATCGCCATGAGGATCGATCGAGACAAAACTGACTAGCTGAGTCGGACGATCGCCTCTGGATCGATCGCGGTCAACCGCACTTTGCAACAGGGGATAATCTCCTAAAACACCAATATCTAATTGACGATCGCGCAAACCTTCAGCGATCGGCATTCCCGATAAAAAATTATGCCATTGCAGATCGTATTTGACTGAGGCATAACGTCCCGTGCGGGGTAAAAATTGTTCCAGCAACCTCAAACGCTGCAAAATCAACCCTGCGGTAATGGTGGGAATTGTGCCGTTTTGTACGCCGAGATTGATGGTAATAGTTTCTTCTGCATTATCAATCTTACGAGTGAAAATAGGCGATCGCGGAGTATTATTAGGGAATAACGCCAGAAATTTAGCAACGGAAGTTGAATTATCCTTGGCGATCGTTTTATTGGCAAAGGATACATAAATATCTGCTGGTAAAGCAAATTCTTGTAGATTGACCGCAGTTAATACCTTGGCATCCAATTCGGCTTGCAGTTCCAAATCCGAGGCAAAACCAAGGTAGTTACCTCGAACCAGATAGGTTCGCAGCAAACTAATAGTATCTACAGTTTCAACCTGGGAAAAATCGGTTAGCTTTAAATCTAATTCTGCCAGACGAGATTCAAAGACGCGACGGCTGGCAAAGCGATCGCTCAACAATACTAGAGGTTTTTGTTTAATATTTGTTAGAGAGTACCAATTTTTCTGAGCTAACGGGGAATCTAGCGCGACAATTAAACTGTATTTAACGGAGGCAATATTGCGTCTGGTTATTTCCTGGTTGCTTGAGATTACTTCAGAAAAACCTAGATCGATATTATTTTGTGCTACTGCTTGTTCGAGTAGCTCTAGATTATCAAATATTTCTAACTTGGCTTCAATCTCAGGATGTTTTTGTCGATAGTCATAAATAATTTTGGGCAGCCAATTTTGAGCTAATCCTTGAGAACTACCTATAGTTATTTGATTA
>JADEXJ010000200.1 GCA_015207195.1 Pleurocapsales cyanobacterium LEGE 10410
TTAGCTTTGGCAAGACAAGGTCTGGCTCCACCACCATTTCCTATTGGCAGTTAATTTATGGACATTGGTAGCGATCGCCATGTCCTAATTTTTCCTGGCTTTTTTGGAGGGGGATATGAACGATTACATACGATTGGTATCGATTAGGTCTAGTTTAAAGCTAGAAATTGTCTGAAATCTTCATCATCTTCGTTAATTCTGTTCAGCACGTCCTCTAGTCGCTGGGATAAAACAAGATTAATACTTTCAGATTGAACGATACTATCTAATTGCTCTTGGGTTAAAACGATCCTGCTTGCCATGTTTACTGGCTGTTCGACTAACTCTCGAAGTCTCAAGGTGGGAACGCCATCAATATCGCTTACCAGGTCTTCATTCAGCTATTCCTTGAGCTTGACATTAATCCCGTCTATATCTATTTCTAGGGCTTTAAAAGCGATCGCCTGACTGATTTCCAAATCGCGAGTAACCACCCTAGTCATTCCTGGTATTAATGACGATGCAGCGGAGTTACAAGATGCTGACTTTCGTACCCGATTGAATCTGTTCAGTAGGATGCAAAATTACTTTTTCTTTGAGCTGTAATCCATCTTCAACTACTGCCTCAAAACTACTACGCTGTCCAACTTTTATTTGACGCTTCTGAGCTTGATTGTTTTCTACCACAAAAGTACACCAAATATTGAGTACCTTGCGACTATTGTCTGGGTCGCAGCGAAACATAGCACTTAAAGGAATAACCAAAACGTCTTTTCCCGACCAAACTACAGTTTTGGTTTCTACACGATAGCGATCGCCAAGTCTGCTTTGAGCAATATCCAAGTGTATGGGAGAATCAACGAAATCGGCAATGACATTGACTCGTTGTTCTTCTACTCCCAAGGCAGAGACTTTGGTAAAGGCAGAGGGTTCTACATAACGTACCTTTGCCTCAAGAGTTAATTCTCCACCCCAATGTTCGAGGAACATCATAGCACCAGGCTTTACTTTCACCGCGTCGGAGGACAGTAAATCGACGACGATTTCCAAATCTTGAGGATTACCTAATTCTAGTAGTTGCGTTCCAGCCTCTACGTATTTGGCACTTTCTACATCGACCCTAAACACATAACCATCAATTGGCGAAGTAATATTAGTACGATTAGCATCATCGGTTAGTTTGGCTAACTCTGCCTCAACGCTAGCAATTCGAGCATCATAAACATCTAGCAGATAATCTGGATCCTGTTGTTCGGCACGGAGAATCGACAGAGCTTCTCGAGCAGCATTAACTTCTGCTGTGGCACTATCAACTATTCTCTGTTCGGCTTCCAAAGCCCTTGCTTTGGTAACTGCTTCCAACTCCGCTTGCTCTTTCTGCTGACGAGAAATAGCTCCATCAGCGTATAGTTGTTGGTTACGGTCGCGATCGCGTTTTGCTTGTTCCAAGGCTGCTCTAGCTCGCTCGACTTTTGCCTCTGCCTCTCTTTGCTTGGCAACAGCTGCTCTAATCCTCGCTTCAGCTTGAGCGATCGCTTCTTGTTTAGGACGTTGAGTTTCGACCCCTTTCTTCTCAGCTTGCCACTGACGTAATCTAGCTTGAGCTTCTCGAACCTCAGATTCTAAGGACAAAGGCTCGATTTGGGCGATTACCTCTCCTTTACTAACGCGATCTCCCTCGTCAAATTCAATTCTTTTCAGTCTTCCTGCCACAGGCGCAGAAACTAGATAGCGTTGGCGAATCCGAGTTTCTCCTTCTTCATCCACCGTAACTTGCACATCATCTCGTCTAACTTCTGCTACATCAACCACAATAGGTGAGGGACGAAATGCCAATATCAGTATCGCAAGTATGCCTAATCCTCCCAATATATATGGCAAACGACGAAATAAGTTTTTTCTTCGCTGCTTCTTTTTGCCTTGAGGTATTGATTGTGTAGTTTCTTCCTCCTGAGTCAAAGGAATTGGTTGGGATGGTTTATCAATCATTGCTCATTCAGAATGATATAGATTGAGTAAGTGGTTTTATTCATCCTCATATTTTAACTTTTTGATTCAGTAAAAGTTTTAGGTATAGAGAAATTATGTAAGCAAGAGAATTCCCAATACAATAGCAACTACAGCCAAAAAAACGATTTTTGGAGCGATATTGGTGACTATTTCTTTTTCTTTGCACTCCCTTGTCACACCCCTCTTTAAAGTGTTTTTTATTCAAGATCAACAAACAACATCAAACTTCTCCAAGTAAGTTTGGCAGTATCAATGAGCTAAAAGTACTAACCTCAACTAATAATCCTTGAAACAATTATTCTCCTTATTTCATACCAAACTGAACCGACACAACAGCAGTAATATCTTTTTCGAGGGAAGAAGTATCGTAAATACCATAATCGCTAACATCGGTTGAATTGCGGGAGGTAATTTGAAACACACCTGTCTTGGCACTTCTGATCGCACCGACTTCATTACCCGTACTTTTGGCGATCGCCTCAGCCCTAGCTTTAGCATCTTTAGATGCTTCTGAGGTCATTTCAATTCGCAGTTGACTGAGTTTGGTGTATAGATATTGAGGCGGTTGCGAAACCAGGTTAATTCCTTCATTGATTAATTCATTTGCTTGTTGGGATAGTTCGGTGTATCTTTCTACCTCATTTGAGCGAATTTCCAAGTTTTGACTCAGACGATAAGCCAATATTCTACCTGTGCTTCGTCCATTAGCAGCAATTTCTGGAACATTAGAAGTCTGAATTGCGCTTAAGGTAATCGCATCATCAGGTACTCCTTGTTCTTGTAAATAAGCTTGTACACTCTCAGTCTGATTTTTCAGGTTTTGATATGCAGCTTTAGTTGTTGGTTCTTGGCTGGATACGGAAAAACGTAAAATAATATAGTCTGAGCGTATCGGTCTTTTGGCAGAACCAGTTACGACTAAAACATCATTAGCCTGCTTAAACTCGCGAATCGCCTTGGCGAAGATAAAAGAACTTACAACTAAAGAAAAAGATAGCACCGCTAATCCTATGAATAGTTGGGGAAAATGCTCTAATCTTGAAGATGTTCTCATTCGCTTTATCTCCACCAAGTGCAGGTTAAACTACATGACTACATGACGGTGACACGATGAGTTAAGTTCCTTATTGTTGATATGCGATCGCGCTAAAACCAAAGTGCTACAACTTAAAAGTTCTATGTCTATTTAGAAAAAGGAGCAATCCCCTTGATACCCGATGATTATAACTATTGTATTGAAGTACTTCGGTCGGGTAGTGTTGACGATTTAGAAGAGTTGGCGAGTCTGGAAGAAGATTTCCCAAAAGGCAAAGATCGATTACTAATGAGACGCTGGATTACTAATGCAATTGATTGTGGCAGCAAAGAAGCGATCAAATGGATTCTGAAAAAAAAGGTTGACGTAATTTTTCGTGATGATGAGGGGTATACAGTTCTTCATTCCGCCATTGAACGCAACGAAGATGATAAATATGAAATCATGGAGTTGTTACTCAAGTTTGGAGCTGACGTTAATCTTAAAGGTATTAACGACTGGACTCCAGCTCATCTGGCAGCAGCCAGAAATGATGTAGAGGCTCTAAAAATACTCGTTAAATACGGAGCTGACCTTAATATCCGCACAGATATTGACGACTATGCCACTCCATTAGAGGAAGCGCGTATTTTGAATAGCTTGAAACTTAGTTGCAGCGAGGCAATAAAGTTCCTTGAGGATATTATTATGAGAAGGTAAAACAACACTGCATATAGGTTTTGCCAAGAGGATGTCACTTACTCTCTTGTCTTCAACACTGCAATCAGATCTAAGCGATTGATTTGACGACGAATAATTAAACCCGAACCAACGGCAGCTAGCATCACCACTACAAAGGTAAAAGCATAAGTTGAATTATTAATTACTAAAGGCAAACGATAGAGTTCGGAATTATATGCCGAAGACATCAAGCCTGATAAACCGTAGCCGATTACATAGCCTACAGGAATAGCTAATAAAATCAAAATTGCTTGTTCTCCCAGCAGAATAAAAGCCACTTCCGCTTTAGTAAAGCCAATTATTCGCAGACTGGCTAATTCTCTGCTTCGTTCGGATAAGGCAATACGAGCAGAATTGTAAACCACGCTAACGGTAATAATGCAGGCGAAAGCGACTAAAAAAGTAGTCATGATTTCTAAGTTTTCGCCACTGATTTCTTCAAAGCTATTTAAACTTGCTTGGCGAGTGGATATGCCCGTAATCGCAGGAATACGTTTCAACTCGGTATAAAGTTCGTTGGCAAGATGAGCATCAACGGAGATGTAAGCCCCAGAAATTGTTTGTCCTTCTCGCATCAACCGATTGAGAGCATCAATATTAATATAAGCCTGGACTCCCAAAAGTTCATCTACTAACCCTGTTACCTTAACTTGTCGTACAGGGCGACTTGCCTCTAGAACTTCGGCAGTTAAAGTATCTCCAGGCTTGACGTGTAATATTTCAGCGAGTTTGGTTGTCAATACTACCCCATCACTAGGAAGATAAACCGAGTTAGAGTTCTTATCCATCAAGCGACGAAACTCTCCTTGGGGATTGATTCCTGTTAGGGCGGTGCGATAGGTACGATGCTCGAAGCGTAGTCGGGCGGGAACTAAGCGAAATGGTTCGGACTCGATTACACCAGGCAAGTTAGCTACCTCATAACGGGTACGGGCAGGGCGAGGTTCATTAAACACAATGGTCATGTCTTCCCGCTGTACCTGACGAAATTGAAAATCCATCAAATAGTTAACTGCATCTAAGATGTAGTTTCCCGAAACTAAAATTGCTACTGCCAAGGAAACACCCAAAATCGATAAACCTGCTTGGATTGGCTTTCTTTCTAGATTTCTGAGAATAATTCTCCCCGCAGGAGAAAAGAAACGCTGTAAACCCAACCTTTCCACAATTGTCGGTTTAAACTCTGCTGGTGGTTCGGGACGCATCCCCTGGGCGGGAGGCAAAGCGATCGCGCCCTTGACTGCCATAAAAGCTCCGATTGCAGCAGCAGCATAACTAACAATAACGGCTGTGGCTAATACCCTGGGACTAAAATCAAAACGCAGTAGAGGAAATTTATAAAACTGAGTATAAAGTTGTGTCAATCCTCTTCCCAGCCACAAACCTGCCAGAATTCCCAAAAATGAGCCACCAGTGACAATAGTTAGGACGAATTTGAGGTAATGCCAGCCAATGGCGAGATTATCGTAGCCAAAGGCTTTTAAGACTGCTATTTGTGACCGCTGAGTACTAACAAGACGAGAGAGAACCACATTTAGCAAAAAAGTAGCAATCCCCAAGAAAATCGAGGGTAACATTGTTGCCATAATCTCTAAGCCCTTAATCTCATCAGAGAGAATCTGATGGGAGACTTGATCCTCGCGATCGTAAGCACCCAAACCACCGTAACGTTCCAGCAGTCGATCTAATTGAGTGATAACTGCAATTTCCTTTGCTCCAGGACTTAAAGCAAGATTAACGTTATTAAATGCTCCATCTAGATCGTAAGCCTTGCCCAAAGCATCTCGACCCATCCAAATAATGCCAAACCGCTTATTATCTGGATATAGTTCCCCTACCCCTCGCACTTCATAAACGTATTCAGGAGACAGAGCGATCCCGACGATCCTTAGCTGTTCCCAGCGTCCATTAATAATTGCCCCCAGGCTATCTCCTAAATGTAATTTATTGGCTTCGGCAAAGGCTTCACTAATTAATACTTCATTGCCTCTTCCTGGTTCGATATATCTTCCCTGACGAATAAAAATATTGTTTAGGGTCGATCTTTGTTGTTCGGGAATGGAAATCAGTCTACCTGTGCCTGGTTCGGGTAAATCGGGAACATCGAGGGTGACATCAACCACAATTCTGGTTTGAGCTTGAGCTACTCCTGGGATATCGGCAATCTGAGTTTTTAGAGCTTCTGGCGCGCGCTTGAGAGAAGCAAAAATCTGGGCAAAATGGTATTCATTGTAGTAGGTATTCTGAGTCAGAGTTAAAGATGTATAGGCACTCCTTGCCATCACAAAGCTAGCAATCCCACAGGCTACGACTAAGGCGATCGCAATAACCTGTCCTCTGGCGTGCCACAGGTCTCGAAATAGTTTGCGATCAAGAGAGTTCATAGCTCAACTTAAAAATTTGGCTTCAATAATTAAAGGACTTGGAGTGAGTCCTTAGATTGGCAAAAGTTTATTTCTATAATTACCAGTCTAAATCCTCTGGAGAAATCTTAGTTTCATTCTCTTGAATCCCCACAATTTCACCACTCCGCATGGTGATTACTCGATCTGCCATCGCAGCAATACCCGCATTATGAGTAATTACGGCAATCGTTGTACCCAACTCGCGGTTAACTCGCTCTAATACTTCCAAGACTAATTTACCTGTCTGAAAATCTAAGGCACCTGTGGGTTCGTCACAGAGTAAAACTTGGGGACGTTTGGCGATCGCCCTAGCAATGGCTACCCGTTGTTGTTCTCCTCCCGATAGTTGCGCGGGGAAATGATCTAGGCGATGATCTAAGCCGACTAATCCTAAAGCCTCTCTAGGACGCATGGGATGGTCAGCTATTTCCGTTACTAAAGCAACATTCTCTTTCGCTGTTAGACTGGGAATCAAATTATAAAACTGAAACACAAAGCCTACGCATTCTCGTCGAAAGCTAGTCAAAGCGCGATCGCCTGCTTGAGTAAGATCGCGATCGCCAAAGATAACTTCTCCTGTTGTTGGCACATCTAAACCACCAAGAATATTTAGTAAGGTCGATTTTCCACTTCCAGAAGCACCGAGCAAAACTACTAGTTCGCCGAGCTGCAAATCGAGGTTGACATTTTTTAATGCTCGAACAGAAACTTCTCCCATTTTATAGACTTTATAAACATTTCGTACTTGAAAAATGGGTATTTGCCGATCTTGGGAAGACGGAAAAAACTTTTCTTGCTTATTTGAACTTGCCACAATGTTACCTAGATGGAAAACCGTGGTAGTGTTGCAAAAATCTTCTGAAACCCTATCAGTAATGTCGTAATTTTTACGTAATAACACATTAACTTATGAGTAAAAACATTTTGGCTTATGCGTAAACTTTCAAGCTTATGGGTAAAACGACAAAGCCTAAATATCTAAATCGTCTAAATCTAACTTGGGGGCGTGGGTTTCAATAAACTCCCGACGAGGAGCAACTCTATCTCCCATTAAAACAGTAAAAATACGGTCGGCTTCCGCTGCATCATCAATTTCTACTCGCTTCATGGCGCGAGTTTCGGGGTTCATGGTGGTGTCCCAAAGCTGCTGGGGCATCATTTCACCCAGTCCTTTAAATCGTTGGATAGTGTAGTTGGCGTTAGCAGGGAATTCGGCAATACGCTGTTCTAGTTCGCGATCGCTATAGCAATATTGATGGTTGCGTCCTCGTTCTAGTTTATATAGGGGAGGACAGGCAATATAAATATAACCTTGGTCTACTAATTCCCTTTGATAACGGAAGAAGAAGGTTAGGATCAAAGTTCTGATGTGGGCCCCATCAACGTCAGCATCAGTCATAATCACGATTCGATGGTAACGTAACTGAGACGGATCGAATTCATCACCTTTGATGCCCAACCCTAAGGCGGTAATCATCGACTGAATCTCGTTGTTTTTATAAATCTTGGTGTCATCAGTCTTTTCAATGTTGATGATTTTACCTCTCAGGGGCAGAATTGCCTGAAATTTGCGATCGCGTCCCTGTTTTGCCGAACCACCCGCAGAATCCCCTTCTACTAAAAAGATCTCCGACTCTTCGGGATCGCGAGAACTACAGTCGGCTAGTTTTCCAGGTAGGGGAGAAGATTCTAAAACGGACTTGCGACGGACTAACTCTCTGGCATGGCGTGCTGCTTCTGCTGCCTTAAAAGATTCGAGTGCCTTTTCGATGATGGCATCGCCGACGCTAAGATTAAATTCTAGATAGTCGTTTAAAACTTCACCTACTAGAGAATCAACGATCCCGCGAACTTCGGTATTGCCTAGTTTGGTTTTAGTTTGTCCTTCAAATTCGGGGTCTGGTACTTTTACCGAGACTACTCCAGTCAAACCTTCTCTAACGTTTTCCCCTCCCAGATTCGATTCATTGTCTTTAATTTTGTTACGCTTACGAGCAAAAGAGTTCATGGTTCTGGTGAGAACGGTTTTCAACCCCTCCAGGTGTGTACCGCCATCAATGGTACGGATGTTGTTGGCAAAACCCAATAGGTTATCGCTATAGGCATCAATACACCACTGCAAAGCAACTTCTACCGTTACGCCGTTTTTTTCCTTGTTGACGTAAATAATGTCTTGATGCAGAGGGTCTTTCTCTAGAGTCATATATTGGACATATTCTTTGATGCCCCCCTCATAACAAAAGACATCCTGGCGTAATTCTGCTTCACGGCGATCGCTAAAGGTAATCTTGATCCCCGCGTTGAGATATGCCAGCTCTTTTAACCGCTTGGCTAAAATATCGTACTCAAAAATGGTTGTTTCTGTAAAGATCGTATCGTCAGGAACAAAATGAACCGAAGTTCCCGTGCGTTCTGGCTGTTCTTTGTTGGGTTTGACGACTAGTTGTCCTTGAGCCTTCCCCTGTTCGTAGCGTTGGAAGTGAACTTTGCGCTCGCGCCAGACTGTAACCTCAACCAATTTTGATAGGGCGTTGACGACAGATACACCAACCCCATGCAAACCACCAGAAACTTTGTAACCACCACCGCCAAATTTACCTCCAGCGTGCAAGACAGTCATGACCGTTTCCAAAGCTGACTTACCTGTTTTGGAATGGATTCCTGTGGGAATTCCCCGTCCATCATCAGTTACAGAAATCGATCCGTCGGCATTAATATCAACTTCTATATGGGTACAATAGCCAGCAAGAGCTTCATCAATGGAATTATCCACCACTTCGTATACTAGGTGATGCAGTCCTTTCGGTCCTGTCGAACCAATGTACATCCCTGGACGCTTGCGTACTGCTTCTAGACCCTCAAGTACCTGAATCTGATCTGCATCGTAAGTTGTAGCCATATAGTTTCTCCGAAAAATGCCTAATTAGCTTTGTATTTTTTGCTTTATGGTAAAATACTCAAAAATTCTAACACAAAAGCTTTCCTGACCGCCTTAAAGCTGAATATAATGATTTTTATCTATAGATTGAATCCTGCATTTAAACTAAAAACTATTTACTATTATTTGGGCTGCCTCTCTCAAGGCACTTGATGTCTTGCTTCTACAATAACCTAGTTGTTTTGGGATAGCGATCGCCAGGTGGGTTAAATAATTGTCAACTATAGCCTAAACCACAGCAATTGAGAAGACTTAGATGCGATTTGATTTTTTAATCAATATACCATGATACTATGTGACTAGCAATCTATAGCCATTAGTTAAAATTTGATTAGGAACGTAGCACAATATATTCTTTAGAATTCTCATTATTATAGGCACAGTTTGTTGCTATAGATATAGATAAGAGAGTACAAACATCATTCTTGAGATCGATTAAAATGACAACCTATTTAGTTACGGGAGCAAATAGAGGCATTGGTTTAGAATATTGTCGTCAGCTTAAGGAACAGGGAGAAGTAATTGCCGTTTGTCGCTCTCCATCGCCAGAACTCAAAGCTTTAGGGGTACAGATCGCAGCAGATATCGATCTTACTTCAGAACAGGCGGTTAAAGATTTAGCTACAAGACTCAACGGTCAAAAAATTGACGTTCTGATTAACAACGCAGGAATTATCGAGAGAGTTACCCTAGAAAACCTTGATTTTGCCAGTATTCGTCGGCAATTTGAGGTAAATGCGATCGCGCCCTTGCGTCTCACTACGACGCTGTTGCCTAACTTAGATGC
>JADEXJ010000201.1 GCA_015207195.1 Pleurocapsales cyanobacterium LEGE 10410
TGAGAGACTTGAAGTAGTCTTCGTTCATCTGTACCAAGTCATTTTTATCTAATTGAGCCATGTTTTTAACATACACCACAAGGGTGGAGTTGGCTCATTTTTGATTGGGGGGGAAATGAACGGTTACACTCTAGTTGGCAAACGTAATGATGGCGACGTATGCAAAAATCAGCTTGTCCGCTGAAATAATAGGTAGCTTTATAGTAGGAAATGTATTATTGAGATCGCTATAAAATCAAGGATATAGATCGAAGGAAAACTTATGTCTCAGCTAGATCCATCTGCTATCAAAGCTCGCAATAATTTGCTAGGAATGTTCGTGACGATCGTTATCTTAGATAGTATTTTGGTGGCAGTATCGCGAGATCTGTGGGCGATTGGACGTATTGTAGTCACCATTGGAATTATGTACTATGTCATCCAAGGAAAAAAATGGGCTAAATGGGTTTTAATTGGCATCTTTAGCTTAGTAATTGTTTTATTAGCAGCATTGATAGTTGCTTTACATTCTAAGCTATCTGGCTTTTTAATTATCGGCAGTTTGCTCCTGGTTGCTCTCTATGCGATCGCTAGAATTTATCTAACTACTAGTAAAAACTTGAATCGTTATTTATTTAATACCAGTAAAGTTGAGATTTAACCAGCTTCACAAAGACTCAATCGAGGCGATCGCTCGTACCATCTATCGCAATGATTTCTTTTGTATTACGTAATAATTATTTTATAATAGTTGCTTCGTGTCAAAGAAAAAAAGATGAGTCTCAAAGAACAGATCGGAGAAGACATTAAAACGGCAATGAAAGCCAAGGATAAGATTCGCCTACAGACAGTACGCAGCATCAAAAAGGCGATCTTAGAAAAAGAAGTAGAGCTACGTCCCAAAGGTCAGGATAGCCTTACTCCAGAGCAAGAAATAGAATTGCTCTCCCAACAGGCAAAACAGCGTCGTGATTCTATCGAGCAGTTTGAAAATGCAGGCAGGGAAGATCTGGCGGAAAAAGAAAGTCAAGAACTAGCCATCATCGAAACCTATTTACCCGAACAGGTAAGCGACGAGGAATTAGAAACCATAGTTGACGAGATTATTATTTCTTCTGGCGCAACTACTATGAAAGACTTGGGTAAGGTCATGGGACCAGCGATGAAACAGCTCAAAGGAAAGGCTGATGGTAAGAAAATCCAGGCACTAGTCAAAAGTAAATTGTCCTGATTACTCTGCATGCAGTGGGCAGCTGCCCACACTGCTAGTTGCCAAACGCTAACAATCGTTCATGCTTTGGGTTTGAGATAGACTAAGGCTTGTCGCCAGATTAGAGTTTGCTGGTTGTAGTGATCTATTACGCAGAGGGAATCAGCATCTTGCCAGATAATTTTGCCGACAACTAGATCGTCGGTAACTAGCTTGAGTTCTACTTCCTGTTTATCTTTAATATAGGTCTGGACTTGTCTTACACCAGGTAAAGCAGTATCAAATTCAGTCATGTTTTCAGTTCTCGTAATTTGTTGAGGAAAATCAAAGATGGTAATTGAGTTTAGCAAATACCAGGGATTAGGTAATGATTTTATTCTGATCGATAATCGTCATTCTACCGAGCCGATAATTACTCCCGAACAAGCGACCAAAATGTGCGATCGCCATTTTGGGATTGGTGGTGATGGCGTGATTTTTGCCCTACCAGGAACAGAAGGCACGGAATACACCATGAGAATCTTCAATTCCGATGGTTCGGAGCCAGAAATGTGCGGTAATGGCATACGCTGTCTGGCTAAGTTTATCGCCGATCTCGAAGGAAACGCAGAAGTTAATAAATCTTACCAAATTAATACTTTGGCAGGAGTAATCGTACCAAAGTTAGAGAGTAACGGCGAGGTTACGGTAGACATGGGAGAACCCCAGCTAGTAGCCGAGAAGATCCCGACTACCCTCAATTCAAAAGATAGTAAAGTTGTCGCTCAATCTTTAGAAGTGGGCGATCGCACCTGGTCGGTTACTGCCGTCAGCATGGGAAATCCTCACTGTATTACCTTCGTTGAAGACTGCGAGGCGATCGCCCTAGAGCAAATCGGTCCGTTATTTGAACATCATTCGGTCTTTCCCCAACGGATTAATACGGAGTTTATCGAGGTTGTCAGCTCAGACTATATCAAAATGCGGGTTTGGGAAAGAGGGGCAGGAATTACCCTCGCCTGCGGTACTGGTGCCTGTGCTGCGGTGGTGGCTGGGGTTTTAAACAACAAATGCGATCGCTCCTGTAAGGTGGAATTACCAGGAGGATGTTTACAGATAAATTGGTCGGCAGCGGATAATCGAGTTTATATGACTGGACCCGCTACTAAAGTATTTAAAGGTCAGTATTGACAATCTTCTATCCAAGATTTAGCTCAACTCTAGCGATTTCTCGCTATCAGCTTTTAGCCTTTAAATATTCCAGAATATCCTGATTGTCGCCCAGTTTCCGCTCAGGTGTTCGGCTATAAAAATAAAAAATCCCACTACTTGTTTGTCAAGGGTGGGATATTAAAAGAAGGATACCACAAAACACACAAAAATCCATAATTCACAGGCGACCTATAACAGCTAGAAATGCCTCTATATCAGCAATTATTCTAATAGCTCGAAAATGTTTTTGGTTGAATAACCTAGTAGAATTACTTTTTTCTTATTTACTATTATAAACACGTTTAGTTGAAAATATCTAGATATGAGGTTTGCTTCATCAAACTATTAAAAATCAAATGTCATAATCTCTTATAAAACGCCAATTTGTTTGGTTTTTAAAGTTTAGTATTTAGTAGCTACAGTGTTGGTAAGGTCAGGTTTTCAGGACAACTGAGAATAGCAAAGCCATACCTTCGACACATTTCAAGGTGTCTTGCCTTGGTTGCCAAACTTGCATTAACCGCAACTTAGTAACTACATATAGATTTCTTAATTTGTTAAATCAGCTTGACAATTGCAATTTTCAAATACCCTTAAAAGCTATTATGTATCTAAGTTTGTGTTTGAGATACACCTGAATTAAAGATAATAGTCGCTCTAAATCTAGAGACTAGATCTAGGGAGTACAAATAGCCCGATAGACCTGGTTCGATTTGGATAAAATGGTTCTGTAAGTGAGTTTAAGTAGTTAATTTGGTTAATGAAAATTGCTAAACTAGTGTTGATGAGTCTGACAATTGTTGCGCTAATCGCTATTAATTATTTGTCCATGACTTCTGCCCAAGAAAAGTTGACAAAGACTGCCCAAAACAATTCGCTATTAAGCGATCCTTTTCTACAATTACCTACTGAAACCAGCATAAATGTAGTCTGGTTTACCGAATTTGAAGGCGATCGCCATTTAGTTAAATATGGTGAGCAGTTAGAACAAAAAGTTACGGCGACCACCAGTAAATTAAGTCGAACGCGCGAGGATGCAGATTCTCAAATAGACAATCCTCCCACTCGCCCTACTCCTAGAAATATTTGGCGACACGAAGCCATTGTCAAAGGTTTAACTCCCAATCAAAGAGTACCTTATCAAGCTGTAAGTTTTCAGAATCAGCAAGCTATTGAGAGTAAGGTGTTTACCCTAGCCAGCCAACCTACGGCAGACCAGTCACTAAAAATTTTATTGACCTCCGATCATCAACTAATGCCGATGACGGCTGCTAATCTGGCAAAAATTACCCCAACTGTCGGTCAGGTAGATGCGGTTTTCTTACCAGGAGATTTAGTCAATATTCCAGACCGCGCTTCAGAATGGTTTGACGATCGCCGTGGCGGGGCGTTTTTTCCTGGCTTACAAGGAAAAGCTAGCTATGAACTAGAGCGTGATGGTACTACAACCACTTATCAAGGAGGAGAAATAATCCAACACGCTCCCCTTTTTCCCGCCGTAGGAAATCATGAGGTTATGGGAAAAACCTCCCTGGAAACTCTTAGAAAAGAATTTGGTAATCCGCTTCCCCGTCAGGTAGCTACAGAATTTTATCAACAGAATGCTGGCACGATTAATCCAGCACAAGAACCGCAAACCAAAGCTGACTGGATTAAAAATAATTCTTTTAATACTGATACCTACGAAGAGATTTTTAGCCTACCAAACAACAGCCCTGGAGGAAAACGTTATTACGCGACTACCTTTGGTAACATTAGATTAATTTCTCTCTATGTCACTAATATCTGGCGTGGCGATAGTTTAAAAGCAGATGCCAAAGGTAAATATAAAGAGAGTCAGGCAGATTTAGATAATCCTCAAGCTTGGGTATGTGGTGACTATGATATGAAAGATTATGTGCCAAACCTATCAGGGTGTCGCATTTATAAACCAATCTGGAAGGTTATTTTAGAATGGTTCACAGCTACGCCATCCCCCAACTAAACCCCAACACTTTTTTGATGCGCTAGCGATTTACGCTCAAATCGCCGTGAGTATTCTTGTATTCTTGATAGGAAATGCCAAACAAACCCGCCAAGGTTCCTGTTCCCCGATAGATCCACAGTAAAGATTTGGTTGTAGCTGGCTCGGAGGATATTAGAGAAGAAATCAACTTAATCAGACCAAGACCAATCAATCCCAGCCCTTTAATTATCCGAATAGTCTGTGTTTTTATTGAAGGATATAGTTCTTTTTCTACCAAACTATGAGTTCCCCAAGTGCGATAACCCCGCTGAAGAATCCAATGTCTATTGGTACGAGATGCAGGAATCCACTCCCAGGCGATCGCTTCATCTGCCCAGATAATTTTATATCCTGCTTTATCAAGTCGCATAAAAAGATGAGAATCTTCTCCACCAGTCAAAGCAAAGCGATTATCAAAAACTGGTTGCAGCTGTCGCAAGATAACTGCACGAATTAGAACATTGCCCGTGAAAGCCACATGTCTTTTTGCTCCTGTCTGATACCGTGGACAATCAAAGAATTTTCCTTCGACTATCCAATCAGGAACACTAGATCCTTGAAAGTGAGGTAAAACTGGACCTGTTACTGTATCGGCAGAATATTTTTGTTGTATGAATAATAAATTATCTAACCATGATGCTTCTGGTATTTCATCATCGTCGATCATTACAATAAAGTCAGTATTATCTGAAGCACAGGCAATTGATTTATTCCGAGCATAAGTAATACCCTTTTGAGCTGCTACGTTGTTTTTAAGCGACCATTGAAAATCAGTCTCAATCTCTGCGCATATTTTAGCTGCAACACCAGAGGTATCGTTATCTACAACCACTACTTCTATATCTGGTTGTTCTACTTGAGTAAAACTTAACTGGTTAAGACTTCGGAGTAAACGTCTTAATCCTTCTGGACGTTTGTAAGTAATGATACATATAGAGACTTTCATATTATCTAACCTGACTGATTTGAGTTCGGGGTAAGGAGGGGTTTCAAAGTAGTGGCATTATCCCATATCTTAAATATGATTACAGCAGACCAACTAACATTGAGAAGATGAGGCGTATCTTTTGTTTCACTCTTAACTGTAGTAGATAATTAGTAAAAGACCCGCTAAATAAAATCATCAATAAAAAAAACAAATTAACAGTTCAGTATTTAGATATAAAACACAATGACCATAGTTGTCTTTGGCAGTATTAATTTAGACTTAGTTGTAGAAGTTCCTCATTTACCTACGAAGGGGGAAACAGTAATTGGCGATCGCTTTTTTTCTGCTGCTGGAGGAAAAGCTGCAAATCAAGCTGTTGCCATAGCCAAATTAGGTACACCCGTAAGTTTAGTGGGACAAATTGGCGATGATAGCTTTGGTCAAACGTTAATTAAAAGTCTACAAACGGCAGGAGTAAATACTAGCAGTATCACCGTCAATCCTCATACCTATACGGGGGTCGCCTCGATCGTGGTAGACAAACTGGGAGCAAACACGATTGCCTGTGCTGGTGGGGCTAACAATTTAGTCAGGGAACAAGAAATACAACAGTTCAAGACTTTGCTTCCTCAAGCTAAAATTGCACTTCTAGAGCTAGGTATCCCGACTGCTACGGTGCTAAAAGCAGCTAGAGAGGCAAAAGCTCATGATTGCCTGCTAATCCTCGACCCCGCGCCAGTTAATGCCGATTTGCCTGAAGAACTATACAGCTTAATAGATATCATCACGCCCAACGAAATAGAAGCCAGCCAGTTAGTTGGTTTTACGGTTGACGGTGTCACTACCGCTAGGCAAGCAGCATCTTTTTTGCATCAAATGGGAGTTAAAAATGTCATTATTACTTTAGGCGATCGTGGCTCTTTTTGTAGCGATCGCACAAATGATTTTTGGATCAAACCTATTCCTGTGTCTGTAGTAGATACGGTAGCTGCTGGGGATGCTTTCAATGGGGCTTTAGCGGTTGCTTTGGCATCAGGTAAGTCTCTTCGAGAAGCAGTACAGTGGGGAACGGTTGGAGGTGCTTTAGCCGTGACCAAAAATGGCGCACAAACTTCCCTTCCCAGTAAAGATAGTTTTCAACAATTATTAAACAAGCAAGTATTGTTACAATGATTGTTTCTACGGTAAATACTTCCAAATCATATCAAGTAACTCTGTGCGCTTTAATGGTTTAGTCAAGCTGTCAGTTGCTCCCATACGCTTGAGTTTGTTTTGACTAACTGACTGAGATACCTCATCAAGCATAACTATCGGGACTACTTTAAAATCATTGTGATTTCTTAGCAAGGTACACAATTCAGAGCCGTCAAGGTTCGCCATGTTTGTACCCAACAAAATTATATGTGGTTGAAATTCAATTAACTTGGCAAAAGCATCCAGCGCATCCTGTATAGTCAAGGTAATGAACAAGTCCTGTTGGAGATAACTGGTCAAATTAAGATGAGTCAAGGGATTGTTATCTACACAGGCAACTTTCCAAGTACTTTCTAACGAATGAGCAGTCTCCTGACTGTGGAAGTTAAATTGAAAACCACTATCTTCTCCGCGCCAATCCAATTCAGAGGTTTGAAGAGTAAGGTCAAAAATATTTTCTGTCAGAACTAGCTTGGGTAGACGATCAAAAGGTGGCTTAGGATCTCTTACTACTATGGTGTTATCTAATATAGAGGGATACAAAATTTTAGCTATTATAAGTTCGTCACGATCTAAAATTGCGCTAATCTGACGAAAGTTCAAACCTTTAAGTAACTTACAAATAGTTCGATTTTGTTCTGCCGTAAAATTCCTAATTGCCTGAGTTTTTTCTGTAACTAAATAAGGACGTTGATAAGAAGACCAGATTTTTTCGGAGAAAGCTTGCCAAGCTTCCAATCTTTTTTGGCATTGCCCCACATAAGCTTTAAAATCAAATCGACACAATTCTGTCATTTGTTCAGTTTTGGGTACAAATTTGAACTGAAAAGCATCCGATAAACACAAAAAGGATTCAAACACTTCTCTGGTAATTCTTCTCAGCAAAGTTACAGCTTCTTGCGGATCTAAATAACCTTGTTCCGACAACCAAATAATGCCTTGATAATCTGAGGGCAATTGAATATAAGACTCTAAACCATTCTCAAATTTAAGACGTGGTTGCTTAATAATAGAACTATCAAGCTGGGAATTTTGATTGCCAAGACGACGCAAATGGCGTTCTAGCCTTTCAAAAGGGGCTAAAGAATTGGTGGCATAAATTAGTTTTCCCTCATTAAAATGAATGAAGAAAATCGTGGAATTGTGAACAACCTGTAGACAACTATGCTCCTGAAAGTGAGATAGCTGACTCAATACATTGGACAATGTGTCACTTAAAAACGTTTCTGTATTAACAGAATATATATGGTTCATGCACTCTACAAGGCTACTCAGACAGCAATACTATTAAAGTACCCATCTGTGAAGATTGAATAACATTTGCCTAAAACAAAAGCAACTTCTAAGACTCAATTAACCAGCTGTTGCTTTGATTGCCACTCTGTCTTGCGATAAAACTTCATAAAAATTTGTGACGGCACTCAAACCTTCGACTGATATACAGTTCAACTAATTCAGCCCATCTTCTTGCCAAAGAACAAGATTCATGCTCCAATAAGTCAAATGCTGCGGGATTAGCTAGAATGATCTTAAAGAAATTTATGAAATATATTTTAATAACTGTACAATGATAACTTTGATAGCTTTTGAGACATTTTAAAACCGAGGCTCAACTATCTTAATTTTTTAAAAAATTACTAGATTGATAGTATTAACAGCAGGTGCAAGCAGCAGCTTACATTAACTAAACAACAAAATGACAATTGAAAACATACATTTACGTTCTGAATTTATCAATACTCAAGTAATCGCTCGCAACAGCGGTAAAAGATTGGGGGTAGTAAAAGATGTTTTGGTGGATATAGACCGCAGAGAAGTAGTAGCTTTAGGACTACGAGATAACTTACTTTCGGTTTCTGGAATACCAAAATACATGTATCTCGATAGTATTCGTCAAACTGGAGATGTCATCCTAGTAGACGATGAAAACGTGATTGAAGATATTGAGATTGAGATATACAGTAAGTTAATCAATTGTGAAGTAATCACCGAAGCAGGAGAACCTTTAGGCAAAGTAAGAGATTTCCAGTTTGATGCAGAAAACGGAGCAGTAAGCTCTATTGTGATTGCTTCTTTAGGAATACCGCAAATTCCCGAACAGTTTATTAGTACCTATGAATTATCTATTGAAGAAGTAGTAAGTAGTGGACCAAACCGCCTAATTGTTTTTGAAGGCTCGGAAGAACGCATTCAGCAAATCTCTGTCGGACTTTTAGAGCGTTTGGGTATTGGTCGTCCTCCTTGGGAAAAAGATGATGTCGGTTACTATCCTCAAACTATTGATGCAGGAAAACAACTTGGTACGGGAGAGACAGTTCGTCCACCAATCTCCACTGTAGATACTAGAGAACCTGTAATGGAAGATCGTTGGGATGAAGATCAGTGGCAAGAAGAGCGGGTTGCTCCACCTCCTATGAGACAGCAAGCACAAGCAATTCCTTACGAAGAAGAATACGAAGAAAACAATTGGGAAGATGCTGGAGAAGTATACGATGCACCTGTATATGAAGCTCCGCCAGTAAAGGAATACGAATATGACGAGGTGGCGAGCGAAGATGTCTGGGACGATGACATCAAACCAGAACCTTACAATCCTCCACCGATAAACATTCCCGAAAAGCAAAAAGCTCCCGAATACGAAGAAGAACCAGGATAGGACTTATAAGTTAGGAGTTGAAATAAGACTACATAATTAACATCAAGGCGGGTGTAAAAGCTCGTCTTTTTTGTTGTTTAGAAATACTGCGATTGTTTTTGATAACTTGCTTTGCAAGATTTGCTAAGTTACTGACTATTTAATCTGCTGCCAGTTTTTCACATTGTTTTTGGCAATAAAAGCAAAGTGAGCAATATCCTCTTCGCTGGAAAATTTACTTTTTGGCAACCAATAAAATAGATGCTGTTGGGGATAAAGTAGAAATCCTTTAGGAGTATCTACGACTCCCCGAATTAACTCCCAGCTATATGTTGATTCATATAAATTAATCATACGATCGACAATTTTTTCATTGTTTATTTCCCATTCAATTAGTTTGTTTTCATAATTCAATTTCTTAAAGTTACGAGCGAAGAAACACAGACCAATCCTGTTAATCGATAAAAGCAAAATTCCGTAGGCAATAGAAAATAAAGATCCTATTTCCAAACGAACAAATATACCATATAGACCTTGATAAAGAAAAAGCATTCCTAAAGTCAAGTAACAAAAAGTAATACCAATTTGCGTTCTAAAACGTAATTCTTAGATGAGGGAAGTAAGTCATGGATTGAAGCTGTTCAGGAACCGAGTTGAAAAAGTTGAGACCTTCACATAAAGTATCGATGACTTTCTCAAGA
>JADEXJ010000202.1 GCA_015207195.1 Pleurocapsales cyanobacterium LEGE 10410
ATATAAAGAAGAGTGCCTGGCCAGTGCGAAGTTTATTTTAAGTAAAAATATAATTCATGGGGACGCCCTTACTTTAAAAACAGTAGATAATGGTGATGAACCCATTGTTTTTGCTGAGTGGTCTGCCGTAAATGGGAGTATGATCAAAAGAAGAGATTTTAAACTTTCCTATTTGCTTTCAACTCATTCAAGTAATGAAATGAATCTATTTTCTGATGAAGGTAGTGCTGCCTATATCCCCCAGCCATTTAGAGAATATCCTTTAACCCATTTCCTGAAACTGGCCGATCATGCTTAGCCTGAGTGAAAAGATCAATTACAATCCTGATGTATTAAGCTGTCTGGCGAACCTTAGTAACGATGAGGTGTTCACACCGCCACGGCTGGTGAATGATATGCTGGACATGCTGCCGGAAGAGTTGTGGAGGGATAAAAATGCCACCTTCTTGGACCCGGTAAACAAAAGCGGGGTGTTTTTACGGGAAATTGCCAAACGATTGACGAAAGGACTGGAAGAGGAATTTCCCGACCAACAGGAACGCGTCAATCACATTTTTAAGAATCAATTATTTGGAATCGCCATTACGGAGCTGACCTCCATGCTTTCCCGTCGAAGCGTCTATTGCAGCAAATATGCCAACGGTAAATACTCCGTATGCACGGAGTTTGATACGGAAGAAGGAAATATTTTATATGACCGCATTGAACACACATGGAAAAATGGAAAGTGTACCTATTGCGGTGCGAGCAAAAGTGAGTACGACCGGGACGAAAGCCTGGAAACCCACGCATACCAATTTATTCACACTGAAAACCATGAGGAACTGTTTGATATGAGATTTGATGTCATTGTTGGAAATCCACCTTATCAACTTAGCGATGGTGGTGCCCAAAAAAGTGCAAGCCCGATATACCACAAGTTTGTTGAACAAGCTAAGAAATTAAACCCAAGATATTTAAGTATGATTATCCCAGCAAGATGGTATAACGGTGGTAAAGGGTTAAATGAGTTTAGAAATAATATGTTAAGTGACAATAGGATATCAGAATTACATGATTTTCCTGATACATCTGATTGTTTTCCTGGGCAAAATATTAGAGGTGGCGTCTGCTACTTCTTATGGGAAAAAGAATTTGAAGGTGATTGTAAAGTAATTACTCATAGGGGAGATGTAATAGGAGAACCGGTTACAAGGCCTCTTATAGAAAAAGGTTTGGATATATTCATTAGATATAACGAATCCATAAGCATATTAAGAAAGGTCCAGGGATTTGAAGAAAAAACTTTTAATGAGTTGGTTAGCCCTAGAAAACCATTTGGGTTTGCAACAAATTTCAAAAAATTTAAAAAAGAAAGAAGCTCTAGATATAAAATTGAGTTATATCGAAATGGCAAAAGTGGTTATGTAAGTAGGGAACAAATTGAAAAAAATCTAGATGCGATAAATAAATGGAAAATTTATGTTCCATATGCTAGCCCAGGAGATGATACTTATCCTCATTTGATATTGAGTACACCACTTATTGGTAAACCATTAACAGTATGTACGGAGACATACTTAATGGTTGGGCCATTTGAAAATGAAACAGAAGCGAAAAATGTCAAGACTTATATGAAGACAGTCTTTTTAAGGTTCATGATTTTACTTGCGAAGAGTACTCAACACATTACACAGAAAAGATACTCTTTTGTACCTATTCAAAATTTTTCAAAAGCATGGACAGACGAAGACCTAATTAAAAAATATAAAATAACTCAAGAAGAATGGAATTTTATGACTTCTTTAGTTCGAATAATGGAATAAGACGATGAGTATAGAATTCTTCCCAGGCCGCCCCGATTCCAAACCAACCATATACGCCTACACGGATAGCAATCCTCAATACAAAGGACTGCTAAAAGTTGGATTCACCAATATCGATGCAAGAAAGCGGGTAGCCCAGCAATATCCCACGCTGAGGCCGGGGGAAGATCCATACACCATTGTACTCGAAGAGTCGGCCATGCGGAAAGACGGGAGTACTTTCACTGATCGGGAGGTGCACCACTATCTTCGCAAAAATAGATTCAGAAATCCGGATGGAGAATGGTTTGCGTGTTCTGTTGAACAAGTACGGATTGCCGTGGAGGCAGTGAGGACGTATCAGGAGTTTGAGAGAGAGCGTATTCACACCTTTTCCATGCGGCCCGAGCAGGAAGAGGCCGTCAACAAAACCATGCATTACTTTAAAAATAATACCAGGGAGAAAACCGGTAAGATTCCGCACTTTCTATGGAATTGTAAAATGCGTTTTGGCAAAACCTTTGCCAGTTATCAATTGGCAAAAAAGATGGGCTGGAAAAGAGTACTCGTTCTCACGTTTAAGCCTGCCGTTGAAAGTGCCTGGGAAGAAGATTTGATGACTCATATCGATTTTGAGGGATGGCAGTTTATCTCCAGAAATGAAAACAGTTATGAAGATATTGATCCGGATAAACCCTTTGTCTGCTTTGGGTCCTTTCAGGATTATTTAGGAAAGAATTCAGCCGGCGGCATCAAACCCAAAAACGAGTGGGTTCATGCGACTCATTGGGATGGAGTTATTTTTGATGAATATCACTTTGGTGCCTGGCGGGAAAATGCCAAAGAGCTGTTTGAGGCCGAGGATAAAAAAGAGCAGGAGTTTGGTGTAGGTGAAGGGATGGACTATTTCGATGAGGAGATCATGCCCATTACCACGGATGCCTATCTCTATCTTTCCGGTACGCCGTTCCGGGCCATCAACTCCGGGGAATTTATCGAAGAAGAGATTTACAACTGGACCTATTCGGACGAGCAAAAAGCAAAAGAGGAATGGACCGGTAATGACAATCCGTATGCTTCACTGCCCCGAATGGTGATGATGACCTATCAATTGCCCGATTCCATACGTGAAATAGCCCGTGGAGGAGAATATGATGAATTTGATCTGAATACATTCTTCACGGCCAAAGGGGAAGGTGAAGAAGCCGAATTTGCCCACAAAGAGCACGTACAAAAATGGCTGAACTTAATCAGAGGCTCCTTTGCGGAAACAAGCGTGGATGATCTGAAGATGGGAGCTAAAAAACCTCCCTTGCCCTTTTCTCATGCCCCTTTATTGAATGTGCTGAATCATACCTTTTGGTTTCTGCCAAGTGTGGCTTCTTGCCATGCTATGAAAAACCTGTTGATGGAGCGTCAAAACACGTTTTATCACGACTATAACATCAATGTAGCAGCCGGATCAAAAGCTGGAATTGGATTAGATGCTTTACCGCCGGTTTTAGAATCGATGGATGATCCACATCCACTGGAATCAAAAACCATTACTCTCTCCTGTGGAAAGTTAACCACCGGTGTTACGGTAAGGCCGTGGACCGGAATATTCATGCTAAGAAACTCTTCCAGTCCGGAAACCTATTTTCAGGCGGCATTTCGGGTTCAATCACCGTGGGTAATCCGCAATTCTGATGGCAAGTCTCCCAATAAAGAAGAGATCATTAAAAAAGAGTGCTATGTGTTTGACTTTGCACCCAACCGCGCGTTGAGTCAGATTGCATCCTACAGTTGTCAGCTGGATGTATCTGAATCCAATCCGGAAAAGAAAGTGGCAGAGTTCATCAACTTCCTGCCCATCCTTGCCTACGATGGCAGTGCGATGAAGCAGATCGATGCGGCCGGAGTTCTTGACATCGCGATGAGCGGAACCACGTCCACACTCCTTGCCAGAAAATGGGAAAGTGCACTGCTGGTTAACGTCGATAATTCGACACTTCGCCGCCTGATGGACAACCAAAAAGCTCTGGATGCACTGATGAGCATTGAGGGGTTTCGGTCACTGAATCAGGAAATTGAGACGATTATCAACAAGGCCGAGTCAATAAAAAAGACGAAGGAGAAGGCAAATGAAAAAGACCTGACCAAAAAGGAGAAGAAAGAGTTAACCAAAGAAGAGAAAGAGTATCGAAGCCTTCGCAAACAGATACAGGACAAGCTGATCAAATTTGCCACTCGAATACCGGTGTTCATGTATTTAACAGATTACCGGGAGAGGACGTTGAAAGATGTGATTACACAACTTGAACCTGGATTATTCAAGAAAGTAACAGGGCTTACCGTAAAAGATTTTGAACTGCTGGTTAGCCTCGGGGTATTTAACGGCAAGCTCATGAACGATGCCGTGTACAAATTCAAACGCTACGAAGATGCCAGCCTGGAATACACGGGCATCAACAAACACGAAGGCGAAGAAGTGGGGCTTTACGACACAGTACTCAGCCGGAAGGATTATGAAGAGAGTTTTGTGAATGAGCCGGTTTAGTAAAAACAAAGTATGAGTAGTAGATGATATACATATCATTAGATACCGATGTTTGGCTTCAATTGTTAGCTCAGCCTTTAGAACCGGGCAATAAGTTTGATGAGTTACTTTTTTGGATTCGTAATGGGCATGTGAGAGTTCTTTTATCTGAAAATATTTTAAATGAATGGAATCGAAATAAAGCGAATAAAGTCAAAGAAATTAAGGGGGAATTCTCAAAGTATTATAGAGTAAATGATGGGATATTTGGGAATAACTCTGCATTTAAATCTTACATACAACCTGATGAATTTGAGAAAGAAGCCCAAAACAGAATTGATCAACTAGATGATATTTTTCACAATCACTCCATCAAAATACCGATCACAGATGACATTCTAATTGCAGCTTCAAAAAGAAATTTAAATTGTGAGGCACCTAATCATGGTAAGGATAGTTTTCGAGATACTGTAAATCTACTATGTCTATTAAATCATCTAAAAAATAATCAAGAAGTTAAAAGATGCTATTTTACTACACTTAACTATAGAGACTTTAGTGTTAGTAAAAATGAAAAAGTTAAGTTGCATGAACAGTTAGAAGCTGATTTTGAAAAGGTAGGGCTAGAATATGTATATGATTATGAGAGGCTATGGGGAATTTATTTAATTCAAGAACTACCCAACTATTTGGATTATTTGAAGAAAAAAGAAGAAAAGGAACTCGAATTAGAAGAAAGAGAGAATAAATCCGAAGCTCTAAACATTAAAGATCCCCCTCCATCTTATTTATCTAATGTAAACCTAATTGATATTATTTTGTTGGAGGATAGACCCTCAAGTGCCCAAGTTCAATTTGTTATAAGCTTGATGAATGAAGATGAAGCTTATTACAGATATGTTTTTAAAAATGTGAGCACACCTTTTTGGTTTGATGTTTTTAAGCGGTCAGGATTTTTCAACTCTTCAAATGTTCCGGGGCCCAAAAAACATGATGATGGAGGTTATTCTTTTCCAAATTGGCCCCCTCTTCAATTATTAGAAAGATTGTCAAAGCGAATTGGGGAGGATTTAAATGAAGATTGAAGAAATTCTTGAAGTGGTGAAAGATGTGTCGGAAACAAAAGTCGACAATCCTCACGTTTGGCATGACATCATAAAAATTGTTTCTAACTTGCCGAATAGCATGGTATCAAAAGAACTGCTGAAGTACGTGAATGTTTGGCTAAGTAGTTCATTTAGGAATAGTTTTTCGAGTCATGCGATTAGTGAAGATCTATTGCCAAAATTTTTAAATAGAAATGCCACTAGCGAGGATTTTGAAAAAGCAGAGATAATTCTCACCCATATATTTGACCTCAAGGAAGAAAATTTTGACAGACCTTATTCGGGATATACAGAAAAGAAGTTCAAACCCCTCATTGACCTGTATTGGTTACGGCATACACTTATTGAAAATGAGCTCTTAGAACTTATTGGAAAAGAGCTTTCTCCAAAGATTATTTATAAGCTCGCCGATAATCTTCGGGAAATGCTTTACGGCCAGGTTGTAGAAAAAAACTTATCCAGTAAATTTTTCCTGAGGTTTGATATTGAGAATCGGAATTTAAAAGTGTCCTATGACCCTGACCCAGATACTGATTTAGCGAATGCCACTACTGTTGTCATTCACGATTTTCAAAAACTTGATGAACAAGAATTAGCAGATCAGATAACAAAAAAGGTGAAAGGTGAATCACCTGACATTGCAATCGTACCAGATGCAATTGAGTACTTCACAAGAAGATTATTTACCGATCATTCTATCATTTGGTGTACCTCACTGCACAAATTGAAAGAGGGTGAAATAATGAGAGATGAAACGAAACTGATTCATGTTCATCTCCTCATGGAAATAATACGAATAAAGTGTACAGAAAATGGAGAAGCCTTCTCTGAATTAAATGAGAAATTCCTGAGCAATGAATATCCCCACCCTATTTTCAAGCGTATTCTTTTTTATGTTCTTTCAAAAACATGGAAGAAAAACAGAGAAGTGTTTTGGGAACTTGTTAAAAACGAAGATGAAGCAAGGTATTTTTCAGATTCACTTTTAAGTAAAGAAATATTCTATCTACTCCGTGAAAATTGTGAAGAGTTTGACGAACAAGAGAAAATTTTATTAAAGAAGATTATTAATAAAGGACCACAAGGAGAAAGAGTAAACCCTGGAGAGGATGATACAAAATATTGGCAATTACAATGGTATTCCGCATTAAAGGAGGTCACTGATTTTTCTAAAAAATATGAAGAGCTTTCTGTGGAAAGAGGAATTGAATCCGAACATTATGAAACCTTAGGTGAAGTCAAAACACGAGTTGGATCAGTATCTCCATTTACTCCCGAGGAAATTATCGATATGGGTATGATCCAGTTGCTAAAGGAAATAGAGAACTTCAAGCCTGGCTGGGATATTGATGATGCAACTTATGATGGGTTTGGGAACTCAATAATGAGTGCAGTTGCACAAAAACCATCCTCTTTTACAAATGAGTTACAGTTACTTATCGAAGCACCATACTTCTGTGTGTATAATTTTTTATTAGGATTCCAGAAAGGTTGGGAGGATAAAAATACTTTCGATTGGGAAGAGTTGCTGAATTTCATTTATGCTTATATAAGCACAGAGTCTTTCAAAAATAATGAGCTAATTGTTGAAGGTGATAGGCTGGGAATGGACAAGGAGCTTATCATTCATCAAACTGGCCGATTGATTACTGAGGGGACAAAAAAGGACAGTAATGCATTTGATAAGGAATATTTACCTATTGCTAAGAAAGTTCTTCTGAAGATTGTGCCTGAGTTAGAGCCTGTTGATGATATTGATGAATCAATTATGGATTACCCGACTTATACATTGAACTCGAAAGGTGGTAAAGTGCTAATGGCACTTATCAATTATTCATTGAGATATGCTCGGGTACACTATGGTGAAGACCATGAAGGATTCAGATGGGATGAAGAATTAAAAGAGTTGTATGAGAAAGCTCTGGACAAAAAAATTATTGATGCATTTATTCTGATCGGATTTTATTTCCCTCAATTCAATTACCTGGATAAGGATTGGACACAAGGTAAAGTAAAAGAATTTATTGAGCTTGAGGAAAAAGTGTGGAAAGCATTTATGGGTGGTTACTTATGGGACTATCCGGCCAGAAATGAAGAGATATATGAATTAATGCTTCCCCATTACAAAAGATCAATAAGCACAAATGCTAAACTTGGTCAATTCGATTATAAAACTACCGTAAATCATATAGCCGCCTATTATTTATGGGGCATTGAAGAAATTGAGAAAGGAGAATTAATTAACCTGATTATTGAAAAAGGTCGTTCAGAGGAAATGAGTCGCGTGCCAAATTTCTTTTGGGAAGTAAATGACCAAATCAAAGGAAAACAACGTGAGGATTTAAGGCCAAAAATTTTTCAATTATGGCAAAGGATTCATGATCGAGTTGAAGGATCAGATTTGAAAGAAAAGGAAAAAGTGTTGTCAAACCTGTCAAAGTTCATGAAGTATTTTGATCGATTGGACGATGGGATTGACCTATTAGTAAAGGCATCAGCACCCTATGTAAACCATGATTTCAATGTTCCTTTCTTTTTGGAAGAATTAAATCGTCTAAAGAATTATAGCCGAGCAGAGGCTACTGCAAAGCATATAGGCGAAATATTAATGACTATGCTTAAAGAATTCACTCCGGATTTTCAGGAATCTGATATCAAAGACTTAGTTGCATATATGTATGAATTTAAAGGAGACAAAGAAATTCGAGATTTAGCAGATTCCATTTGTGCTGAGTATGCGAAAAGGGGGAAAGAATTCTTGAGGGTGTTGTTTAATCAAAACCGTAACTAAAATTAGTATCTATGAGCAAATCAGAAAGAGAAGCTATGTTTGGTAAAACTGAATCGGGGTATTTGTGGTGTTTACATTGTGAAAGAGCATATAAAGAAAGTGAATATCGTACTGAAGTAAATAGAAATGGTGACATGATGGAAATGTGTCACTATGAGGACTGTGATGGGGATGCAGTCATAGATGCCTGGGATTGGGCAGATTTAAAGGAGGGTCATCCAGATTATCCTGATAATCCGGTAGAAGGAAAAGTATATCCTCAGTATGGCTGATAATTAAATTAATATCTTATGGCGGCTTACCGATCTCTTACTGCAGATAAACGAAATCAACTGAATCGATTGGTTGAAATAATCGAGTCATTTCTTCCTCTTTCTACCTATAGGAAAACAGCAAACTCATTTGAAAATATTTTTAAAGAAAGCGGTGTACACAAATATCTTGGAAGTAAAAAGTTACCGAAGAAGAAACGGTTGTATAAAGGGTTCAGTAAAGTTTATCAGCAACACCAAAAAATTCCTTATACAATTCTCAGAAAAGTTCTTCAGCAAGGTGAACTTTATAGAAGAAGTGATTATGTAAGAAATCCAATCAAGCCGGAAGAAATTGAAGAGATTCGTGATTGTTTGAAAAAATTAGGGCTAAACCTCGATGATGAGCTTGCAGTCCTCGAACTCAACCCTGATTTACCTGAAATTCAGGTGCCACCTAAAGATCTTGTAGAGAGATTGGAGAGTCATCATTTGGTTGAGGAAATACGCAGTGATCCACTTCAAAAGTTTAAGGATGGACATTTTAATGAAGCTGTGCGGAAAGCTTGTGAAAAGTATGAAGTAAAAGTTCAAAGATTGAGCGGGAATTCTTCAATCGGTTCAAGTTTGATGGGGCAGGTATTTAATCCGCAAAGCCCTGCAATAACGATTGCTACTAAAAGTGAGCAAAACATCGCTACAATTCGGGATGGGTATCAGAAACTGGCCATGGGTATGATGTCTGGCATTCGAAATATCTTTAGCCATGGCGATGAAGATCGCCGGAAACCGGAAGAGGCTTATGAAATGCTGCTATTTGTAAATTGGATGTTCAGGAAACTAAATACTGACCCAAATTAGATGACTGCAGTTTATAATAATACATATAAGTATATCAAGGGTTTGGGTGAAGGAGCTTTTGGGAAAGTTTTTTTAGCGAAAGAGGACCGTTCAGAAAAGTTGGTAGCAATAAAAGAATTCAAAAGCGCTGATTTGTCCCAGCAAAAGTCAATATTACGGGAGATTCAAACAGTATCCAGGTTTCACAGAGAGCATATCGTGGGGTACATGACAAATTTTACTCAAGACGGGAGATTTTTTCTTGTGTTGGAGTACTGTGAGAAAGGAGATTTATGGAGTGTCACCAGAGCTCAAAAACTAAACTCTGAAGATATCATTAATTATGTGCGAGATGTAGCAAATGAAATTCAATTCCTCCATAATAAAGATATTATTCATAGAGACATCAAACCTGC
>JADEXJ010000203.1 GCA_015207195.1 Pleurocapsales cyanobacterium LEGE 10410
GTTTTTGATGGTTTACGCAGAGGTCGCAATTTTGTTCTCTTTGATTCCGTCTCAATATCAAACTGATATTTTCCGTAGGGATTTATATGTCTGTAGCGAGTGGGTGAGAGACGACTAATATCCTCATCGCTAATTTGATAACCTTCGCTTCGCAGTTGCTCGATAGCAGCTTCCATATAAATGGTGTTCCAAGTTACCACTGCATTAGTGACCAGATTCAAGCAGCTAGCTTGATTGCTCAAATCGTCCTCATATCGCTTTCTGATAGTTCCTTGATGAGCAAAAAAGAGAAATCGGCGTAAATCGTGTAATCTTTCTCCTTTATTAGGCGGAAATAGAAGGTTCGTGCGACGAAGTGCAGCCTCAGAAAAATTGTGATTTTTTATACCATTTTTTGCTTTGACTGATAAGAAATACAAATGTTAACTTTGCCTAGTTAGTTTCATTCTAGGCAAAGTATCATGAAGACATAAACATCAGCATGAGGATTTAACCCATGCTACAAACAACCCCCCAACTTCCGTTTTCGGCAAAGTTTTCTCCCCCACCGAAAAAACCATTAACTAGAGAAAGAAAATACCTGCGATCGCCAGAGGTTAAAGCGATGATTCGTGCTGCTAAAAAAGTAGGTCGTCATGGCATCAGGGATGGAGGCATTATTTTACTGATGTTCCGTCACGGCTTGAGAACGGCTGAATTAGTAGCTCTCAAATGGACACAAATAGATTTAGCAGATGGTTATATTGAGGTACATCGGGTCAAGAATGGTCGAGACAGCATTCATCCTCTACGTTCTCCCGAACTGAGAGCCTTACGCCAAATCCAGAGAGATTATGCCGATACGAGCTATGTTTTTGTCTCCGAACGCAAAGCTCCTCTCTCAACTCGCTCAATCCGCCATATCATAGCCAGAGCAGGAGAACTAGCTGGTATTCCCTTTCAGGTTCATCCCCATCAACTACGCCACGCCTGCGGTTACTATCTTGCTGCTCAAGGACATGATACCAGAGCGATTCAGGATTATTTAGGGCATAAAAACATTCACCACACGGTCCGGTATACTCAGATGTCACCACAAAGATTTGAGAATTTTTGGATGGATTAAATTAGAGAGAAACAAAAAAATTAACTCAATAAAATAGAAGTTACGCATTGACAGTAATAAGGAAATATGTTGGCGGTATGATATTTATGTTGCCCATTACTTTAAATCAGTTTTGAGAGAACAGTCTAAACCCTCAACAGCAAAGTGCAATCGCTCACTGTACATTCTATTTTTACTAGCCGAGCCAAAATATACTAGCTGTGTTCGCTTGTCTGAAATTATGAAAGACATCAGTCATGATAGCGTAAACCGATTTTTGCTGAGAGAAAATTACACCCCACAAGATTTATTTAATGAAGTAAAAGATGAACTAATTTTGGAGGACGGCACTGTCAGCGTAGATGATAGTGTCTTAGACAAACCTTATAGTAATCCAAAAAAAAGTACACTAATTGATTATTTTTGGTCGGGAAAACATAAGAAAAGTGTCAAAGGTATTAATTTAATCACCTTGTATTATACCGATGTATTAGGTGTGTCGTATCCTATCAATTTTCGTCTTTATGATAAACGAGAGGGAAAAACTAAAAATGACTATTTTCGTGAAATGATTCAAGAAGTCCAAGCTTGGGGAATTAAATTAAGTTGGGGAACAGGAGATAGTTGGTATTCTAGTGTGGAAAACCTGAAGTTTCTCAGAAACGAGAAAGTGGGTTTTCTCTTTGCTATCGCTAATAATCGCCGAGTGTCACAGCAAAAAGGTCAATTCTTACAAATACAAGAGTTGGACATTCCTGAATCAGGATTGATGGTCTATCTCAAAGAGTTTGGTTGGGTCAAAGTGTTTTGCCAGAGCTTCAAAAACGAGGTTCGTCACTACATCATGTACCAACCAGAAGAAGATGAATGGGGAAAAATTAACCGTCAAAAATTTCGCACTGTTCATGATACTCATTGGCAAATCGAAAGTTTTCATCGAGTTATTAAACAAGTGTGCAACGTTGAACGATTCCAAGTACGAACAGAATCGGGCATTAGAACTCATTTATTCTGTGCCTTGCAAGCCTTCAGTCAATTACAAACTATGCGAGTTGAAGGTTTGATTGATAACCTTTATCAAGTGTCAAGACAGTTGTTTGTTCCTGTCATCCGCCAGTTTATTACTGAAAATCTTCCTCAAGCTTTTGCTTGTTAACCCCATAACTCTCTGTTTCTGTCAATGCGTAAGTCCTATAAAAAACCATGACTGCTGAAGAATTACTCAGAAGATATGCTGATGGAGAAAGAAATTTTGCTGGAATAGACCTTAGCGGAGTAAATCTTACTAAAGCCGAATTAAGCGGAATTAACCTATGCAGAGCTAACTTAAGTAGAGCCGATTTAAGTTGGAGCAATTTAAGTGGAGCTAACCTAAGCCATACTAATGCAAGTAACGGGGGCAGTCTAAGCGGAGCTAATTTAAGCGGAACTAACTTGAAAAAGGCAAATCTTACTGGTGTTGAAATGATGGGAGTTAACTTGGAAAATGCTGACACTGAAGGATCTAGACTGGGTACTTTGGAAAGTGCTTTTATTCGCAATACTATTAACCCAGAAGGTATTCTCATTGAAGGACCAATGACTGTTGAATAAATTCTATACAGTCATCGAGTATTTTCATTTCTAAGCTACCAATGGTTGCGATAACCTTTCTATCCTCTCCTTCATATCCAGTTTGAACAACCCATAAGGATTCACATGACTAAAAATCAAGGGGGTAATCGCCTGTAAATCTCTCGCTGTCAATCTTTTCTGCCAATGATCCTGTGCCAGTACGCTCTGAATCATTAAGGTGTTCACATACACCAAACAAATTTGTAACAAATGTAAAGATAACACTGATAATTCCTGACTCTCAAGGCGATTGGAGGCAAACTCACCACCTTTACCGTAGAAGATAAAATTGTTAACCCCATTCCATCTCTCTACCACATTCAAACCCTCATTAATCTCTCGACGTATAGCTTCCGAATCGAGATACTGACAGAGGAAAATAGTTTTAATGACCCTGCCTAGTTCCATCAAAGCTAGATAAGTAGGATGTTTGAAGGGATTCTTACTGAATCGTTTGAGTATGGCTTCGGTTTCTGCCGTTCCCAGCCTCAATGCTGTAGCGTACTTAACCATTTGGTCGTACTGCTGCCGAATTAAGTCCCAGTTAATCGGACGAGTCATTACAGGTTCTAGATTGGGATAAGCATCTGCTTGACCAGCATGAGGGCGATAGAGTTTCTGTACCTTGATCCTTTTTAGCCTGGGCATTAACTGGAAACCCAACAGGTGCGTAAAGGCAAAAGCCACTTCGCTTTGACCATGACTGTCCACATAATTCTTCTTAACTTCCATACTGGTGCAGTGCTTTAAAACCCCGTTAATCATCGCGGAGACTTCACTGCTAGAGCAGGTTTTAAGCTGAGAATAGATACAGGTAGAATTCTTCTCCACGTGCCAGTAAATCATTACTCCCCGTCCGCCATAACGGAGATGATACTGAGTTATCAGGTTTTGTTCCCAAGCCCCAAAATGCTTGCTATCGCTAGCACAAGTAGTAGTTCCTTCGCCCCAGATATGAGGCAAACGAATCTCAAAGGTGGCATTGACTATTTCGGCTATGGCACTGCGTAACTGGTCTTTGTGGATATATCTACGGCGGACATAGATTAAATCTTCATAGTTTTCCCCATCTATTCCTGTATTGATTCTCTTCAATCCCGTATTCGTCCCCATGCCAAACAGACAGAGTAGCAATCTTTTCTGTAATGTTTCTCTGTCCAGTATTTCTCTTGTACCCATACTCTTAAACTTACGGGTAAAGTCCACCCTCAAGTCAGTCTCTTTGAGAATGTCCAAGAGGCTAGTTTTATGCCAGAGACGGTTGATTTCTCCCTTTAACTGTCTGAGATTCATCGGGTCTGCTAAAGCATCAAAGGGGCTGAGTCTGATTAAGCCTTTATTTCCCTTGCCTCCAATGGTTACACCTTTATTTCTAGGCATTCCCTTGTCTAATTTCTCTAACCCCTTCTCCATTTGTTGCTGTAAACTTTCGATAAAAGTTTCTACATCTTCAGGAAGAGTTAAAGCCTGATAGTAAATCTGACGCTTGGTTTCAAAATCTGTAGGCAAGTCATCATCGGGATTACGATAGCGGTTAGCACCGACGACCCAAATTTCCTTACAACACAGTCTTTCTCTGAGGGCTTTAAGAACGCAGATTTCATAGTTGATGCGATTGATTCGTTCGTTCCCATCCGAGTCTGTTTCCATGAGGATTTCTTTGGCTCCAGCTTTTAATACCCCATCGATGGGTATCTCTTCCGTTGAATCGTAATATCTGGTTTTGCTGTGGGCATATTTCTTCAATAACTCCAGAGCTTCAATGACAGGGCGATGTAGGTCGTTATTAGACCGAAATTCCAGCACCTCTAATAGTTGAGGAATCATGCGACGGTAATGATTGGCAAAGGAGGCTCGTATGACATTATGAACTCTGCGCTTGTAAGCCAAACCCGTTCCTTTGTATTCGGCAACCAAGTCCTTGAGAGTCTTGAGCGATACCACAGGGAAAATAACCTGTTCGATAACTCCAGATGGTTCGGCGATGGATACTTCGGCAATCCGATACAGTAAGTTGGTTTTGCCTGAAACCTTCTTAAACTCCTCAATTAATTCTTGGTTAATGCGTTTTTCGGCTCGGTTATCAATGCGCTTGATGATAGTTGTCAGTATCTCAATTAGACTATCTGTAATCTCTTGGCTGCGTTGGATACAAAAGGCTGCCATTAGGGTGTAGCGAATGGCGGGGGGATGTTGTCTGAGAAGATAAGGAGTTTCTGTAGCTGCCCGATGACGATAGGTTTTGACCAGTTTGGGCGATTTGCCCTCAAACAAATTAGTTGGCAAGCCAACAGCACGAATGCGTTTGAGCTTTTCTATTTCAGTCAAGAAGCTGCCCAATCCCACTGTACCAGGGTCGGTTTTGAGGAAAGCAAAATCTGACATTTTGCTCTTTTTTCCCGACTGCTCAATAGATCCATCACTTTCCGTTTCTTCCGTAGAGAGGAGAACATTAATTTGTTCGGTCATCTCTGGGGTGAGTTTATTTAGAGTCTGCTCTGCAAAATCAGCTTCATATTTAGCAACTGCGCTTTTGATTAAGCGTTCTACTTGAGATTTTGTTAGTGGCTCTAACTGTAATTCCCTAAACCTTTGATAGACAAGCTCTGTAATAGCTTCGTTCTTTTGCTCGTCGGGTAATATTTCGTTAATGAGCCAAGTTACCATCTTCTCTGAATCTTGGACTGAAGCTACTTTAAAATTGAATAAACGGCGAATTTCAACCCGATAGACTTTTGCCGAACGTCCCTGCCAATCGTAATCGGAGTAGGAATTTTCTGGGAGATTAACCTGCGAAGCGATGTAGGAAATAACAGCTTGAGAGATGGAGGATTTATCTTCGGGAAAAGAGGCGAACAGTTGAAAGTGCTTGAGTAGAAGCGCAAAGCCTATTTGATTGCCACCTACTTTTTTCTTGGTCAGTTCTAACTCTTGGGGTAATAGCGTCCAATTTTCTATGAGTTCTTCTGTATCCCAATTTGATTTAACCATTTATCTCCCGTTTGTTGCTGAAATTTAGCATAGGAGAAGAGGTAGCGATCTGATTCAAAGTTCATAATGAATACAGATTAAAATCTAACTGTCAAATGCTGTGAACGAGATACATTTGGAAAACTTATTAATGAGCCGAAAAATGGGGTCGAGTTGGTCAGAGTAATTGAGATACTGAAAAGCATACTGGAGAAAGGTTTTAGCGACAGGCTGCACTTCGTCGCACGAACCTTCTATTTCCGCCTATTAAGTTGATTGTTGATTTTTCGACGATAGGGCTGACTCATCAAATAGCGCAAAATAAAAATGGTTTTAATCATGCGTCCATATTCGGCGAATGAACTAGCCAAATCATTCTGTTGGGGAAAAGATTTTAACTTGTTGAGAAACAACGAAGCCGTTACCCAGCCTAACTTTAACGAGCCAGCTACCCGCAGCATATCATCCCATCGAGCCAGAATTTTATCGGTTTTAATCACGCCAGAGAGTAGAGATTCTATATGCTGATATTCAGAATTGCGTGAGGCGCGATATAGTCTTTGACCGCCCAAATCCTTGATTCGAGGGGAAAACTGTAAGCCCAGTAAATCGAACATGGCAAACACTAATTCTGTATATCCTGCCGTATCGGTAGTGTGTTCCATGATGGGCAATTCCGTTTCATTATCGAGGATCTCATCCAGAACATAAGTGGAGTCGCGCAGGGTAGAAATAGTAGGCTTACTGCCATATTGAGAAAACTGGTCGCTCGTCCAACTGTAAAAACTCACCCCATGTCCGTAACCGAAATAACGAGGTAGAGATACAGCCATACGGTTTTTTACCGAGACGGGAAATCGCTGTCCGTCAGAAGAAGAAAGAGTTCCACCGCCCCAGATTTGACTGAGGGGGAGATGATACTGAAAGTTAACAATCTTAGTGTTAGCAGCTTTGAGAGTGAATTCTCGAAGATACCAATTGTTGCACCAAGCAAGCTGAAGATAAGAAAGATTAGCCAATCGTGCCATTCTCTCCAAGCCAATGTTACAAGCCTGAGCGATAATGGCAGCATATAAATATCGTTGAAGTTCGGGAGTACGAGCTTCCGAATCGGCTGCACTGATGATAGCTTGAGTAAATCCCGTTAAATTATCAATTTCAATCAAGAGTTCTGTTAGTTCAATCCAAGGCAATCGTTCTCGAATCTGTTGGCGTAACTGCCTGGTACTGGGTGAAACGGATTCGGCACTTAAAGGAGTAACCACTAATTTATCTTTCTCAATGCGTACCTGTTCGTTGTCCAGAAAAGAAGTGTCAAACTCTAATAACAGTCTTTCTAACTCTTTAATCTTGGCTTCAACAGTATGAATTCCCGATTCGCTGACCTGTACTAACTGGCAGACTTCCGATTTAAGACTCGCCCATTGTGCTTGAGGGATTAGATAGCTTTCGGGGTTGGCATATTTGCGACTATGTTTGAGCCAAACATTACCCGAACGTAAAGCACCTCTTAATTGCCACAGGGCGCATAGTTCGTAATATTTGCGAACGATTTTACCTTCTTCATTGACTACATAGTCTTTCCATTTCGAGGGAACGAACTTAATAGAGGTGGTTTCTGAGACTTTCCGTTTTTTAGTAGCATCTAAATTACGCAGTAAGGCGATTGCTTCGAGCAATCCATCCAATTGATGGTTGGAATGGAAATGAAAACTGATTAAAAAAGTTGGGGCAAATTGGCGGATATAGCCATAACGCAGAGCCAAGAAATCGTAGTAATCATTGCCATGAGAGCGAACCAAAGATTGACATTCAGTAACAGAAGCCAGTAATTCTTCTGGAGTTATCTGGTCGTAGATACGGCTTCTCAATTCCTCATCTTTGATATCTTCATTCAAAATTACCTGACCGATTTTGTTGAATAGCTTGAGTTTTTGATTGACCGATTGAGCCACACGGCGTTGAAATTCATCCCGATCTCTCTTCGCACGAGCATGAATATGAGCCAGGGTATTGATATACAAGTCAATTACTTCGTCGGTAATTTCGGTATAACCGTGACAGCAAAAGGCAATGAGTATGGAGTAGCGACGAGTCTCAGGAGTACGAGACAGAGCTTGAGGAGTAGATTTTTTGCCTAATTTGGCTAAAAACTTCAAACGATTGGGATTAAGAACGCTGACATCCCATTCTGTTACATGATGTTGATTCAAAAAATCTAATTTCGCTAAAGCATTCTTAATGGCTTTGGGAGAATTACTCACTGCACCAGTCCGCAGCCAACTCAGGGTAATTCGTCCGCTCTCTGAATCTAATTCTAAAAGCTTATCGAGAAAAGAGGAGTTATTTGGCGATAAAATCGGCTGTAAGCAGTTGTAGGTTTCTATCCAAGCGGAATTACGGGCTGTAGCGACCATTCGCTCTAAAACTGTCAGTCCTGGTCGCACAATCTTAGAGGTTTCTAGCTTTTTAATGAGTAGCTGTAGTAGGAGCAAGGGTCGGTCGTGTTCCATTGCTCTTTGTAATAACCACTGCTAAGTTTTGGTAGTCTTTCTCGGTGGGTTTGCTCCAGCCCAAGTAATCCTGGATTTCTTGAAGTTGATTGGTTCTAGTTTGAGAGCGTTCTCCATAAAGACTTAGAACTGAGGCTGAAACATTTAGCTGTTGGGCGACATATTCAATGACATCTGATGGTAATTGGGGAAAGTTATCGGGAATGAAACCGAGAAATTTCAGCGTTCCTAGTTGTAGGGCAAATCCTAATAAATTATGGTCGCCACTGCGTTTTTTGGTGAGGTTTAAATCCTTTTGCTTGAGAGTGAAAAAAGTGGTTAGTTCGTTAAAGGTTATTTCGTTGGGAAAAGATTGGAGGCGTTCTCGTTCGGCTTTCGTAAGAAATTGTACGGGCATCTTTTTACAGTATTAATCTTCCTCTCCAATTAGTTCTACGGCTGCTGCTAAATCTCGATCGCTGGGAGTGCAGTAACGACGGGTGGTTTCTAGATTGTCATGTCCTGCTAGAGTAGCGACTTTCTCTAAACTAACTCCTGCATCGATGAGATTTTTACAAAATGTGTGTCGGAGTTGATGGGGCGAGACTCCTTCTAAATCGGTTTGTTTGACATATTTTTTAAGGGTGCTTTCAATCCCTCTGGGAGTCATTGCTCCTCTTTGACCGATAAACACCCGTCGGTCAGAATCTTTGTTTTTGTGATATCCCAGTTCTACTAAGACAGACCGCGCATCTTTGTTGAGAGGAACGATTCTTCTTTTTGCACCTTTGCCGTGATTGACGCTCAAGCGTCCTTTTTTGGCAGTAATTTTGAGATCTTTCCAGGTTAGAGCGCAAAGTTCGGAAACTCTCAATCCCGTGTTGAGTAGTAATTTAACGATCGCGATGTCTCTAGTTTTTCTACCTTTTTCAACAATGCGATACAGATCGTATTGAGATAGTCTATCTAACCATTTGGGGGCTGAAGTTTGTTCTTTTATCGGTTGGGGAATGTGAGGCAAACGATTGTCTGGAAAATAGCCTTCAATTCCCGCCCAATTGAGGAAGCTACGAAGACTGGAGAGCTTACGATTAATGGTTTTGGGCTTTAATTGTAATGTCTCGTCTAAATAGTGTTTGTATTCCCGTAAGTCAGTTGGCGTAATCGATTCGGGAGTAAATTTTTTGTTGCCCTTTGATTTCAACCACAGGGCAAAACCATCTAAGTCGCAGAGATAGTTTTTAATTGTGTAAGCACTTCGTTCTGATTCGACGAGAAACTGCGCGAAATTATCTCGATAATTAATCGAGTCTTTTGTATTTTCGGCAACTTCAGATATAGATGGCATGGGCGCGTAATTATACGCTAAGTTTTTTGGTCGATAATGGTACTAATTTCCCTTAATTATACGTTCAGTCGGGCAAAACTCGACGTACAAGTTCACTTATATACACAGTTAAATCTCAAACAACTTAAGTTAAATAATATTAATTATACGTCCAGCGTTGTTTTCTGTTCCGTTACTATC
>JADEXJ010000023.1 GCA_015207195.1 Pleurocapsales cyanobacterium LEGE 10410
CGAGCCCCAGCAGTTTTTCCTGGTGCTATGAGCGTCGTGGAACCACTTCGACTCCATCCCGAACTCGACAGTGAAACGCGACCGCGGCGAAGATACTTGGAGGGTCGCCTCCTGGGAAAATAGCTCAGTGCCAGGTTTAGCTTTGATACACACAAAAAATCATATAAAATATGGTTAAAATCTCACCTTTATTAAATATTTAATAAAGGTGAGATTTTTTTAGTGCCTATTTTTTTGAGAGAATAGGCACTAGCAAAGGTGATCTGTGTTGTTGGCATTATTTGATTATGCATCGATAATTGTCTAAAAGGCTGAATATAAAAATATAGATCTCTGTTGTCTTTCATAGCAATTTTTCAACTTAACTTCTAGTTTACTGGGTAAAATTATGCACACTGCTTCAGCAAAAATATTAGTCGTAGATGACGATCCAGCAATTCGCAATTTAATATTTCGTTTTCTCAGTCAGAAAAACTATGTGCTAGAGTCTGCTGAAGATGGACAAACTGCGTTAAAAATTTTTGAACAGTTTAGTCCTGATTTAGTGATACTTGATGTTAATCTTCCAGATGCTTTAGGTTACAACTTGTGCGAAGAGATGCAGCAACATACAGATGTATTTATATTAATGCTTACCAGCAGAGCTGATGCTGCCGATAAGAAAGAAGGATTTTTAAAAGGGGCAGACGATTACTTAACCAAACCCTTCGATCTTCAAGAATTAGAGTATCGGGTAAAAGCAATTTTGAAGAGACAGAGAACAGTTACGACATCGGAAAAACAACCTTTGGTATTTAGTAATATGGTTATAGATCCTGTTCGTAGAGAAGTAAAAATAAACGATGACTTGATCTTATTGACTGCTTTGGAATTTGATCTATTACACTTTTTGGCTACCCGCCCAGGAAGAGTATGGAGAAGAGATGAATTAATTCAAAATGTTTGGGACTATGATTATGTAGGAGATCAACGAGTCGTTGATGTTCATATAGGTCAAATACGTAAGAAAATTGAGATAGATTCTTCTGAGCCTTCTTTTATTCAGACTGTACGAGGTGTTGGCTATAAATTTGAAGTAGATACGGTTCCTGGTGCAGTGTAAACAAAAATACTAATAGTTTTACTTCTATATACAAACTTTCTAAATTATTTTAGATTAAGGTATTAACGATCGCTTTTTGGATTGCTGTTCTTTGTTCGGCATCATAACCCCAACGTTCTAAGAAGTCTTGATAAAAGCCTTTTTCTGTAATGATAGTATTTTGCAGTTTTTGCAGTTCGTTTTTAACTGATTCTAAATTAATTTTTTGAATCAAGTCGCTGGTGCGCCGACAAACTTTTTGTGAACCCTCAACATTACTTTGATCGCTATTACGAATATGTGTAACAACCATAGCTGAAGACATAGCTAAGTTTTTAACTAATAGTTGACTGACTACTTTGGCAGAAGACTTTAATCCGTTGATTACTCCTGAAGAAGGATAATCGGCTAAAGACATATTACTGGTAAGATAGGTTGCGAAAAAGCCTCTGGCACTATCTTTGCTAGTCAAGATAGAGGAGATTCTTTGTTCAATCTCGTCTTCGCTCAATTTGTTAGTATTGATTTCATTCATCAAAGATTGGGTAGCTGCGATCGCCTGATTAAATGACAGAGGAGAGGTTTGAGATGAATTAGTCATATATCTTAAAATTTGTTTTTGATAAATGTAAGTCTTTGATTTTGTCCTACTGCTTGCTTTTAACAGCATAGCGTTTGCTTATCAAGTTTTCTTTTGTTGTGCTTGTTTTATCTCTCAGTTGGCGGTCTCACTTTTGTCATCAGTGATACGCTCTAACCGAGGTTGAGAAATCTTTCTAGCGCTTTGACCATTAATGGGGGCCAACGACGAATATTTTCAATCCAGTCTAAATCTTGATAGCGATTATCTAGACCGACCGCTGCAACCCAATTGCTTTCCGCTTCACCCTGCTGTCCTTCTACCCATAAAGCTGCTGCCAATGCAGCTCGCATATCTGAATACATGGGATATTTACGAACTAGGTTACGCATATTACGAATAGCTTCGGTGCGATCGCCCAGTTGATACTGTATTAAAGAAGCGTTACCTCGCGCTATCGGAAAAGTCGGAGCGATGTTGGCAGCTTTTTGATAATCTTTTAAAGCATCTTGCCATTTCTGCTGTCCTGCTTTGGCATTTCCTCGATTGTTTAAAGCTACTGGATCTTGAGGACTTATTTCTAACACATGATTATAATCGGAAATCGCACGTTCCCACAGCTTTTTGCCCTCATAAGCAATACCTCGATTCAAATAGGCATCGGGGTATTCGGGGGCAATTTCAATCGAACGATTGAAGTCGGCGATCGCTTCTGTGAGTTTGTATTGACCAATGCGAACATTACCACGATTACTCCAGACAGCAGGATTATCAGGAAACTTGTTTACCAAATCTGTCCAATAGATTTCTGCTTGAGCAAAATCTCCTCTTTCAGCAGCACGAAATGCTTTTTTAGCAGTTTTTTCTCCCTGAGTAATTTGCTGTTCGCTTAAGTCTGAAATTTTATTTGGTAGTGCTTCAACAGATTTAATAGCAAAACCATGAATCCAAAAAGATAAAATTAGCAATAAGCTGATGAACCAGTGGGGCATTTTATGTTTATTTTTAGTTTTTATACTTAAAAATATAATACTTGTCAGGCAATCCAAACAGAAAAAGCCTTGCAAGACATTTTAATTTTCAACAGCCATTTCAAATTAGTTAACAGACTAATTTTGAGACAATGGAGCTTGCTGTCTTCAATAGCATCAAAAAATCTTTAACTTGGTAGTTAATCATACTGCTTCGTATATTAAGTTTTGTAAATAAAATCTAAAAAAATAATGACAAAAGCAGAAAACTATGCGATACACGAAAAACGAATATAACTAAAATTCAATTAAAATAGTTTTTATTGACTATGCGAGTACGATTTTTTAGTAAGCTGTCATTGTTCATCACAATTTTAGCTTTTCCACAACTTATTACTGCTACCTCTACATCTCAATCACTGCTCTGTTCTTCTGTACTAGCTGCAAATGCCGAAACTCTGGGTGAAGCTGGTGACAGTGGAGAAACAGGAGTACAAGGCAAAAATGGTCGAAACAGCGATAATTTAACGGTATTCGCCGATGGCTCACCCATGACTTTGGATCTAACAGGGGGAGATGGCGAAGCAGGACAACAGGGAGTTGTGGGTTATGATGCCTTTTGTGAAGAACAATCAGAAACAGTAGGCGCAAATTTGCGTGGTGCTGATGGAGGTAATGGGGGTGACGGTGGAGATGGTGGAGTTGGTGGCAATGGTGGCTCTTTAACCGTCTATACTACTAACAAAGAACACTTGAAACAGATTTATGTGATTGCTGTAGGTGGGGAAGGAGGCGCGCCAGGAAAAGCAGGAGAAGGAGGATTGGGTTGTGAATGCGATCGCCCCTATTGGAATGAAGAAACTTGCTTTGGCGAGCCTGGAAGCTCAAACTATAGCTGCACCACAGAAGAATTTCAGTGTATCGATGGTTACTCTGGAAGAAAAGGACGGGATGGAAGAAAAGGTAGAGATGGCAAGATAGGAACTCTGACTTTAATCAACCTAGATAAGTCTCTTGCTCCAGATTATCCTGAAGTTACTGCGCCTATTAGTGAATTAAAAGGTAGGGGTTTTACTTTATCGCGGAACATTTGGCAAAGTAAGGACAATGCTTCGGCTTTATTTGCTCCTGGTTCAAAAATTGCCAATAAGTATAAAGAATTGGTAGCTCGCCACGAACATTCGGTACTGATAGTTTGGGATGCTCCCCAACCAGTAGAAAATTTTGATGATAAGCAGATTACTCTGGCTCTTAAAGGCGAGGACGATGTTAATATCTTTTTACCCAAAGATTTGTGGCTGGAAACCCAAACAGTCAAGCGAGATAACTTGACCGAGTTATTCGTATTTAATGCCGTTCGCACCAAAGATGTTGACGATTTGACTATAGACGGCTTGTTCGGACAAGGAGCCAACTTAGAGTTAGATATCTTTGATGAGGCTGAGAAATCCAATCTAATTACTACAGACTTTTCAATTAAATATCGTGTCGGGGAAAAATCTGAGAACAAAAATATTTTTGGCGGTAGTAGCACTGTCTACAAAACCAAGTATGAAGGGGCGATCCCTCCAGAAGCGATCGCCAAGAATAATAATTTATTTACTTTGCAGCTTGGCAAACTTCCCATACCTCCAGAATACCTCCAGCCAGGATTGAAAGTAGAGGTTGAGGTAGTCGCCAAACGTTCGATGGCTGAAAACTCTATGACTCAAAAATTATCTACCAAAACTGAAATCGAACCAGCATCTCAATCTTGAACTAGGTAAATTCAGCCAACAAACTAGCGAGTTGAGTAGGTTGGTTGCCAGAGCAATATCCAGAATAACCACAAATTTAAATGGTATTGGAGATAGTTGCGATCGCAATCTCGATAGCTCGTGTAACAGCAGTATCTTTGTCAGAAATGACTATACTCTCACTTTCGGTACGTTGAGCCACGACTGCACAGACGCAAGCAGCAGCAAAGTTATATACTCCAGCCATTTTGAATAGAGTTCCTACTTCCATTTCATAATTCAAAATATTTAAGGCACGGTAAGCAGACGTAATCCCTATTAACCAGGGCTGAAGTTGAGCATTAGCGGAAGATTCAATTCTTTCTTGACCTTCATAAAAAGTATCTACGGAGGCAGTAATACCTACATGATAAGGAATATTTAATTTACGAGCAGTTTTGACTAAAGCTACTGTTAAAAACGGATCGGCGACAGCAGGATATTCTGGGGGAGCAATATCTAAAGCTGCTCCCTGACGACACAAAGCTGCCTGAGATATCACGATGCTTCCTACTGAGACAGAAGGCTGAATCGAACCGCAAGTACCAACTCGAATAAACTGTTTAATTCCCACCTGTACTAATTCATTGACTACAATACTTAACGAAGGTGCGCCCATTCCGCTAGTAGCAACCAAAATTGGTTTACCGCTGGGCAGATTGCCCAAATAACTATAAAGTCCTCTATATTGTGAAAGCAGTTTGACGTTCTGTAAATAAGTTTGAGCGATATATTGCGATCGCTCTGGCTCTCCAGACAATAGTACTGTTTGGGGTGCATTCGTACCAAAATCTGACTGGCTAAAACCAATATGATAAAGTTTCATCTTTGAAATCTAGCTATAAGCTTAACAATATTAGGGGTTAGAAGATATGCGTCAGGTTAACACTGATGATCGATCACCAATTACTATTGACTGATACTGAAAGATGGTAACTCTTGAAAAATTTTCCACAATAGTCTCTAGCTGTAACAAAAGTACTGTAGGTAAACATTTACCTAATGCTCTGTATGTTCATAGAAATGCTCTACTAAGTCTCGATCCGATTCTTCAAGACTACGAAGATCAGGCAAGAAATTTAGTAGCTAATTTCGATTGCGCCACTATTATTAAATTTGCTACCGACCGACCTAAAATTTCTTATTTGTATTATCCTGACTTTGAGCGCGATCCTCATCCTCAGCTTCATCAAAGCATTGTCGTCGATCTGACCACCGAACAAGTCTCAGTCAGACAATATCACAATTCCCATAACCCTCCTATCCTTCATCGCAAAGAAACTTTTATTAGCCCAGACCATCCTCTTTATCAAACCTTCGCCGAATTAACCAGAGAAGAAGTCGCTCTTGGTCTGTTAGATAACTCGCGTCACATTGGTACGCTACAAGAATGGACTCGTTTGTTATTGCAGCAGGGTATAACTTTAGTTGGTCATCATCTTGCTTGTCCCGTGGACTCTCCCGTGGCTCAAAAGCAAACTATTTTAATTGAAAGACATAAGGCTGCTTTAAAACGCTCAGAATTGTCCCGTCCTGTCAGAATAGCGGTTGAAGCGGATCTGTTCACAGAAGGAACTACTTTTTTCGATTATGGCTGCGGTTATGGAGAAGATGTCAAGCGCATTGAAAATCTTGGTTATGCCAGTTCGGGTTGGGATCCCTATTATTGTCCCGATACTGACCTCCAACCTGCTGATATTGTTAATTTGGGCTATATTATCAACGTCATCGAAGATCTAGTTGAAAGAAGACAAGCCTTGATTGAAGCCTGGCAAATAACTCGTAAGGTGCTAATCGTTTCAGCCCAGGTATTAGTAGACGATCGCCGTCGTGGTCTGGTGGCTTATGGCGATGGAGTAGTAACTAATCGCAACACGTTTCAAAAATATTATGAACAGGAAGAACTCAAGCTATATATAGATCGGGTATTGGAGGTCGAATCTATTCCCGCGGGGTTGGGTATCTATCTCGTGTTTCGCCACGAAGCCCAAGCAGAATCTTTTCGTGCTTCTCGTTTATATTCCAGTCTGAGTACTCCTAGAATTCAAGCACAGGTTAGAAATTTTGAAGATTATCGAGAGTTACTAACTCCCTTGATGGATTTTTACACCAAAAGAGGTCGTTTACCAGTTAAAGGAGAACTGAGTTCGGAAGAAGCTATCAAAGCTGAATTTCGGAGCTATCAACGAGCTTTTAAACTGATCCTGCGGGCTACTATTCAGGATGAGTGGGAGGCGATCGCTGAAAAACGCCGTCAAGATCTTTTGGTTTATTTAGCCTTAGGTAAATTTAGTGGTCGTCCTACTATTAGAAAACTTTCTCCTGAAATTAAAGCTGATGTCAAGGCTTTATTTGGTAGCTATAAACAAGCCTGTACCATAGCAGATCTGATGCTAATCAATGTGGGAGACCTGAAAAAAATTGCCAATCTCTGTCAAGCCAGCAATATTGGTAAACAACTCAAAGGGGCGATCGCGGTTCATATCAGCGCACTAGAAAAGCTTCCCCCTCTGCTACGACTATACGAAGGCTGCGCCAGTCGTAATTTTTACCGTTTAGAAAACGCCAATATCATCAAGCTTTACTACAATAAACCCAAAATAACTTATTTGGTCTATCCAGAGTTCGATACTCAAGCCCATCCCACTCTACAGGCAACTATGGAGGTCGATCTACATAATTTATCTGTGACCTACCACGATATTTCTGACGAAACTAACCCTTTAATTCTGCACCAAAAAGACACGCTGGTTGCGCCAGACTATCCTAGTTACAAACAGTTTGTCAGACTGACCAAAACAGAACAAAAATCGGGCTTGCTAGAGAACAAAGATGCTATTCGTCGCCTTCATGGATGGTTACGCTGCCTGAGAGAACACGAGGTAACAATTGAAGGACATAAATTAAATAATAAGTGATTAGTGATTAGTCATAGCAATACGTACTTGTATTAGAACATTTTCTACTTTCTACTTCTTACTTACGAGCAGTTCACTTAGTTATCCTGAGCTAGTTTTGTACGACTTTAGTTACCATTGTGGCGAACTAGCAATTAAGGCTTCGGCTTGTTCTCGTGAAAGAGGTTTAGAGAAAAAGAACCCCTGTCCGTATTCACATTGCAGTAATTTGAGTTGGGCTAATTGAGCAGTAGTTTCAATTCCTTCGGCAATAACATCCATGTTTAACATATGAGCTAGGGTCACAATTGCTCTGACAATTGCTGAATTTTCTCCGTCTCCCTGCATCTGACTAATGAAAGAACGGTCTATTTTGATTGTATCGACAGGAAAAGTGTGCAAATAGCTTAGAGACGAATATCCCGTACCAAAGTCATCAATACTAAACTGAATTTGTTGTTTTCTAAGTTCTAAGATGATCTCGGTGACGGTTTCCAAATTATTGATTAAAACGCTTTCGGTAATTTCCAGCTTAAGAAATTTTCCTGCCAAACCAGTTTCAGTCAAAGCATTTTCGACTTCTGTAATTAATTGAGGTGTACGAAATTGCTGTGCCGAGAGATTGACGCTGATTTTTATAGCTGGATGTTCTGGATACTTTAGCTGCCAATCTCGTGTAGCTTGACAAGCTTCTTTGAGTAACCAGTTACCCAACGGAATAATCAAACCAGTTTCTTCACAAATAGGAATAAAATCCGCTGGTTGAATATAACCCTTAGTAGGGTGCTTCCATCTAGCTAATGCTTCAAAGCCAGATAAAACACCTAATTGCAGAGAAGTAATCGGTTGATAGTATACTTCAAATTCCTGTCGCTCTAATGCCTTACGAAGATTGGTTTCCAACTCTAATCTCTGTAAAGCGCGATCGCGTAAAGAATTATCAAAAATTTCATAACGTGCTTTGCCTTGCTCCTTCGCCCGATACATAGTCAAATCTGCATCACGTAAAATATCTTCTGGTTTGTCATATCCTTGATCGGAAAGAGCAATACCAATACTCGCGGTGGTAAATAGTTCGTAACCTTCAACTATGAAGGGAAAAGTCAGGGTTTGATAAATACTTTCGGCAACTAAAATAGCTTCAGATTTACCAGCAATATTTTCCAGTAAAATAGTAAACTCATCTCCTCCTAATCGAGCTACTGTATCCGTAGGGGCGATCGACTTTTCTAAACGACGGGCAATTTCAATTAATAGTTTGTCGCCTACTAGATGACCGACGCTATCGTTAACGACCTTAAAACGATCTACATCGAGAAATAGAACGGCAAATAGATAATGCTTTTGACTCTGGCTTTTTTTTAGCTGTTGTTGTAGGCGATCGATAAATAAGGCTCGGTTGGGTAGTCCCGTAAGGGTATCATGAAGCGCATCGTGAAGTAGTTGCTTTTCCATGTATTTACGTTGAGTAATGTCTACAATCTCATTATTAAATTGCAACGGGTTGCCATCAAGATCACAAACGACTACTACTTTGAGTAGGGTATCAACTACACGAGCGTCTTTAGCAATAAAACGCTGTTCAATTTGAAAGTCTGATGCTTGACCCTTAATCAATCTATCTTTTGCCTGGCGGTGTATCTTCCAATCTTCTGGATGACTAATTTCGGCAAACGAAAGTTCTGAGAGTTCGGCTTTGGTGTAGCCTAAAATATCACAAAAAGCCTGATTAACTTGTTTGAATTTTCCCTTAAGATTACTAATTACAATGCCAATTAGAGACATTTCAAAGGTAAGGCGAAATTGCTCTTCACTTTCTTTGAGAGCTACTTCGGTTTTTTTGCGATCGGTAATATCTTCAGCAATCCCTACAAAGCGATTGACTTTATTCATCAGATCTCTGACAGGAAATGCCCGTACCCTTACCCAACATATAGATTTATCGGGGCGAATGATACGATATTCTTCTTCAAAATCATCTCCCGTCCTAAACTGAGTTTCAATCGTAGCGATCGCCTTTAATGAATCTTCTGGATGAATTGCCAACAACCACGATTGGGGATCTTCATATAAACTTTGGCAACTGCGTCCCCAAACTTGCTCGTATGTAGGGCTGATGTATAGTATTTCGTCTGTAAGGGCGGAAATTACAAAAAAAACTTCTTTTACGTTTTCTGCAATTTGCCGAAGAAGGGCTTCTTGCTCAGTTAATTCTTGAAATTCAGTTTTTAATTTTTGGTTTTCTGCTAAGATTTTTTCTACCAGACTTGAGAGAGAATTTTGCTGTGACAAGATTTCTGTTGCTTCTTGGTCAGACATCCAATTGATCGCAATTGTAGAAATTACCTTCTTACAATGCCCAAATTGTTCTGGGAAGTAACATTGCTTTAGTAGATAGTGATAGCAGAAGCCAAAAAGACGCTCGCCAAGAATGTTGCCAGGTAACGATTTTGACCTCTGTTTATTAGTTACCGTTCCAAATTTTGATTACTTGCCCTGGGATTTGTTGCTCGTACCAAGGGGTATTGGCAGCGGGAGATTTGAGATTATTTCGATTGACCGACCAAGTTGTTTGTGGATCAAATAGAACCAGTTCGGCAGCTTGTTCGGGGGCGATCGCCTTGGCTGACTGTTGTAAGCATTGACCAGGACCATGACTCAAGGCTTGCCACAATTCTAATGCCGACCATTCCTTGGTATTGACAAATCTTTGCCACAAAAGCGGTAGAGCCAATTCTAAACCAATGACTCCTGGTGGTGCTAGGGCAAAGGGAACGGTTTTTTCTTCATAAGTATAAGCTTGATGATCGATGGCGATCGCATCAATAATTCCCTGTTTCACACCATCAATCAAAGCAGCTTGGTCTGCTGATTCTCCTAGGGGTGGTTCGAGTCGTAAATTGGGTTCGTAGCTGGCGATCGCTTCACTATCCCATAGAAGGTGCATCCAGGTCGTACTAGCAGTTACCCTAATACCTCTGGCTTTGGCATCAGCAATTAACTCGACTCCTCTTTTGGTAGAGACGCGCATAATATGTACGTTCGTAGGAATTTCTGCCACAATTTCTAATACCGCAGCAATAATCGCTGCCTCAGAAAAACCAGGATTACCAGACATACCAAAGCGAATCGAAGTCTTGCCCTCTCTAACTACTCCCGAACCCGTCAATTCATTTTGATTAAGGGCGATCGCTACCGTTTTTTGCCAGGATTGGACGTATTCTAATACTTGCCTCAAGATATTGAGATTGCCCAAACTGTAATTACCAGTAAAACCAATTACGTCTGCTTTCAACTCCCCTAGCTCATTCAGCTGTCGGTTGTTAGAGTTATAAGAGGCACCCCAAAAATTCAAGTCAGGCAAAGATATATCCAGACCTTTGGCGATTAGACTTTGGCTTTTTTGATTCAGAGCAGCTAAAATTTCGGCATTATCAATACTAGGAACAGTATCGGGTAAAATTCCTACCTGGGTAAAGCCTCCCGCAGCAGCAGCCTGAGCTAAATCTAATAGAGTTTCGCGAGCCTCATTTCCTGGCTCTCCGCTGTGACTATACAAGTCTACAAGTCCAGTACCCAGAACCAAACCTGCTCCCGAAATAATTTGGGTTTGGGCAGGATAATCGGTAATCTGGTCGGCGATCGCCTGAATTTTTCCCTCGGCGATCGACACATCTGCTAAGCGATCTATTTTTTGTACAGGGTCAATGACTCTAACTTGTCGCAGTAATTCCATTCTCTTCTTAACTTTTTGGCTAACAACGGTTGACATTATGTACTGCAAATAACCATAATAATAGTTTGTGTAAACTTTAGCTTCCAAATAAACTCTTGGCTAATGTTATCGTGATCGGAGCCCAGTGGGGTGACGAAGGAAAAGGAAAAATAACCGATCTACTCAGTCGCTCGGCAGATGTCGTGGTACGCTCTCAAGGTGGCGTAAACGCAGGGCATACTGTTGTTGTAGCTGGACAAACTTTTAAGTTGCACTTGATTCCCTCAGGGATTTTATATCCCAATACCGAGTGTATTATTGGTTCGGGGACAGTAATCGATCCTCAAGTGTTAATTGAAGAAATAGAGCAGCTAAAGGCTCTGGGAGTGACGGTAGACAATCTACATATATCTCAAACGGCTCACATCACCATGCCCTATCATCGCAAGATCGATCTGGCATCGGAGGAAAGCCGTGGAGAGTACAAAATTGGCACTACTGGTCGGGGAATTGGTCCGACTTATGCCGATAAGTCAGAGCGAACTGGCATCAGGGTGCTAGATCTAATGAACCCCGAACACCTACAAAAGCAGCTTGGCTGGACGATTAACTATAAAAATGTAATTTTAGAAAAACTATATAATTTACCTCCCCTAGATTCAGAGAAAGTAATTGAAGAATATCTAAAATATGCTGATTATTTACGTCCTCACGTAGTAGATAGCTCTCTAAAAATTTATCAAGCTGTAAAAGAGAGAAAAAATATTCTGTTTGAGGGAGCGCAAGGAACTCTACTAGACCTAGATCACGGTACTTATCCTTATGTTACTTCTTCTAACCCCATTGCGGGAGGAGCTTGTGTTGGTGCAGGAGTAGGACCAACTACTATAGATCGAGTTATAGGCGTTGCCAAAGCTTACACGACACGCGTTGGCGAAGGTCCTTTTCCTACAGAGCTAAATGATAGTGTGGGAAAACAGTTGGGGGATGTGGGGGCAGAATTTGGTACTACTACAGGTCGTCGTCGTCGCTGTGGCTGGTTTGATGGCGTAATTGGACGCTATGCGGTTCGGATCAACGGTCTAGACTGTTTGGCAGTTACCAAATTAGACGTGCTAGATGAGCTAGAAGAAATCAAAGTTTGTGTCGCCTATGAAATTGAGGGCAAGATCTGCCATCATTTTCCCACTAATGCTAGTCAGTTTGCTAACTGTAAACCAGTTTACAAAACTCTCCCAGGATGGCAAGAACCCACTACAAGCTGTCGTTCTCTATCGGACCTACCCAAGCCAGCCCTAAATTACCTCAAGTTTATGGCTGAGTTAATGGAAGTTCCGATTGCTATTGTTTCTGTCGGACCAAGTCGCGATCAGACAATTATCGTCGAAGATCCGATTCACGGTCCAAAAAGAGCTTTACTCGATGCAGATGGTGTTCCCGTAGAAGAAGCCTAAACTGCTTGTTAGCCAGTGAGGTTTAACAGTGCCAACTAGCTAACATTTTTAACTATATTCACATCTTAGTCACCGCCAATTTAATCAATTACTATGAACATATCAGTAGAATGTCAATCTAGACCCGAAGGGAGCAAACCCAGAGCATTACGTCGTGAAGGTTTGATTCCCGTAGCTTTGTATGGACATGATGGAGCAAATTCGATTTCTTTGACCATGCCTACCAAAGAAGCGCAAATGCTGTTGAGAGAAGCAGCAGTCAACAATACTCTAGTCGATCTTAAAGTTCCAGATATTTCCTGGAAAGGTAAGGCTTTGATTAGAGAAGTACAGGCTCATCCCTGGAAAAGAACTCTCAACCACATCAGCTTTTTTACGGTTTCTGCCGATCAACAAGTAGAAATCGTCGTACCTATCGAATTAGTAGGGGAAGCTGCTGGTAGTCAAGAAGGAGGAATTGTCGAGCAAATTATGACTGAGCTAAATATTAGCTGTTCTGCCGATAGTATCCCCGAATCTATCGAAATTAATGTGACCAATTTTGAAGTTGGTAGTATTATGCACGTATCAGAGATAGTTCTACCTCAAGGAATCACTGTTTTAGACGATCCAGAGCGTACCGTAATTTCTGTAGTTGTACCCGCTAAACCTGTAGAAACAGAAGGGAGTACAGAGCTTCTAGAGACTCAAACAGCAGAAGTAGAAGCAACAGGGCAAACACAACAAAAAGCACAAGGAACTCAAACAGCAGAAGAATAGTCGAATATTGATTGTTTGATTAGGCAAAATAACCAGTCTAATTATTAATAATTACCAGAGATGTATGTCTCTGGTTTTTTTAGGGAAAATTATTCTGATTTGAGATACTTCAAAATCTGCTAGATGCTATTTTAAAGCTGATAATTGTTTGGGACACAACAATCCTCATACTCCTGAACATCAAACTATTAATTCTTAGACTGATGTAGGATCAAGCGATTGTTGGCAGGATCGTAAGCATAAATTTCTTTACCGTGGGAAGCTTCAATAATTTCTCCAGGTGGTGGATAACCTAGATCGGTTAAACAAGCGATCGCCTGGGATAAATTCTCAACTTCTATACACAAGCTCAGGCTCCCGCTAAGATTATTAAATTCTTGTTGGCTTTCTAGTTTGGGTTGAAAAATACCAAGACGCAGCCGATCTAGTTCAAATTCGGCATACACGGAAGGGGAATAAACACTGGGTTGCTTTTGTAAAAGCTGACTGTAAAAGTCTACTAAGGTTTGAAGCTCTTTAGTTGCAATCGTGACGAATACATCGGAGAAATTGAAATTCATTTGGTTTTTGAGCTGTTTAAACGCAAAGTTATTAGACTTGCTCGGTAGTAAGCGATCGCTGTTGCCACAATAAGACTTGTTGCTGATAACATTGCTATTTGCCTAATAACTTCACGGCACCAATGCCACCAAAATACAAACCCAAGACTGCTCCAGCCAACAGAGACTGCGTTAGAGGATCGGTAGAAGGGGTCAAAATCGCGCCCATAACCACCGAGCCAAGCACTACATAACGCCACCCTGCAAACATCTGAGCAGAAGAAACAATGCCTAAAAAACCCAAAATTAGCTGCACTACGGGAATCTGAAATGCCAACCCTGTACTAAATAGTAACAGCAGGACAAATTCAAAGTACCTGTCAATCGACCAAGACTGCTCGACCACATCACTACCATAGCTAATGAAGAAATTTAAAGCAGCAGGAATTAGAGCAATATAAGCAAAAAATAAGCCAGCAAAGAATAAAATGCTTGAGCCAAACATTACAGGAGCAAGTAAACGACGCTCTCGCCTAGTTAATCCTGGCAAAACAAATTGAACAATCTGGTACAGAATAAAAGGACTTGCCAAAACCATGCCACCGTAGCCAGCTACTTTAATCGAAACAAAGAAAAATTCTCCTGGAGCCAACTGCAAAAATTGAACCCCTTGAGCGGGTACTTCTAGAATGCGGACTAAAGGTCTGACAAAAACAAAACAGCCAATAGCTGCGATCGCCACCGCAATTAAGGCATAGAAAATACGCAAACGTAATTCTTCTAGATGATCGAACAGAGACATTTCTACTTCATCGGGAAGTTCATTTAAGTATTCTTCTTGCTGTCGATCTTTAACAGAGTCTAAATTAGATGATGACATAAAGGGATGAACAAATTAAAAGCTGATTATTATAGCGATTGCCTAACTAGTTTAGATAATTATATCTTCCCGCTCTCTCTTTCTTCCCCACAAAAACTCGATACTGATGACTCTGCCAAGATTTTAGATTTTATACGCGATCGCTGCTTGTCTATAATTTTGCCCGCCTATCGTCTAACAGCTCGGTGATTGCTTTGATTAAGTGAAGCAAAAATCTATAAGTTATGCTGTATAAAGCTAGAAAACAAATAAATCGAACTTTTTTAATACCATAAATGCATATATTTTCCTGTTGTCACCTAAATAGTAATATCACAAAAAATACTTAATTTAGATTACCCTCGAACATTATTATGGTTTATAACGTTAATATTACTCAAATCACCAACAACAGCTCTCAAGATTACAATGCCCAGGTTTCAGGATTTGGTGATGTAGTTTGGGAACATGAATACGCTGCTGGCGACATCGATTTAAACTACTATACATTCCTAGAAGAGCGTCAGATTGCTTTTGATACGGTTAATGAAACTAATCCTGATATTTCTAATTTAGGTAATACTGCATTTGAACTTGAATTTAGTCCTGGCGATCGAGACATAGTTTATTACGATTTTTTGAGCAGTGAGACTACAGTTGTGGCTGACAGTACTAGTAACGAGCTAAATCCTCAGTTAAGCGATGACTACGTAGTTTACGAATCGGAATACGCTGCCAACGATTTTGATGTATATCTCTACGATATCGCTAATGACACAACTGTTGAGGTTGCCAATAGCACTGAATCAGAATATAACCCACAAATAGCAGGAAACTATCTAACATACGAGACCGAATTGTCTGCTGATGATACTGATATTTATCGTTACGATATCACTAACGGTCAGACTATAGCGATCGCTTTTGAAACCAACAGAGAAACTAATGCCAAAGTTTCCCAATCTGGTCATGTGGTCTATGAGTTTGAGTATGCTTTAGGTGATACCGACATTAATTTTTACGATGAAACTAGCGGTCAGACTATTACTCTGGCTGATAGTACCTACGACGAACTGAATCCTCAAATAGCTGGAGAATACGTTACTTGGGAAGCTTGGGATGGCAATGATTATGAAATCTATCGTTATGACAATATTACAGGTCAAACTACTCAAATAACTGACAACAATCTCAACGATCGTAATGCCCAAGTCAGCGAACAAGGATTCGTTGTCTATGAACAAGAATTCGGCAGCACTGACATGGATGTATATCTTTACGCTGGAACTGAGAATATAGAGTTGGGTACTAGTACTTACAATGAACTAAATCCTCAGATTGAAGGTAACTATGTTTCCTGGGAAGCTTGGGATGGTAGCGATTATGAAATTTATTCCGCAGAAATAGTTGATGTATAGTACTTCAATAGACGTTATACTTTGTCTTTTAATTAGGTCTAAATTTATTTAAATTAAACATTATCCATAGACGCTTTTCTAGACCCGTACCATAACTGGTACGGGTTAAATTCTGCCTTCTGCCTAAAATTAGGCTGCTGTATTAAAAATTTTAAAATTTGTGGTTGGGAAAAGTTGAGCAAATTTGTGCTTTGTTAGTTACGCAGAGGTAAAAAATGATGGTATCTTGCATAAGACCAATCGCATTAAAGATTGGCAAATATTGATATTAGATAAGGTCTATAGTTTATGACAAAATACGATGTGTACGCTCTTGGTAACGCCCTATTAGATATTGAGTTCGAGGTGTCAGCCGAAGTACTGCAAGATCTGGGAATTGACAAAGGTGTCATGACCTTATTAGATCGAGGCAGTCAGGATAAAATTGTCGGCAATTTAGTAGAATATGCTCAAAAACGCTCCTGCGGTGGTTCAGCAGCGAATACCGCCATAGCAATTAGTCAGTTTGGTGGTAAATCATTTTATTCTTGCAAGGTTGCCGATGACGAACCAGGAAAATTTTATACTCAAGATTTATTAAACTGTGGTGTTGCAACAAACCTAGAAAACCAGGATGCTAGAGCGGGAGTCACGGGCAAATGTTTGGTGTTTGTAACTCCCGATGCCGATCGCACGATGAATACTTTTTTGGGCATCTCTGCTGAGTTTGGCAATCAAGAATTAGTGCCAGAAGCAATCCAAAGTGCTGAATACACTTATATAGAAGGCTATTTAGTTAGTGGTGAAAGTAGTTTACAGGCTGCGATTGAAGCTAGGGAAATTGCACGAGCTGCGGGAAATAAAGTAGCCTTTACCTTGGCAGATTTGAACATGGTGAAATTTTTCAAATCGGAGTTACTAAAAATTATTGGTTCGGGAGTCGATTTCTTATTTGCCAACGAAAGTGAAGCCTTATTAATGGCTGAAACCGAAGATTTTGAGGTTGCGGTCAACCATCTAAAAACTCTAGCCAAAAGATTTGCTATAACCCGCGGTGCAGCAGGTTCGGTTATCTTTAATGGTGAAAAATTAATCGAGATCGCTCCTGTTTCTGTTAAGGCTATTGATACCGTTGGTGCAGGAGATATGTATGCGGGAGCTTTTTTATACGGCATTACTAACGGCATGAGCTACGCGGAGGCAGGAGACCTGGCTTCTCTAGCCTCGGCAAAATTAGTTACCAGTTTGGGCGCACGTCTACCAACCGAAAAGGTTCAAGCCCTTTTGGATGAAGCGAAAGTAGCTTAATTTAAGATTAACAATGGTGGCAACTAACCTCTGCCACCAAAAGCGATCGCCAACACGAAACCCTGATAAATCTGAGGTAGTATTTTTGTTCACCTTAACAGGGGTACTACTTATACTAAATCCTGTTTATAGAGGTTACTTATGTATCGCCCCCTATATCCCCCAACTTTGGGGGACTTAAATAAGTTTTTGCCTCCTGGTGAAAGTAACTTTTACCAATCGGATTTATAGTCATTTCAAATAGAAACCATATGGATAAAAGAAGTTGTAGCAGATAAGCTCAAACCTTCTGCCTTCTGCCGTCTGCCATCTGCCTTACACCACAAGAAAACCTACGGAAATTAATTGTAATGACTATAGTATTACTACTCACGAGCAATTTTTCCTGATAGAAAACTTCTCGATCTTCGCTCCTAAAGTAATACTTCTGGCTGCCATAAATAAGGTTAGTGCTAGCCAAAGTAAATGATTGGTTTGCCAGTGCCAAGCAGCGATCGCCACGGGCGCAAAACCCAGGATCGCAGCAATTAAGCTAGACTGGCGCAGTATTTTACCCGCAGTTAAACCTAAGAAATAGCCATCGAGCATATAGGCGATCGAACCAAAACCTAAAACAGGTAATAGCCACCAGACATAGTACTCAACTTGCTCCACTACTTCTGAATGATTGGTCAACAGGCTAAACAAAGATTGTGGAAATAAGCAGAATATTATTGCAAAACCCAAGCCAGCCAATAAACTAGTGCTGCCAGCCAGCTTGAGCAAAGGAATCAGCTGGTGCTTAGATCCTTGTACCTGAAGATTTCCTGTAATACTCTCGGTAGCAAAAGCAATCCCATCAACAAAGTAAGCTGCCAAGGTGACTATCTGCAACAGCAGAGTATTGCCAGCCAAAATCCCCGTGCCGATCGCTGCACTCAGGTTAGTAAATACCGCAAAAGTAGTAACCAATGCTAGAGTACGAATCAAAATATCTCGGTTCAGAGAAAAGGTCGCTGTCAAAGCCGATCGCTCAACAATCCTTGGTCGATACTGTTGCCAGAATTTACTAGGAAGTTCACCATAAACCAAAGCTAAACCCAAGATCAGAGTAATCAACTGACTAATCGCCGTTGCTGCCCCTGCACCACTACTAGACTGCTGCCAACGAACAATAAACAGGTAATCCAACACAATATTTGCTCCCTTACTCACTAAAGAAAGCAATAAAACTCGCCCGCCTTGTTCTTTACCCAAAAACCAACCCAACAGCACGAAGTTAAGCAAAGTGGCAGGTGCGCCCCAAATCAAAGCATTGTAGTAAGCTCGTCCTGCCTCAAGTACTTCTGGTTCAGCTTGCAACAAGGCAAAGCCAATCTCTCTTAAAGGCTGCTGCAAGATTAAAATAGTTATGCCAATCGCCAGGGCGATCGCCCCATTGCGTAATAAAGTTAAAGTAACCTGCTCTGCTTCACCTCTACCTCTGGCTTGAGCCGTTACTCCTGTTGTCCCCATGCGAAGAAAACCAAAAGTCCAGTAAATATAGTTAAACAATACCGTGGCGATCGCTACCCCCGCCAAATGTCGAATTTCTGTTAGATGTCCCAAAAAGGCTACGTCAACCAAACTGGCTAAGGGAACCATTAGATTGGAAACAATATTTACCGCAGCTAACCGCCAAAAGCGACTTTGATGATATTTTGCTGAGTGGTTGTGATTCAAGACAGTTATTTGCTAGTTCGGAGTTTAAAAGTTCTTACTCAAAAGATATTCCAGTAAGAAAAATTACGGGAGTTGACAATTTAGAGTTAGATTACTAAGAACCTAAAGTTAGTAACAACGACAATACTATTGGCAGAGTAATAAAGCTCATCATAGTCGAAGTAACGATCGCCCTGGCTGCTAAATCTTGATCTCCACCAAATTCGCTAACAATTATAAATGAGTTGACGGCGGTGGGCATGGCACTCTGTAAAATCAGCACCTGTAAATCTAAAAGTTCTAGCTGTAGCAATCTACCGACAAAATAAGCGATTGTAGGAGCAACAGATAAACGAGCGATCGCGGTAATTATTTCTTTGATTCCTGGCTGAAACCGAGTTTCCGATAGCTGCATTCCCAGCAAAATCAGAGCTATGGGAATTGCTGCTGCACCCAACTGTTCGATACCCCGATCTAATTCCCAAGGGATGTCGATCGATAAAAAACGTAGGCTCAAACCTAGAATAATTGCCCAAAGTAAAGGCAATCGCAAAGTTAGCTTCAAACCTTGAATGATTCCTTTCCCGCCAATCAAGGCAGGACCAAAACAAAACATTAAAAAACTAGAGCCAAGCATATAAACAATTGCTCGATCTAATCCTGCTGCACCAAAAGCAAAAGTTGCCACAGGTAAACCCATATTACCGTTGTTGGGAAACATTACCACAGCGGTGATTGCTCTTTTAAAAGAGGACTGGAGGTTCAAGATTTTAGCAATCAAGCCAACTAGGGTATAAATTATTCCCGATGTCAAGATGAACCCGATTAATAACCTGCCAGAACTATCAAGAGATAGCTCAGTACGATACAAACCATCTATTACCAAAGCGGGAGACAAAACGTACAAGGCTAGCTGAGACAGCGTAGAACGCTGAAGGGGCAAGGTACGACCTACAACAAAGCCGATCAAAATAATTAAGCCTACGGGGAGGACAGCGGGTAGCAAGGTCGTCATACAGAAGTTGTGAGATGATTTTATATTTTTTTTGGGATCGACCGAGCAGTTTAAGAATACTTAGAGTTTATATCTGTCAAGGGATTTAACATTTTCTTTATAGTTATCCCTCCAAAACAACACTCGCCATTAAGGATTTTATTTTGTTATGGTGTTTGTAACAATTAGAAACATTTTTTTTCTTACCTTGGGATGCATATGGTTGTCACACATTCTATTGAACCAACAGCACAGGACACGGATTATCTTAAAAGTGTCTGGGAGACTATTGGCTATAATAGTTGTCCTCACTTCTACAACTTCCATATGCATACCATAGCTTCTGATGGCAAGCTGACACCGTATAACTTAGTAAGGCAGGCGATCGCTATCGGACTCCAGGGTTTTGCTATTACAGATCACCACTCCATTGATGGTTATCAACAAGCACAATCTTACCTGTCTGCCCTAGATTCAGACAATACTATTAAAAATTTGCCCCACTTGTGGACTGGGGTAGAAGTTACTTCCAGACTATTAGATGTAGAGGTTCATATATTGGGTTATGGTTTCGATCCGCAACATCCAGCCCTTAGTCTTTACCTTCAAGGAGAAAAACCTCAGGGACAAGATGCCGAGGTCAAAAAAGTGGTCGATAGTATTCATCAGGCAGAGGGTTTGGTAGTGTTGGCTCATCCAGAACGCTATCGTTGCTCTGCCGAACAATTGATTCCCGCTGCTGCTGATTGCGGTGTCGATGGCATAGAAAGTTATTATTCTTATGGTAATCCCAAAGTTTGGCAACCAAGCCCCGACAAAACACCGAAGGTTTTGGCATTGGCTTATCAACACCATCTGTTTAGTACCTGCGGTACAGATACCCATGGATTAAGCCTGCTACATCGCCTTTAAGTTATGGTTGTTCTAATTAATTTCCTAGTGATTGACTGGTTAGTCCTAAAGGATACCGCTTTGCATATCGTTAGTCCTAAAGAATTCCTAAAGGGTATATGCTTGCGGTATCCCTTTAGGGACACCTTACGCTTTAACTAGTTCAAAAGTTTTCAATTAGCTTTAGCTATTTCTACTCTGGGCATCGGCATTTTTTTCTGTTATCTTTACAACAGGATTACAGTTCTGCACTTTTAAAATCGATGTAATTCTATTAATATTCCTTCTGTCTTTTTTTTCATATTGTAAAAAACTGAAAATAAAAAATAGGATCTTTTCTAAGTCATTAAGTCAATAATTCAGATGACTAATAGTTCTGCCATAGATAAAAGAAAAAATAAAAATTTTGTAATTAACAACAAAACATTACTCAAACAGTATGCTATACAAAATCGAGAGTTTTTTGGTCAGGGAATAATAGTCGTAAACTTATTGCTGATGAATGCAGACCTGCTAAACGGTAAAGCTTTATTCACTCTTGAGCCTGGAACAGAGCCAACAGTACATCAACCAATATCTTACATTCCTAAATCAAATTTTTGGTTTAAGATGCTCAGTCTTAAGATCAAAAAGAAATACCAAATAGATATCCAAGAAGCAAAAAACTTCGATAACAAATTTTTGATTGTCTTTGTCAAAGATGCCTCCATAGAGCATTTTTCTATTTATTCTTTGAAGCTAGAAAAAACAGTTGTCAAGTAGTTAAAGCTTGCTCGACAAACCAAATCTTACAGTTATCAATAAATTAGTTTAATAGAGAAAAAATATTTAAGATGTTATTAACCAAAAATAGAATCGGCTAATATCGTTTTAGACAGAGTAATTCTAGCAGCAGGGGGATTACAATGAATAATTATGATCGATTCTCCCAAATATTATTCTTGGCAAGATTTTCGCTGTGCCTACACGGTTTCTGATTCTACTAATTCTCAAACTGAAACAACCATAGTTCTAATTCATCCTATTGGCGTAGGTTTATCACGTCTGTTTTGGCAACGCTTCATCAAAACTTGGCTGACACGACATTCTAATTCAGTAATATATAACCCAGACTTATTAGGATGTGGTGAGAGTGCTATGCCTGCTGTAGCTTATTATCCTAGCGATTGGGCAGCACAAATCAGCTATTTTATTAAAAGCGTAGTCAGAAAGCCCGTTGTTTTAATCGTCCAGGGAGCATCATTTCCGATTGCGATCGAGTTGACACAGCATTTAGAGCCTAATTGGATTGAAAAGTTAGTCTTATCCGCTCCTCCTGCTTGGCGAACCATGACAGATGCTGCCCAACCACAACAGCAAAAATTGTTATGGAATTTACTATTCAATTCTCCTATCGGCTTGGGTAATCTATTCTATCGCTATGCTCGTCGTCGTCAATTTATCGAATCTTTTTCGATTCGCCAATTATTTGCAGATCCTCGACAAGTCGATCGCCAGTGGTTGAATGAATTGACTGAGGGGGCAAAAAATCCTCATAGTCGCTATGCCGTCTTTTCCTTTTTGGCAGGATTTTGGCGCAGAGATTATGCTTCAGCTATTGCTCAAATAGAGCAACCTACTCTAACTGTTTTTGGTCAGCAAACATCGAGTATTAGTCGCGAAGGTAAGGCAGAAACCCTGCAAGAGCGGTTAGATGCCTATATCGAACATCTTCCCCAGGGACAGGGTTGCTTTATTTCTGGACGTAATGTACTTCCCTATGAATCGACATCAGAGTTTGTTCGAGTTGTTGCCGATTTTCTTCAAGGACACTAAAAATTTCAAACTAATCTTGCCAGATCGAGAATAAAAATAGTTAGAGAAGTTTCTCCTTGGGGAACAACTGCAACATGACTAGCAATTTCTAAGGTATCGGCTCGTCGATAAGCATCGGGAAGCTGGCGAATTTTCTCCAGGGAGACATCGATGATTGTCGGAGGTTTGGTCACCATAATGCCTAAAGGTTCTCCTGTAATATTTTTGCTAATAATAAAATATCCCTTGGTGGGTGATGCTTCAGCCAGACTAACTTTAAATAGCTTGCGATGTAAATCGACAACCGCTAATTCCTGTTGAGCTAAATGAGCTAAGTTAACATGACTCAATCCACTACCGTGAATATCCTGGTGCTTGACAACCTTCTGTACCTGCAAAATAGGTAAAGCCAGAGTTAATTTACCTATTTCAAATACTAAAAGTTTAATTGACAAATTTTTCTGAGCGGATATGGTTCGAGAATTCGGATCGACTATTAGATTACTCATAACTATATAATTATTGTGATTGAGCAGGCATCAATTTACTCGTGCTGCTTAATTAGCTGTTCTATATCTTGTAAAAATTTATCTTCTACATAAGGTTTGGTAAAAAATTCCTCAGCCCCCAAGCTAGTTGCCAATGCTCGATGTTTCTCAGTACTGCGAGAAGTGAGCATTACTACTGGAATGTTAGTTAATCCCTCTTGGCGACGAGCAGTTAAAAATTCAAAACCATTCATGTTAGGCATTTCAACATCACAAACAACCAAATCTGTCTGTAAGTTATCACGGAGCTGCTGCAATCCTTCCTGTCCATCTCGTCCTTGTAATACCCGATAACCTCTTGTTTCTAAGCTTAGAGCTAAGGTACGTCTTAGGGCTGAAGAATCATCAATGACTAAAATAGTTTTAGTTTTAAGCGCGATCGCCCGATCGATGGTACGCTCGTCAGAGCGATCGTGATCCTCTAAGATTTTTTTGATTTCCCTAACAAACTCTGGTTCGACATAGGGCTTTGTGAAATAGCCATTAGCACCAAGCTGCTTTGCCAAATTACGATGTTTTGCCCCACTACGGGAAGTCAACATGAATGTAGGAACTTGAGATAAGGCAGAGTCGCGACGACGCATACTCAAAAACTCAAAACCATTCATCACGGGCATTTCAATATCGCAAATAATTAAGTCCAGGTGAGGATTTTGTTTAAATCCATGAAGAGCTTCTTTGCCGTCTTTTTTCTGAATAACTTGATAACCTTGTTTTTCTAAAGTCAGAGCCATGGTACGCCGTAAAGCAGTAGAATCATCTACCACCATAATGGTTTTGAGTCCCGTTATTTTGTTGTCCGTTGACACCTCACCCACTAATTTCTCGTCGGTAATTGCCTCTTCAGCTAAATCTACCTCTTCAATTACGGCTGCTAATTCGGCGATCGAGTTTGAGCTAGATGGCTGAATCTCTTCACCGAAAATCTGGCTAATCAAAGCAGAGCCGTCAACAGCAGGAATTAGACTACCATCACCGAGAATAGTGCAACCATAAGTATAGGCTGGGGCAGCGATCGCTTTGCCATAAGGTTTAATTACTAATTCTTGCTCGCTGAGTAAACTAACCACTTCTAAGGCGAACAACTGTTGTCCTCTTCTCAAGAGTAATAATGGAGCAAACCAATCTTCGGGAGATGCGATGGTTTTAAACGCTTTACTAGTAGAGTCGGTATCGAGAACGGGACAGTTGTATTGCAAAACCTCTTTTAGGGGACAGATTGGAATTAACTTGGTATTGAGAGAGAGAAACTTCTGATTATTAGCAAACTTAACCTGTTCCTGGGTGGGAATAATAATTTCTTCAATACTGTCTGAAGGAATGGCAAAAGTGGTTGAGCCAAGGGAACAAACCAATAGTTTGGCGATCGTCAGAGTTAAAGGTAGCCGTAGCGTAAAGGTAGAACCTTCTCCAGGTGCAGAAGTAACGCCGATCTTGCCCTTGAGAGCTTCAATTTGCGATCGCACGATGTTCATCCCGACTCCTCTACCAGAAATCTCACTAACCTTACTCGCCGTAGAAAATCCTGGTTCAAAGATCAGGTCAAACAACCGTTCTTGAGGGGCTGAAGCTGCTTCCTGAGGAGAAATCAAGCCTTTTTCTAAGCCTTTTTTGGTAATTTTGTCTAAATCTAGACCTTTGCCATCATCTTTTACTTCAATTACGGTTTGATTACCCTGATAATAGGCATGAATTTCAATCAAACCTGTTGCTGGTTTACCCTGTTGGGTTCTGATTTCTGGTTCTTCGATGCCATGATCGAAACCATTACGCAGTAAATGTAGTAAGGGGTCGGACAATTTTTCTAATACTGCTTTATCTACTAAGACACCAGTTCCTTTGAGCTTCAGCTCTACTGGCTTGTGATACTTGCGAGATAGATCGCGCAGGGTGCGAGGAAAACGCTGCAAAACCCCATCCAAGGGCAACATCCTGACCCACATCAGCTCATCGCGCATTTGACCGAGCATTTGGCGTTGGCTATTGATCGTGCGATCCGATTGCTTGGCAAAAATAGTTATGTCATCAACACCTTCTTCTAGCTGTACTATCTCTTCTAATACTTCTTGCAATGAAGAATAGAGCAAATTATAGCTATCCATTTCTAAAGAATCAAACTCTGCTGATTCTTCGGTAGAATTATGGAGTGAAGCGGGCTGATCAGCAGACACCCTTAATTCTTTACTCGCCAAAAGATGCAAATTATGCGATCGCTGTTCCAAAAGCATTTGGTCGGATATTTCTCTCAGTTTTTTTGTCACTTCCCGAAAACGCGAAAATTTTTGTCCGATTTCAGATACGCTTTCTTGTAGCTGTTCGTTTTGCAAAGCCAGACTATTACGATTGATTGTTAGCTCTCCTAGCAAATTGTTCATTCTTTCCAAACGATCTAAATCTACTCGGACAGACAACTTTGGAGTAGCTTTCGCTTTCTTGTCAGATTTAGATACTGGTGGGGATGGTTTGTTGGCAGTTTTTTCGGTGGGTAAGGAAAAGGAAGTTGCTTCGTCTAGGCTAGGAAGACTCTCAAAGATACTTTCGATTGATTCAACTGCCTCCTCTAGATTTTCAGTTGGTACTGGTTCATTGGGGGCAACAGTAAGCGAACTATCTGGATCTTCGACAACGGAAGTCTGCTCGTCGGGAATTACGCCAAAAATTCGCTCTATTTCATTATCGGAAACTGTTATCTTCGTTGCTGCGTCTATTTCCCCAACAGCAGTCTGCTCGTCGGGAACTACGCCGAAAATTTGCTCGATATCGAGATTATCTGCATCGGTTGGCTCAAAAGCCGTTACTTTACTAGTTTCAGCCTCAGACGGTTCTAGATTCTCATCGGGAATCGTGCCAAAAATATCTTCTGCTAGGGGTTCGGCTGGTGCAGAAGCCCATAAATTAGCCTCCTCAGCGATCGCTTCATCAAACACCATAGGTTCGAGACTGGTTTCTCCCTCGACTTCAGCAGTAGACGGTTCTAGATTCTCATCAGGAATCGTGCCAAAAATATCTTCTGCCAGGGGGTCGGCTGGTGCAGAAGACCATAAATTAGTTTCTTCAGCGATCGCTTCATCAAACACCGCAGGTTCGAGACTGGTTTCTCCCTCGACTTCAGCAGTAGATAGTTCTGGATTCTCATTGGGAATCGTGCCAAAAATATCTTCTGCTAGGGGTTCGGCTGCTGGTGCAGAAGCCCACAAATTAGCCTCATTACTCAAAACAGCTTCTTCTGTGGCTAAAGCCAACTCTTGTAGTGTGGGAGAAGCCTCTCCACCCCGATCGCGATCGCCTTCTAAGACTCGCTCTTTGGCTATGGTGCAATCGGCGATTGTCGCCTTAATTATTTCCAAGACGCAGTGGGGATTTTGAGTTAGGGCTGTCTGGGCAGTGTGAACAATATCGCTAAAGCCTGGCAAATTAAATAGTTCGGCAAAACCAGCAAACATCTCTAGCTGTCCCTGTAATTCCGCTGTCGGGTCGTAATTGGCAGGATTGCTGGCAACTTGTTGTAAATGCTCTAGAGCCTGGGCTACATCCACCTCAAAGATCGAAGCAACAATATCGACTCCTAAATCGTTGGCACTGGGAATATAATTATCAGAATTTTTTAGAGCATCCTCTAAGCGTATTTCTAAAGCAGCAAATACAGGTTCGGCAGCCAACAGAGCAGCTTCTTCGTCAAAAGTTCCTTGTTCGATCTGCTCGGTCAAGGGGGTGGAAAGACAATCATACCCCTGTAATAGTAAGCCTTCTAGTTCGGCATCAAACTCAACCTCATCACTGTAAAGAGCCTTAAAAAAATCTTCTAAACGATGAGCTAACAATTCAATTGCACCCAATTCTACGCTAGCAGCACCACCTTTAATCGAGTGAGCAGCCCGCATCAACTCATGAACTTTGGGCGTACTGTGGTCTTGACGCAGGTCGAGTAAGCCCGTTTCTAGAACTTGCAAAAGTTCTTGAGCTTCTTCGATAAAAAATTGATACGCTTGATCGCGGATATCGGGATTGAGTGACATGGTTTGAGTATGAATTGCAATTTATTATGAGAGATTCAACTACGTTTTAAATTTGTCGATGCCTGACTGAAGCTTTTGAGCGATCGCCGAAAGCTGTTCGATGGATGCAGATACTTGAGTTGCAGACTGGGAATTATTTTGAGCGATGGTAGCCACCTTGTTAATAGTTTGGCTAACCTGGGCTGAAGTGGCTGACTGCTGTTGTGCTGCTTGAGTAATCGAGCCTACTAGCTGGCTGATTTCGTTACTAACTTGACCAACTTGAGTCAAGCTTTGACGGGTCTGTTGGACTAATTCATTACCAGAGGCGATTTGCTCTGTTCCCTGGTTCATTGCTTCTACCACTTCATTAGTCTCTAGCTGAATTTTAGTAACCAAAGTTTCAATTTCAGCGGTTGCTTCGGCTGATTGGGTCGCCAAAGACCGAACCTCGTCCGCAATTACGGCGAACCCCTTACCTCTTTCCCCTGCCCGTGCTGCTTCAATTGAGGCTTTGAGGGCTAAAAGATGAGTTTGGGCAGCAAAACGACCGATTAAATTTACCGCCTGGGAAATTTCTTGAGAAGATTCACCCAGCTTTTGAGCTTTGACAGCGGTTTGCGCTACGGTATTTTGCACCGCGTTAATTTCGGCAACAGTCTGGTTCATTGCCTTGTCTCCGCGATCAATCGTTAGATTAGCCTGTTTGACAAAATCTTCTGCCCGAATTGCTTGAGTTGAAACCAGCTCGATCGATTGCTCCATGCCCTTGATTTGCTCTAGCATCCCACTAATTTCTGCCGATTGAGTAATTGCCTCTTGTGCCAGGACTTGAACCGCAACATTGTTAGCTGAAGTATTGGTCTGCACTTCAATTGCTGCTGCTTTAGTCCGATTTACCAACTTTTGTAGGCTTTCAATGGTTGAATTGTAGGAATCGGCGATCGTCCCAATTTCGTCCTCGGTAACTTTGGCGCGAATAGTCAGATCGCCCTCAGATACTTCATATACCTCTTGTAACAAGCTCAAGGCTCTATTTTGAATAGCTTCTCTAGCTGCTTTTTCTTTGGCTTCTGCCAATTTTTGCTGTTCTAAAAACTGTAAACGACTGACAGCAAAACCAATTTGATTGGCAACTTGAGTAACAAATTCTGTTTCCTCATGCAACCAAGAACGAGGAGTAGAACATTGATGAACGATCAACAGTCCATCTAGCTCATTGTCTACCACTACTGGAGCTACCAAACTAGCTTTAACCTCCAAGAAATCTAGTTGCTGTCGATAGGAGGGGCTTAAATTTGCTCCCTCGACATGATTAATAACTTCCACCTGAGTCTCGTCTTGTTGATGTCGAGAAAAATACTCGGCAATCGAACTAGAATCAAAAATTTCAGTATCTTGAGTAGATGCCCATCCCACAGCAACGATTTCGGCAACTACCTTTCCTGCGGTTTGATTGGCAAATTGATAGTAGATTACTCGACTCGCGTCTAGAGTTTGATAGCTTTCCCTGACTGCAACCTGCCAGATTTGAGATTTGTCAATAGCTGTGGCTAACTGCAAAGTAATATTTTTAATTGCTTCTGATTGTCGAGCCAACAAAGTTTGCAGCTGCACAAAATTAGACAATTGATCTGACATGAGATTAATATCGGCTCCTAAACGAGCAATTTCGTCTGAACCTAGGATCTCAACACGAGTATCAAAATTCCCCCGACCAATCTCTTGTACTGCTTCAGCAGCCGACAAAATGGGACGCAGCAGTCGATTAGCTAAAGTATAGGCAATCGCACCAACGGCTAATGCCACAATTGCCGTACCCAAAATGAATACTAAGCGCAGCTTTCGTTGAGGGGCAAAGACAATTGCCCGGTCGGTAGCGATAATTGCCTGCCAGTTTAGTTCGGGCAGTACCTCAGTAGCTTGGGCTGGAGCAAAGGTGAGAAATTGCTCTGTATTGGTTACCGTATTAATCGCGGTATCGGCAGCCAGATTGGAACTATTTAATATTTCAGTATCTGGAAAAACCTTTTTGGCTTTGACTGCTTCGTAATTATAAGTTTGCCCTGCACCAGCAGATTCATTACTCAAAGTTTTGATTACATACTCTCCAGCCGAGCCAAGAAAAATTTCATCTCCGTTAAGTAAATAATATTGACTCCCCTCGGTGGTGTAATCTTGGAGTAAGTTTTTCAAGACTTTTACGGGCATTCTCGCTCGGACAAAACCAATGGTTTCACCAGTTAAGCGATCTTTAATTGGAGATGCAGTGTAAATACTATATATTCCTGAACTAGTAGAAATTCTGGGCTGGCTAATCACCGCTCCATCAGTTTTTAAGGCAGCTTGAATGTAGCCCCGATCAAGATGATTCCCCAAACTCTTGCTGTCAGTCTTGGCAATAAAGTCTCCTTGAGCATCAAAGACGGCAATACTGTTATAAATATCGTAGGCATCCTGAATCTTTTGCAGAGCTGCCGATTTTTCTTCTGCTGTGGCGAGTTCTCTTAACTCAGGATCGGTAAAAATGCTGAGATTAGCCATCATTTCAATATCACTCAGGCGATCACCCATAAAGACGTTGACCTGGTTTTGCAAGTTCGCCACCAACGTCTTTCTCAGGCTACTAGTCTCTTGTTCGATGGAGTTGGCTGCAAAATAGTAGGCAACCGAACTCACCGCCAAAGTGGGGATAGTCCCAATGGCGATCGCCAAAATCGTAGTTTTAAAACGAATGCTTTTTTGTTGCCACCAAGATACAGGAGATGCTGGCTGATCCATAAGAGTTCGAGCTGGAGATATTTCTGAGTCGCGATGGAAAGCGGAATTCGTCATGGAAATCTCAATAAAATAAATTATGAGTAAATTAGTTTGAAATAATTTAATTAGCTGACTTTGAACTTAGCTACGCTGTTTTGTAGCTGTTGCGCCACGGTCAACAAATCCTGGAAGGATGCCGATACTTCTCCCGCTTCGGCAGCAGTTTTTTCAGAGATAGCAGCAACCTGCATCATAGTTTGACTCACTACTTTAGAGTCTTGAGACTGTTCCACCGTAGCAGCAGCGATCTCTTCGACTAGCCGATCAATTTCTTGGCTGACGTTGGCAATTTCAATCAGAGAAAAGCGAGTTCGGTCAACTAATTTTGTTCCTACAACTACTTGTTCGGTTCCTGCCTCCATTGCAGCGACCACTTCATTTGTTTCTGCTTGAATTTCTGCCACCAGAGCTTCAATTTCTGCCGTTGCTTCGGCTGATTGACGAGCAAGCGATCGCACTTCATCGGCAACCACTGCAAAACCTCGTCCTTCTTCTCCTGCATGGGCAGCCTCAATTGATGCGTTGAGTGCCAACAGGTTGGTTTGCTCAGCAAAGTTACCAATTACGTTTACCACCTTAGAAATCTTTTGAGATGATTCTCCGAGGCGTTTGACTTTTTTGGCGGTGGCAGCAACCGTATCCCGTATCTCTTGGAAGCCCGCTACCGTCTGATTCATCGCATCATCTCCATTTTTTACGGTCTCCACGGCTTTTAACATTGCTGCTTCTGCTGCTTTAGCATTGTCAGCTACAGCCTGTATTGAGTTGGTAATTCCTTGAATCCGCTCCAGGGCAGCATTGATTTCTTGAGTCTGCGCCGATGCACCTATAGATAGTTCCTCAATCGAACGGTTCTTATCGCTGGTGGTAGTAGACACTTGAATAGCAGCAGTCTTTACCTGGGCGACTAATTTTCGCAGGCTTTCAATCGTAGCGTTATAAGAGTCACCAATTGTCCCGATCTCATCTTCCTGTACCTTTACCCGTACAGTCAAATCTCCTTGACTAACAGGGTCTACCTCCATGAGTAACTCCAAGGCTCGACGTTGAAGGTTTTCTCTGGCAACTTTTTCTTGCTGCTGTGCCTGCCTCTGCTTTTCTAACAGTTCTGCCTTCTCGATCACCCTGCCAACCTGAGATGCTATTTGCGAAAGTACACTAATTTCATCTTCTAGCCAAATTCTTGATTCGTTGCACTGATGGGCAATTAGCAACCCCACCAATTTATCTTCTATTACTACAGGAGTGACTAGACTGGCAACCACCGCAAAAGGCTCTAACATTTTGAGGTGACAATCATTTAATCCCGCCTGATAGATATTAGCGATCGCCTTGACCCCTCCCTGGCTATATTTTTGAGCATAACCTTCGGCAAAACAAGGGTCGTTAATTTCTGCACCCAAAGCTTTGGGAAGGTTCTGAGCTACCGATTCGGCAATTACCTTGCCCTGCCAGTCATCGTCAAAACGATGGTAAATAACCCGATCTGATTGAAGAATCTTTCTGCCGTTTTCTACCGCAATCTGGAGAATTTCCGCTAAGTCAACAGCCTGAGAGATCTCAAAGGCAATTTCTTTAAGTAACCGAGAGCGTTCGGCATCTTGCTTCAGACGAGCCTCATTCTTTTCAATTGAGTCTGCCAAAATATTAAAAGTACTGCCCAAGAGTCCTACTTCGTCGAAAGTGTTGACCTCTGCCCGTTCTTTTAGCTTGCCTTCAGAAAAATTTTGCGCGACTTTTTGGAGATTTTTAATCGGTTCGGCGATCGCTCTGCTTAAAAGCTTACTTAGGTAGACAGTTAAAATTAGAACTATTGCTGACAAAACCAGCTGAGTTAGCAAACTACTTTTGATTACATTATTGATTGTGCTGAGCGGACTCCCATAGACCAAAACCCCTACAGGCTCTCCTGCATCATTAGTTATTGCCTCGGCAGCAAGGGCAAACTTTTTACCCTGAATTGAACCAACACGACTAACTTTTTCACCATTTTGAGCAATAGCCAAATTCAAAATATCCGTATCTGTCAGGGGAACATCCGATTCTATTTGGTTACCAAAATTGGCAAATGAGGTAGACAAAGTAAATCCCTCAGACTGGCGTAAATAGACCGCGCTATAGCCCTGCTTTTCAGTGAACGCAGTTACGGTTTTTTCGACAATAGGCAATTTGCCATTGACAATATCACCAGACAACAAAACTCCAACGACTCGTTGATTATTAAATACTGGTGTTGCCGTATAGCGAATCAAAGCATCTGCTTGTTCCACACCTTCTGGCAGAGGAGGTTTTTCAGTGTTCAATTCCTGCCAGCTGACAATCTGACTGGTTTTGATCTGTTGGGGATTTTTAAGGACTTTACTAACCAAACCGTTGGGGTCGAATACTTGTCCAGCCCGATTGAAGTTAGCGTTAGCAATAATTCGCTTGTTGATGTCTACCAAAGTGGCATATTCTATGTTACGAGCTTCGGTTTCGTTTTGCAAAATTCTGGTTACCTGTTGTTTTAGAGCAGGAGAAATTGGCTGATCCTGAGCAACACTAGTAGCAGCAGTCACAATAGCTACGTTGTCTGATTGTCCCCGAAAACCAAACCCCATTTGATCGATTTTGATGTTGTATTTAATGTTGGTAACAGCCAGTCGAGATTCCGCCTGTTCTAACAGCTGAGCTTTCAAAGTTCCGTAAAGAATCAAACTGCCCGCTCCCAAAATCAAAAGCAAACCACCAAAGCTAAACCAAGGAATTAAATTGGTTTTACGACTAATTGGCAGATTGTATAGCCGTCTTAATAGGGGCGATTTAGCTGATGAAGAATAGCTACTGTCATCAATTTGAGATTGAGACGGGGGACTGTTGAATTGTGGCAAATTATTCATAAAAATTACAACAAGCTGGTTGGTAACTTCGACTCTTGGATATCTACGAAAAAATAAAATTTAAATAAAATCTAAAAATTTGCGGTAATTATCAGATGTTGAAACACTCAATCGGGCATAGCAGCAGCGATCGCCTGCCCGTCAAAAACTAAAACCATCTCTCCCTCAGGCTCTAACCAATAACCCTGAGAGAAGTCAGCTAATCGATCTGTGATTGAGAAATTCGGTGCTGCTTGAATTTCTGTGATGTTGCAAATTTCAATATCTTCTACACGAGAAACAACTAAGCCTAGATGAAGATCTACAGTAGTATTGGATTGAGCTTCTTTATGGGGTGATAAAACAATTGCTGTATGGTAAGAGCGGTTTACCTGATGCTGATACCAAGAATCGAGACCGATCAAATGCCCTAAATCTACCATCCACAGAATATTTCCTCGCCAGTTGTAGACACCCATCACCCAAGCTGGCAGGTGGGGAAGAGGAACAATTTGACCAAACGAAATTTTTAAAACTTCTGTAATCTGCTTAATAGGCAGCATCGCCTTGGTATCTGGATGGAGATAAAATTTCAAAAATTGTTGTTCTGTAGTCTGACCACGCTGTATGGCAGAATTAGGCAAACTTGGCTGAGATAGATTGGACACAATTACAATTAACCTGTGGTAATTTTGCGAAACCAGCTATGCCTGATGGACAAACAATCAACATATTGGCTTTATGAAATTAGTTCTTTTACCTTGCTAACCAATTCTTTTTGGTCGATCGGCTTAGGAATATAAGCGTCCGCTCCCTGTTTCATACCCCAAAATTTGTCCATTTCAGTTCCTTTGGTAGAACAGAGAATAATCGGAATCTGATTTGTGTGTTCCGCGCCTTTTAGTTCACGGCAAATTTCAAAACCGCTACGTCCAGGTAAAACAACATCTAGAACAATCAGATCGGGAGAATTTTCCTGGATTTTTTCTAAAGCTTCTTCTCCACTCAAAGCTACCGATACGTTAATTCCGACTTCCTGCAAACAGCTCGTAATAATCGATCTTTCGGTAGCGGAGTCATCAACGATCAGAGTGTATCCCATAACAATTGTTACCTCAATTTATAGTTAAAAATTTGCTGTTGTTGATCAATCATGAGAGTTGTCGTTTGAGTTAGCAATATTTATAGTTCCCCCAAACGAACACAAACTAACAACAAGACCAAAATCTTGTGACTAACTGTTGTTTACTCTTGACTCAACAATTAATTGCCAGAAAATTTATTTTGTCTGCCTTTGAACCACATATTTATTGATAGTGGCTAAAACCTGTGCTGGTTTGGCTGGTTTACCAAGAAAATCTGTCGAGCCAACCATTTTTGCTCGAACACGGTCAACAATACCGTCATTTCCCGTAAGAATTACGATGGGCGTGTTTTTGAAAAAAGACAGCTTCCGCAACTGCGAACAAATTTCATAGCCGTTAGTATTGGGCATGACCAAATCTAAAAAAATCAAATCTGGTTTACGACTAAGCAAAACAGCGATCGCTCTCAATCCGTCCATCTCGCTAACAAACTGATATCCCGCTTTAGTAATAATGGTTTCCATTGTCTGACAGATAATCGGGCTGTCATCAATACAGGCAATAGTTGTCCGATGAGAAGTTTTAGTCCTAAAAAGCTTTTGGGAAACAGAAGCTGATGCTGGAGGAGCAATATCGCTTACGGAAACCAAATTTACCAAACCTAATTGGATATAAGGTAATAAAGAGCGGGTGACGGTGACTACATCTCGCTTCATACGAACGCTGAGATCTCTTAAGGTTTGCCTCCCATCTAGCAATTGACTGAGATTTTGATATACTTGAGCCGAAGTCTTGCTTTTTAATACCTCTGGTTGGCGAATAATCGGCGCAAGGTCGGGAGAGCGATCGGCAATCTTGGCTCCTTGCCAAGCGGAATACAGCTTGTTTGCCTCTTGAATTACCTGTTCGGCATCAATCAAGATTAGCCTAGTGGTTAATAAATTATCTCTAATAAATTCATAATTGATCTCCATTGCTTGAGTAATATCAAACAAGATTTCAACGACCGTCGCCTTGATTACTTTTGTAGCTTGTTCGCGACTAATTTTGTTTTGGTCAATCCAGATAGATAGCAGCTGATATTCCCAAGAAATTCTGGATTCTTCTTGAGCAATGTTAGCCACAGCTAACTGTAATTCTTCAACATTGGCTAGCCTTTCGGGACAATAAGCAACAACATGTCTTCTCCATCTTCTAACAGGATGAATCCCTCCGCTAGCATACACAATTCGACCCAAGTACAGGTATAGTACCCAAGTATGGTCTTGAGTATTGGAAATGACTAACTGACCACTAAAACGAGACTCTTTCAAAGATTCAAAAAGCTCAATCTGTTTAGTAGCCGTAAAGTGTTGAATATGAGTCCGAGTATGACTAGCTCCATTTTTGGCAGTCGTCATTACATACTTCCTCTTACAATAAAGATCGCAGTTTACTTGTAGGTTGTCACTAAACACACAAAAATTGGATTGAAAACTAGTCGATAAATAGCTCTAATCAATTTCTGTCAACTAATTGATTTGATGACTAAAAAACTGTATTGCGACCTGGGTTAATTTTGTCAATTAGTTTCGATCTTTATAGTTCCCGAAAATCCGATAATAATAACAATTAGCTCGATCTTTATTGCTACCTGACTATTCGGTAATTTCCCTAGCTTGTAGGTTGGGAGTAGGGAGTAGAAAGTAGGGAGTAGGGAGTAAAAACTTTATCTAGATTTGTCAAGTGGCGGACAACTAAAGCTGAATTGGTCGAGAAATAATTCCTCTGCAACTTACAATATTCATGAATCAAAGAAGATACAAGAAACAACTATAAGTCTTTAACTATTTTTGGGCTAGTTCTCAACTGAAAGTAAGATGAATCAAAATTCATACACAACCAATCAAAAATTGCTCCAAGATTTGATGAGTCAGGTCAACATATCTGATATTGATGAACTTAGTAGGGTGGCAAACGTTTCTCGGTTACAAGTAATCAGAATACAGCGGGGATTAATTCTAAATATTTCGGTAGGGGCGATCGCCAAAATCGCCAAGACGCTAAATATATCGATTGATAGTTTGGTGACAACTTTCACCAAGCCAGAGCAAGCCGTCTTACAATCAAAAGATGAGCTGGCTGCTTGCCAACAGGAATATCAAAAGCTACAGCAGCGAATGTTAGAACAGCGAGAATCACTAGCAGCAGAATTTAGACAATCGAGCATCGAAACTATTGAATCTTGGCTGTTACAGTGGCCGACGGCTGCTGCTGCGGTACAGCAAAATCCTCATTTACCAGCAGCAAGACTGTTGAGCTTGGTTAAACCCGTCGAACAGCTTCTCAAGCAGTGGCAAGTAGAAGCGATCGCCACGGTAGGGGAGGAGCTAGCTTACGATCCTCAATACCATCAATTGATGAAGGGAACAGCTCAACCAGGAGAACTAGTTAAGGTGCGCTATGTGGGCTACAAACAAGAAGATAAATTATTATATAAAGCCAAAGTAAGTCCCGTTTTACAGCAAGATGGGGAATAAATTGATTACTAATTACCGCTCGCGATAGCTTATGAACTGGTGGCAGAAACTCAAGAGAAATACCCTAGCACGTTTGGGAGCGACAATATTGATTGTCTTCTATTTGGCTGCGATATTTGCCGATTTTATCGCGCCCTATTCTCCCTATGCCTCGCAAAACGATGGTTCTTTGTTGCCACCCACGGCAATACACTGGTCAGACTCTGACGGACTAACTACTCCCTATGTTTATCCTACTAGTCAAGGGGTAACCGATCTAGAAACGGGCGATCGCCTGTTGATTGTCGATCGAGACAATCCTGCTCCGATTCATCTTTTTGTTAGGGGGACTCCCTATAATTTGTTTGAAATCTCTTTACCTTTACCTCCTGAGTTTGAATCAGTTACCATATTTCCTGGCATTCCCATCGCACGACATTTGTTTGGTGCTGCTGGAGAGGCGAAGATCAATATTTTGGGTACTGATGAACAGGGTAGAGATTTGTTCAGTCGTCTGCTGTTTGGGGGCAGAATTAGCCTATTTATTGGGTTGGCAGGAATTGCGGTGTCCTATCCTTTAGGAATGCTGGTAGGCGGTATTTCTGGCTATTTTGGGGGCTGGATAGATGGGATTACAATGCGCCTGGTAGAAGTTTTGATGACCATACCAGGTATTTACCTGTTGATTGCTCTAGCTTCGGTGCTTCCGCCTGGTTTGAGTAGCGCGCAAACCTTCTTGTTAATTATCTTGATTACTTCTTTTATCAGCTGGGCGGGATTGGCACGAGTAATTAGAGGGCAAGTTTTATCAATCAAAGAACAAGAGTTTGTTCAAGCAGCAAACGCTATGGGGGCAAATCCTTTATATATTATCGTGCGCCATATTTTGCCCCAAACAGCCACCTACATTATTATTTCAGCTACTCTCGCCGTACCTGGTTTTATTATTGCCGAATCGGTATTGAGCTTGATCGGTTTGGGTATACAATCAAAAGATCCCAGTTGGGGAAATTTATTATCCTCCGCCACCAATGCTTCTATTTTGGTGTTGCAGCCCTGGCTAATTATTCCGCCAGCTTTAGCGATTATTTTGACTGTTTTGGCGTTTAATCTACTAGGAGACGGTTTGCGTGATGCTTTAGACCCTCGCAGCCTATATCAGAATAGGTAGAGATATATCCCTACCCTTCAAGGGTTAGCCGAGCGTCTTTGGCTTTGGCAACCGCGTCAAGGATTTTTTACAGGATAAGCTTTGCGTCCGTGACAGGTCTCTACGGTAATTAATAATTAAAAAATATGGATCATCCGATAGAAAGGGTTCGCGTTTCTTCAACTGCTGAAGAGCAGCTAATAAAACTCAAGCGCAGTACCAAAATTAAACAATGGAATGTTCTTTGTCGTTGGGCTTTTTGTCGCTCTTTGACCGAACCTAGTGTTCCTTCTCCAGTGCCAATCAAAACCGACAGTAAAATAGAAATCGCCTGGAATGTTTTTGGCGGAGAAATTGCAGATATTTTAGCGATCGCCCTCAAACAAAGATGTCATCAGGATGGATTGGGAACAGACAAAGATACTTTAAAACAACAGTTTACCCTACACCTACATCGCGGTATTGGCTATTTGGCTGGAGATAACCAGCTCGAACAGATTGAAGATTTAGTAGCCTTAGAGCTAGATGATTAATCTTGTTCGTCCTCGATTAATGCTTCAGATTCAGATTCAGATTCACGATCTGTTGGTTCTGTTGGTTCTGTTGGTGCTTCGTCGATGGCTCGTTGCTCTTGCTCGGATACCTCCTGCTGTTGTCTGTCTTTCTCCCCTGCACATATTTTAGCTTCCTCGATGTCGTATACTTCCTCAACGCACTTTTCGTACTCTTGCCATTTTGTGGTTACTAGTTTTTTTATTTCCTGATGTCGAGCGACTCCTTCATAGCCATAGCGGTCAAGCTTGCGCTCGACAATCAACTCTTCCATGTAGTTAATTCTCTGTTCGCTGTTGGGATGAGTAGATAACCACGCAGGTGGTTGTGAACGTTCTTCTTGTTGATGCTGTTCGTGAAGTTGAGCCATGAGATTGCGGACTCCATCGGCAGCATATCCCGCATTGACTAAAATTTTCGTACCGTATATATCAGCCTGTTTTTCCATGTCCCGACTGTAATCAAGCACGATGAGACTGCTTGCTGCATTACCAACATAAGGTATATAGCTAACTACGTTGGCGGTAAGATTACCTTTGGTGACTAGTTGAAAGCCATGGGATAAAGCTGCATGAGAAACTTCATGGGCTAATAATCCTGCCAATTCGGCTTCTGAATCGGTGTTCATAATTGCGCCAGCATGGACAAATATTTTTCCCCCAGGAAGGGCAAAGGCATTGAGGGTATCATCCATTATGACGTAAAATTCATAGTCAAATTCGTCTCTGCCTGAAACGAGCGCAATTTTCTGACCGATTTGGTTGACGTACTGGGTAACTTTCTGGTTTTGCAGCAGGGGAACTTGCTTTTTGATATGTCCGACGGAAGCTTCCCCCACCGCAGATTCTCCATTGAGTAATAGAGTAGTGGTTTGTAATGCTGAAAGTGGACCAAATAAATTACCCGTCAGAGCAAAACCAGCTATCCCCGCGATCGCATTACCAATAGCATTCCAGGTAATGTTAGACCGTAAGTCACTTTGATATTCAGCTAAATATTCTTCCGCTAGGCGTTCAAATTCTTTTGCCTGGGGCGAATTAGGATTAAACAGGGCGAACTGACGCGCCGTAACCGAAGCATCGAGCCATTGTTCGGCAGCGATATCTGCATTCATTTTGGCTTTGAGTATTTTGGGTTCATTGGGATAGAGATTGACTGCTCGCTCCAAAACTTCAGCCGACTTATCCTCTAGCTCGTATTTAAGAAGTGCTTCGGCGTAATGGATATGACCAGGGATAAATTCAGGCTCTCTGGTGGTTAATAGTTTCAAAGCAGTGAGAACTTTGGTTTCTAGCTGCTGTTCTTTGCCTTGCTGATAGTTACGCCAAAATACTTTGCCCCCAGGACTGAGTTGGGCGGGATCTTCAAAAACAGGGGTGGTCAGCTCATTTGCCCCAGCCTCTTGCTCGATCTCCCAAGTTTCTTTGGCTTCGCGATATAGTTTGACGGCAGCAACTTTGTCACCAGCTAGGTATAATCGATCTGCCTTAGCTAATTTTTCTAATCGAGCACGTTCTTCGGGAGTCGGTTCTACAACTCGATCTTCTTCTGATATATCTTCTGCTGATTCGGGTTCGGCTTCCTCTGATGGTGAATCTTCTTCAGCTGCTGGTTGGGCGTTTTCCGTCTTTGCTTCAGAGTCTGGGGTGGGTTCTAGTTCATTTTCTTCTGCTACATCTAGCTGGCTGGCGATCGCTCGATCGCTACTATTTTTGCTCTCAGATGACTGGGCTAGGGTAGCGGTAGGGAGCAAAAGATTTACAATGATCAAGCACAAGTTCAAAAATTTCATAAAAATACCCTGTAGTTTTATAAAACGGAAGATGTTTCCCACCAACAAGAACTACCTAGAAGGCAAAAATAAAAATAAATGTTAATTTTAAGTTTGCGCTCAAGACTGGGAACTATGGCGATCGCCATTTACCAAATAACTATATATTTTGAATATATCGCGAACTAATGTAGCTTTTTATAATACCTTAGCAGTTAAAAATGGAAAAATGCGGTGCTAGCCGATTAAACAAATAATCACAAAATATTAATTATTGCTTTCTATTGTACGCTCGGTACACTCTAGACTAGAAAATATTTACTAATAGCAAAAGGTAAAACCAATGACTACTCACTTTATTACTGCCGAAATCGACCTTCAAGAAACCCCAGTTCAACTCCAGCAAGAAATTGAAGCAAAACTCGAACAGGAAGGGGAGCCTTTGCGCTGGGCGGTTACTCAGGTGGACAAAGAACAACAAACGGCAACAGTAGAAGCCATCGTGACTAAAGAAAACTAAAAGTGAGTTTTAGACAATATCATGTCTCTGTCAGACTTGACTGTAGTTTTAATTGTACCGACGGGAATAGGTGCAGCTATCGGTGGTTATGCGGGGGATGCTCTGCCTGTAGCCAAAGCGATCGCCTCGATTAGCGATCGCCTAATTACCCATCCTAATGTTCTTAATGGCGCACAGCTTTACTGGCCGTTAGAAAATACCTACTATGTCGAAGGTTATGGTCTAGATCGTTTTGCCCCTAATCAGTGCGGATTGCGTCCCGTTCGACAAAACAAGGTTGGTTTACTGCTAGATCGAGGAATTGAGCCTGAATTGCGTCTACGGCATATCCAAGCAGCAGATGCGGTAAGAGCTACTTTAGGATTAAATTTAACCGATTATGCGATTACAGATGCCCCTTTAGAGGTAGAGTTGCGGACGACTGATTCTGGAGCAAGTTGGGGAACAATTGGTAATCCTGGAAGCTTGCTACGAGCAGCAGAGGCTTTAATTGATCGGGGTGGGGCAGAGGCGATCGCTGTAGTGGCTCGTTTTCCTGACGACGACGACAGTATAGAATTACAAAACTACCGTCACGGCTCTGGAGTAGATCATTTAGCAGGAGCAGAGGCAGTTATTTCTCATCTAATCGTGCGCAACTTTCAGATACCCGCTGCTCACGCCCCAGCCTTACAACCGTTAGCTGCCGATCCTCAGGTATCTCCTCGTGCTGCTGCTGAAGAACTGGGCTATACTTTTTTACCCTGTGTCTTGGTTGGGCTTAGTCGCGCACCGCAGTTGGTTACCAATCGTTGCCCAGGCGATATTTGGTCTGAGTCGGTGGATGTGGCGATCGTTCCCTATAGTGCCTGTGGTGGCAGTGCTACCCTAAGCTTTAGCAGTTCTAAGACGCAAATTATTGCCGTAACCAACAACTTGACACAGATCCAGGTTCCTCCCGAACCTTTGGGTATGAAAGTAACCAAAGTAAATTCTTATTTAGAAGCTTTAGGTGTCTTGACTACTCTCAAGGCTGGTATTGATTTTCGAGCCTTGAATCCTTCTCTATCTTCTCTTCGTTGCTTATAAAACTAGTGGCAAATTCTAACAATCCGCAAATCGAACCTCTCAGCCGTACCCAGATCTTAGTGTTCATGGGTATTACTGCTATTGTCTTGCTAGCGATCGCCAAAATTTGGCAAAGACTGGGAGCAATTCAACTACTACCAATCCAGTTTAGTACTCAAGCTCTCTTGTGGAGTCTGGGACTAACATTAGGTATTACTATTGCCAGTAGTATCATCTATCGTCTGTGGCCAGCATATCGTCGTAGTGCCGATGTTTATTTAGAGTTAGTAGTCAAGCCTTTGATGTGGACGGATTTGATTTGGCTAGGGCTACTACCAGGCTTGAGCGAGGAACTGCTGTTTCGAGGCGTAATGCTTCCTGCTTTGGGCTTAAATTTAACTGCGGTATTGCTCTCTAGCCTGCTATTTGGGGTGTTGCACCTGAGCGGTAATAGTCAATGGCCCTATGTAGTTTGGGCAGCGGTCATTGGTTTTGCTTTGGGATACTGCGCCCTAATTACAGGTAATTTAGTCGTTCCTGTTGTGGCTCACATTATTACCAATTTGATTTCCAGCTTTCTTTGGAAAATTAACCATAGGCAGCAAGAAGCAACTTCTAATTTTGACGAATAGCGATCGCGACACGGCTATCTAACTGTTCCAGCACGACAGTCCCTAAGCCACAGTTGAACTCCTCGACCGAGGATCCCATTGGTAGTTTCTCTTGGAGGTGTCGGGGGTTTATTATCCGCAGAATTGCCAAAGCGAGAAAACATCATCACCATGCGCCAACCACTATCAGTTTGGGTCAAGAATAACCAATGATAAGTGGGAATCTTGACGATTTTATTATTGATGTACTGTCTTTCTAAAACGGTAAAAAAAACTTGTTCGGGGTCGCGTTCGTCTATGGGATTGTACTGGATGCGAGGCAGCTCTAAAGGCTCATATTCGGCTTTACTTGCGATGATAATATAGTTTTTAATTCCTGCTGAGCGGTTGAGGTCTTGAGTTCTTTGAATTACGCGATTGCTGTAGGCAGGCAGATCTTTTAGTAATAAAGGTATTAACTTTTTAAGGTTATCGGGACAGGTAAACTCATCTTTGGTAACTGCTTTGTTGCCATGGGAAATTTCTGTATAGGTTGCAGATGATGGGAGTGGTAATCTCTGAATGTTTTGAGTTTTCTCTTCAGCTATAGATCTTGGGGGAATTAACAAAAGAGTCGTTAAGATGCTCGAACACCAAATCCGTACCAGACCAAATCTGTTGCCCGCATACATTAATTTAACTAGAGTGACCGTAGCTTGAATTAACTGCAAATTTTTTATTTTTAACCTAAGAAACCAGGCGAATAAACTTTTTCTTACCTACTTGTAGCACTTTTCCCGCCAAATCATCAGGAGAGTCAAAGGTTAAGTTAACGTCTTTTAGGCGATCGCCTTCTAAACGAACCGCACCACCCTGGATTTGCCTTCTACCTTCACCACTACTCTTACACAAACCACTCGCTCCCAAAATATAAAATAGCTTGGCAGGAAACTGTACCTGAGATAGCGAATACTCTGCGATGTCACCTCCTGCGGTGTTGCCTTGCAGTACGATCTGTTCGGCGGTTTGCTGTGCCTGTAATGCTGCCTCGCGTCCGTGAAACTGAGATGCGATCTCGATTGCTAACTGTTTTTGCGCTTCACGAGGATTTTCGGGTAGCTGGGTCAAATCGACATCGGTTAACAGCTCAAAGTAGTCATGGAGTAAGTTATCTGGAGTTTTTTCCAGTTTAGAGTACATCGATAAGGCATCTTCCTGTAGTCCCACGTAATTGCCTAAAGACTTAGACATCTTTTGCGCCCCATCCGTACCTAACAGAATTGGCAACAATAGACCAAACTGCGGGATTTTATCAAAGTGCCGTTGCAAATCTCGTCCCACGGCAATATTAAACTTTTGATCCGTTCCTCCCAACTCCACATCTGCTGCTACGGCTACGGAGTCGTAACCTTGCATCAAAGGATATAAAAACTCGTGGAGGAAGATCGGTTTTTCTTGACCATAGCGTTCGGCAAAACCTTCTTTAGCCAGCATCTGTCCTACGGTCATTGTAGCCAGGAGTTCCTGAATTTGCGCCAGGTCTAACTTACTCAACCATTCAGAGTTGTAGCGGATTTCCAAACGTCCTGGGGTATCAAAATCCAAAATAGGTCGTAGCTGATCTAGGTAGCTCTGAGCATTAGCTTCTACCTGTTCTGGGGTTAGCTGGCGACGTACCTCAGATTTTCCCGTAGGGTCGCCAATTTGAGCGGTAAAATCGCCAATGATTACCACTGCGGTATGTCCCGCATCCTGAAAAGCCCGTAATTTGCGGAAGGGAATGCTGTGACCCAAATGAATATCCGCGCCTGTCGGGTCGATTCCCAGTTTAACTCGCAAAGGGCGATCGCTTTGGGCAAGGCGTTGGCTTAAATTCTCGTCCCGATCGTCGGAGTCTGGGCGATCTGGAAAGATTTCGCTCGTGCCTCGATGTAGCCAATCTAAATTATTACTGGAATCGGAAGAAGACATGACCTAATTATCCGTCGAACACTTAACTTTAGTCAGATTACCAAAGTATCAGACTATCTGCGCTAAATCTAGAAGTTTGTTTTTGGTTGATTATTGTCCTACCCTAAAGCGATTGTCTTGAATGTCAAGGATTAATTAGCGCGTCATTGCCAATTGCGATCGAAGTCCCTTACCCTAACAACATTAAATAAACTTGATTTAAGATTAAATCCGCATCTTCTTCAGATTCAGATCTTTTGATTGTGACAGCGCAATAGTGAAATTAGTTCGCGCCTTCTAGTTCAACATTCAAGTAATCCACACGAACAATTAGTATCAATTATGCCTTCTGGAATTACACACGATCGCATTACTCTTTGGATTCTTCCTTGGGTGGCTGGGGTTACCTATGGTCTGACTCGTAACGGAGAGTATACTCTAATTCTCTCTGGAGGCTTCTTGTTTAGCGCGATGATGTTTGGTCCCGATCTAGACATCAACTCCATACAATATAAACGCTGGGGGGTTCTGCGGGGAATTTGGCTACCCTACCGTAGGTTGTTGTCACATCGTTCTCTATTATCCCACGGTCCGATTATCGGTACTTGTGTGCGACTGCTATATTTGTTTTTAATTATCGCTATAGTTAGTATTTTTCTGGTAGCGATCGCTCAGTTGATTTTTGGCTTTCCCTGGAATTGGCGGAATTTTGCACGGGAACAACTATATTCAGTTACGAAGAAACATCCCCAGGAAACTATTGCTCTTGTTTCGGGTTTAGAACTAGGTGCAATGAGCCATATTATCAGCGACTGGCTGAGTTCTAACTATAAACAACGCCTCAAAAAGAAACAACAGAAAACCAAAGTCAAACGGTAAGCTATTCCCAACTCCCAACTCCGAACTCTCCCCTAGAAGATGTACCAGTGATGTTTAAAGATAAGATAAATCCTGGTGTTTTTTACTGAGGTCGATCGCCTGTAATCTATGCCAGACTCGAACTAAAAGTTTTAAAAAGTTGCTTATATGGTTGATGTCAAGGCTGAATCTCAAGTTGGAAATCAAAATGTAATTGATGTAGATAGTCTGCAACAGGAAGTTATTGAATTATTAGACGATATTAATCTACTAATTGATGATACTCAAGCCGACTTAAATAGCTTGGCAGAACCTAAATACAACCAGTTTCAGCAACAGATTGCTGCTGCGGGACAAAATGTTGCCGATCTCCAGTTAAGAATGGCAATTGTTGCCCCAATGAAGGCTGGCAAATCGACCATCATCAACGCGATCACGGGACAGGAATTATTACCTAGCTGTGCCGTTGCCATGACAACTATCCCGACCGAAATAACTTTTAATTCCGAGATTGATCGACCAATTCTTCATCTAAGTTCAGATACCCGCGATCTGTTTGGGAAATTAGAACGGGAGTTGAGGCAAAATGTAGAGCGTTTGGGAATTGCACCCTTGCAGCAGAGACTCAGCCGTTATCCCCATCTGTTAGATCTGTTTGCCCAGGTTGCTGCCTCTAATGATTTTACTTTAACCGAGAAAGTTACTGGCGTAGATGCGATCGCTACTGTTTTAAACCGTCTCAATCACTTAATTCGACTTTACAGCGTCATTGAACCCACTCAAGACCCCCTGGCGCAATTAAAAGATGTACCCTGTATTGAAACCCCTAGTTTAAACACAGGTAACCAAGAACAAGCCCAAAGTTTGGGAAATTTGACAATTATCGATACTCCTGGTCCTAATGAAGCAGGAGATGGCTTAAAATTGACCGCAGTGGTGGAAGAACAGTTGCGTCGTAGTTCTATTGTCTTGGTGGTCTTAGACTTTACCCAGTTTAATAGTGAAGCAGCAGAGACCATCAAACAACAAATTCAACCAATTGTCGAATCGATTGGCACAGAAAATCTTTATGTCTTGGTCAACAAAGTCGATCAGCGTCGTCAGGGAGACATGACTCCCGAACAGGTTAAAGAATTTGTCATCGCGGATTTGGACTTAAATGCCAATAGCGATCGCGAACGAGTATTTGAAGTTGCTGCCATTCGTGCTTTTGCAGCTACTAGGTTTCTCTTAGAGGTGCAGCAGAATCCAGGCATTCAGTTACTAGAGATCAAGTCTTTGACTTCTTTAGCCCCAGAAGTATTAGGTATCGACTGGGATGAAGAACTAGACGATATCACCGTCAAGATTTTAGTGAAAAAAGCGCGAAAACTCTGGCGTAAGTCTGGCTTTGCACCTTTTATCGATAGTGCGATCGCTGCTTTAATAGATAATGCTGCCCCTCAATGTTTGAATAATGCCCTCAGTCTCAGTCGCAATCATCTGCTAGCGATCCGAGATGATTTGAATCTGCGGAATAATGCTATTTCTCAAGACACGGCAAAAATACAGCGAGAGGTTGAATCTCTCGAACAAGACCTTAGCTGTTTAGAATCCTGTCGCGATCGCCTGAGTTCAATTGCAGATATTAAAATTAAGCTACAGCAAAATTTGCAGCAACTCTTAGAAAAACTTAAAGCCGAAGCAGCGATCGACGTAGAAAACTTTTTTGTCAGTCAAGAATACGCCCAGGCAAACGCGATTGAAAAAGCTGATATTAGTGCCAGAAATTTGTTGCTTAGCAATCTGGGAGACTTTGAATTATTTCCTAAATGGGTATCGGATAATTTAAAAGCAGGCATTGAATACAAAACCGCAGGGATTGTTTCGTTTAAAACCGAACTTGAGGCAGAATATTTTACTCAAGAAGCAGTCGCCAAAGCCAAACAAAGATTGGAACAATTGATTTTACAAGTTAGCCAAAACATCGAGGCGGAAGTCAAACAGGCTAAACAAGATTTAGAAAAATTTTTGGTTGAAGAAACCCAGGGAATTATCGAACGAGCCAAAAACCGCCTCCAAACTACTTTTGAAGTTGAGCTAGATTTACCATCGCCGATTATCAGCAACGAGCAAGAAATACAAATAGAAAGACAGTTAGTCAAAACCAAAAGTCGTCTGGTAGATGATGGTTATGAAGAACGACTAGTCAAAAAACGTGCTTGGTACTATTGGTTTGGCACTATTCCTTTTTATAGTCAAGAAAAACGTAAAAAACCTTATAGAAAAGAGGATTACTACACGGTTTCTGTCCACGAAATTGTGGAGCAAATTAATTTATCTAGTGAAATATTTGTCGATGGTATTCAACAAAAAATTACGGCATATTTAGAACAAGAATTACATCAACAGGTTGATAGTTTTTTTATCAAGCTAGACCAATATTTGAGCAGCTATTTACAGAGTTTGCAACAGGCTCAAGCGGATGGTCAACTTTCTCTCAGCCAGCGGGAAAGCCTATCTAATAGCTTGGCTAGATTAGTTCCTAAAACTACCAACTATATCAACCGAGCTAACAACTATTTGGCAAAAACTCAGCAAATATTAAAAGGATGAAGGAGCAATATTTGTAGTTTGGGAGTTTCTACCCTCCAGAATAAGAAAATAAATCATAAGATTTAAGATTAATTGGCTTTTTGAGGCACAATTGAATTTACCTGAAAATCTTAAGTAGTTCGCGATTGAATGAAAAAAATCTTTGTTGTTGATACTAATGTAATACTCCATGACCCAACTGCTATTTTACGGTTTGAAGATAACGAAATAGTGCTGCCCATTGCCGTAATTGAAGAGCTAGACCGCTTTAAAAAACAGCCAGAAATGACGGGACGTAATGCCAGGGAGGTTTCGCGTACTCTAGATCAGCTACGCCAAGAAGGTCACTTAACTACGGGAGTGGCATTGAGCAACGGCGGAACTTTACGAGTGGCGTTGGGCGATCGCCAAACTTTAGGCACCCTGCCCCCTGAATTAAGTGGGGATCTGGCAGATAACTCGATCTTGGCAGTGGGAATGCAGTGTAAACAACAATGTCAGTGTCCCGTGATTGTGGTGAGCAAGGATACTAACCTGCGGATCAAAGCAGATGCCTTGGGACTCAATGCGGAGGACTACGAAACAGATAAGGTAGACGTAGAAGAGCTTTATACGGGAACAACGGAAGTATTTGTTAATGAAGAACAAATTGCTGAATTTTTTAAGGCTGGAACTTTAACTCTCGATCGCGAATTCCTCCCCAATCAAGATATTACTTTAATCGATAGCGTCAATCCCTCTCACACAGCCTTGGGTATGGCAAAAGGAGCGAGCAGTACGATTGTTCCTTTGATAGAATTACCAAAATTAGGGGTATCGCGGATTCAACCCCGCAACCGAGAACAAAGATTTGCCCTCAACCTGTTGTTACAGGACTCGATCAAGCTAGTTACCCTGGTGGGCAAGGCGGGAACGGGTAAAACTTTATTGGCGATCGCAGCAGGACTACAAAAAGTTGCCGATGAAAAACTTTACACTCGTCTATTAATCTCTCGTCCAGTAGTACCGATGGGTAAAGATATCGGGTTTCTTCCTGGAGATATTAATGAGAAACTGACACCCTGGATGCAGCCTCTATACGATAATTTCGATTTGATCTTCGGCACCCAAGATACTTCAGAAAAGCCAGGACATTGGCGGAGGGGACACGAAGAATTAATTGAGATGGGACTGCTACAAATTGAACCCCTAACCTATATTCGTGGTCGTACTATTCCCAAGCAGTTTTTAATTATTGATGAGGCACAAAATCTCACCCCTCATGAGGTAAAAACCATTATTACCCGTGCGGGGGAAGGAACCAAAGTTGTTTTAACAGGAGATCCCGATCAGATAGATAACCCATATATCGATGCTGCCAGCAATGGACTGACCTACCTGGTGGAAAGATTCAAGCACGAACCTTTGGCAGGTCATATTATTCTGGCTAAAGGGGAACGTTCTAGCTTGGCAGAAAGAGCAGCAGCTTTGCTTTAACAAGGCTTCTGCCTTCTTTTAACTACATCAAGCCCAACTGTCTCAAGACTCCATGTCCCGTGTTTAGTTCTAAAATAATAGCAGAGACAAAACCAATCATTGCCAAACGACCATTCCAAATCTCTGCAAAATTAGTAAAGCCAAATTTACTCTCTTTGTTTTCCATAATTACGGTTATCTCCTGATTGCAGGGTTTGCTTACGTCAACTATTCTTAATATAGCGTAACTTATTTACACATATTGTCTTAATCTGCCCACAATATAAGTAGAAGCCCCCTAAACTGACTTTGATTACTACTGAAACTTTAGACTTACTAGAATGGCAACGTTTGTGCCAGAATTTATCTACCTTTGCAGCAACTAAGTTGGGTGTTGTAGCAGCACGTCAGTTACGATTGCCGACAACTCAAGCTCAGAGTGAGCAGTTACTGGCTCAAACTAAAGAAATATATAATCTCGAACAAGAATTAGATTCAGGCTGGACTTTTAAAGGAATTAAAGACATTGGCGCGTCTTTGGAAAGATCTGGTATTGGTGGTATTGTATCGGCAAAAGAACTGTTGGCTCTGGCGACTACCTTGGCGGGTATGCGTTATCTACGTCGCTTGATTGACGATAAGAGCGAGCAGCTAGTAACTTTAGTAGAATTAGTCGCCGATATACGTACTTATCCCGAACTCGAACAAGAGATCCACCACTGTATCGACGATCGCGGAGAAATAACCGATCGCGCTAACCCCAAGCTGGCAGATATTCGTAGTGAAATCAAAAGTTTGCGGAGTCGCATTTACAAGACGCTACAGAACATTATGCAGCGCAACTCAACGGCAGTTCAGGAAGCAGTAATTACGCAACGGGGCGATCGCTTTGTCTTGCCCGTCAAGCCAGCTCAAAAAGAGACAATCAAAGGGATAGTTCATGATGTTTCTAGTACGGGTTCGACTTACTACATCGAGCCAAATGCAGTGGTAGAGCTAGGTAATCAGCTCCGTCAAAAAGAGCGTCAGGAAAAGCGAGAAGAAGAAATTATTCTCAAAGCCCTGTCAAACAAAGTAGCCGAGGTACGGGAAGACTTAGAACAAGTTTTAGCGGTGGCAACGATGCTAGATTTGGCAACAGCTAGGGCGCGTTATGGTTTATGGCTTGAAGCTAATCCCCCCAAGTTTATTGATACTACTCAAGGTGAAACTACTACCCTGCGTCGTCTGCGTCATCCCTTATTGATTTGGCAACAACGCCACGAAGAAGATGCGGAAGTCGTGCCAATTGACGTGATAGTTAAGCCTGAAACAAAGGTAGTCGCCATCACGGGACCAAATACGGGAGGAAAAACCGTTACCCTAAAAACAATGGGGTTAGCTGCATTGATGGCAAAAGCAGGAATGTTTGTTCCCGCCAAAGAACCTGTAGAGTTACCCTGGTTTGAAGTGGTTTTAGCAGATATCGGCGATGAGCAGTCTTTACAGCAGAGCTTATCGACATTTTCAGGACATATTCGTCGTATCAGTCGAATTATTGCAGCTTTAAAAGATAATGACGCTAGTTCTTTAATTCTCTTAGACGAAGTGGGAGCAGGAACAGATCCTGCTGAAGGAAGTGCTTTGGCGATCGCCTTACTTAAATATTTAGCCGAACACGGCTTATTGACTATCGCCACTACCCACTACGGCGAATTAAAAGCCCTTAAGTATCAAGACGAGCGGTTTGAAAATGCTTCCGTAGAGTTTGACGATCATACTCTTCAGCCTACCTATAGACTGCTCTGGGGGATTCCTGGGCGTTCTAATGCCCTAACTATTGCCGAACGCCTGGGTTTGAATACAGATATTATTCAAGAAGCTCAGTCCTTAGTTGGTGCGAGTGCTTCAGAAGACGTGAATCAGGTAATTGCTGCCCTAGAAAGACAGCGCAAAGAACAGGAACAAAAAGCTCAAGAAGCGGGTAAGTTACTCGAACAAACCGAGCGTTTTTATTCAGAAGTATCAGAAAAAGCATCTAACCTACAGGAAAGAGAACGGGCATTAAAAGCCTACCAAGAACAAGCGGTAACCGAAGCGATCGCCGAAGCCAAAAAAGAGGTGGCAAAAGTTATTCGTCGTTTGCAGCAGGGTGAACAAACTATGCAGAAAACCCAACAGGCGACAGAAGCTCTCGATCGCCTTACTGCTAAAGAATTAGCCAAAACCCAAACACCCAAGCCAGATAAACCCAGCTATAGACCCCAGGTAGGAGAGAAAATAAGAATTCCCCGCCTCAATCAGACTGGAGAAGTGTTAGGTATTGATGAAGATACCGAACAACTAACGGTACGCTTCGGCATTATGAAAATGAATGTCGGTTTAACAGAGATCGAATCTTTAAACGGACAGAAAGCAGAAGTCAAACCCAAAACCACTAAAAAACCTCTAGCGCAAACCCAGCCAAAAAAACCTGCGGTGATGGTGCGGACTTCCAACAATACCCTTGATATTCGCGGTCAACGGGTAGCCAACGCCGAAATAGAAATTGATAATGCGATCGCTCGTGCCATAGAATCGGGAGTGTTGTGGATCATCCACGGTAAGGGAACGGGACGCTTACGAGACGGCGTTCATGAATTTCTCAAACGTCATCCCCAAGTAGATAAATACGAACTCGCACCGCAAAAAGAAGGCGGTTCGGGGGTAACGGTCGTGCATCTTAAGTAGCTTGTGAAAAATTTGGACAACCGACGATATTGCTCTTGATTTATTAATCAAGTTGATTTTATAATCATTTTGCGAAAGTCAGAAGTCCAAAATTTCTTATGGAAGAATTGCTTGACGTAATTACGAAACCAGTCAAAGGCATTGCCAATAACTAGACTAATCTTTCGGCAAACTACGCTCTGTGATATCTCCTAAGACAAAAGTATGTTTACCTCGATCGGCAATTTTAGTAATAGTTTCTAAATACTGAATAAATTTAATATTTTTATTATTTTTCATCAATTCGGCAGCGTTTTTTAAAGCTCTGGCGATTTCTACAGTAGTTCTAGCATTTTCTAAATCCAGCTTGGCTCTAATTTTGGCTTCTAACTGTTGAGCAAATAGCTGCTGAATCATCTTGGGGAAGCAAACATCTTTGACGATTAACTGATGTACGGTAATGCCATATTTGCTTAATTGAGTTTGTAGTGACTCTGGGATGCTATTAAGAATGTTGTGTTTCTGTTCGTTGATTGACTGACTTTCAAGCTTGGCGATCGCATCTCTCAATTCGACTTGAGACAAATTGTGTACTACCCCTTCAGCTTCAGCGATCAAATTAGCATAGCGACGGTTGGCAGGAACATCGAGTAGGTTAAATCGATTGATGAAAATATCGCCATCCGTAATCTGATATTCCAACAAATAAGACAGACGCAGAGAAATATTATCCTTGGTTAAAACTTCCTGGTTTGTCACCGTAATCAACTTGCTAATCGTTGGAATAATTACCGCATCAAGCTGGCGAGAAAAGTCAAAATATTTATAGATGCCTGGATTAAGCCGTTTATTAAACCTATTGTTTTTGTAGAGATAACCGACTTGATTTGGTTTGACGGATACTACTTTATGCAATAATCCCATTTTTTTAGATAGTTATTTCGAGCATAAAGAAGAAGACTAGATAATGAGGAAGATCGATTGAGTCAATACTATAAAAGTAAAGGCGGTATCCTCGATTTTGCAAATCATTATCCAGCTTGTGTTAGACACTATTCTTCTTTAAAGTTGATGTGGCTTGAAACCAGCTTTTCAAACATTGAAGAGGATGTGAGCCTCTAGGAACTTATCTCCGCAATACCCTGTAAGTGGATAAGTCCCCGTTTTTTACAGGTGGCGGTTCACACCAATATAGCAAGTTTGTTTTCGGTAAATTTCTAATTTTTTACCAGATGGCTTTTATCAGATGGCGATCGAGTAACGGAAATCCGCCTGATTCCAAAATTTAAGCCCATTTCTCATTTTTGGCACTTTAAGCTTGATCGCTACGTCTTTGTCTAAGCAAGAATCGTTTTACCGTAACGTAATTATGGGAATACTAAAAATGATAAGCAGGCTCTTGAGAGACAAATGATTTTAAATTAGATTTTCTGTCTGGCGATCGCTCTTTGTAGCGTGTTCAATTTTTATTTTTAATTCATATCTGGAGTGTAACCATGTTTTTTTACCAAAAGCTTAGTAAAAAGGCGATAGCAACTATATTAGGATTTACATCTGCTCTTTCTACAGGTAGTATGGTCGATGCCAAAACCACCAACGCCGTTAATAT
>JADEXJ010000204.1 GCA_015207195.1 Pleurocapsales cyanobacterium LEGE 10410
TCCAAGCAACTTAGTTTTACTCTTAGTGGCGCAGGCATTTTTTACTCATTTTTCAGCTTTTCTATCTTATATTTAATTGCAACCGTCTACTTATCTGCAATTTATCTCAAAAAACTTTGCTTAAAATCATTAAAAATCAATTCTCTTTAAAAGCAAAAAATCAATTTACAAAAACTTGTTTTTAAATAGAAACTACTAGCTTTTGTTGCGCTTAAAATAGTCTTTTCTCAAAAGGAATATTACACCAAGCATTAGCCATTATCCTAATCAATTAAATAGCTAAAACTGTAAGCTAGTATACCAGACTATATAGCCAATTAAAGTAGTGTTGATTACAGAAAGTTCAGCTAACAATCAAATAAGTTTTTAGCATCAAGTTTAATGATTATAGATAACTAATGTTTAACCTGCTCAATGTTTTATTTGCTTTTATTGTAGTTGGGGCATTGCTATTAATTGCAAGATTAATCAAACACAACATCAGATTATTGCAAACGCTTTATATACCCGAATCCATTATTGCTGGGGCGATCGCCCTGCTGTTAGGGTCAGGAGCTTTGGGAGCGATCGCCCTTAGCTTAGGAGCAAGTCCCGAATCCTATCTTGCAGGAGGTCTATTCCCAGAAGAAATGCGGGAGGTATGGTCACAATCTCCTGGAGTATTTATTAATATTGTTTTTGCAGCTTTGTTTTTGGGAGAACATATTCCTAATCCCAAAGATATTTGGCGTAAAACTGCCCCTCAAGTTGCCTTTGGTCAAACTATAGCTTGGGGACAATATGTAATCGGGATTTTAGTTACCCTACTGATACTTTCTCCCCTGTTCGGTGCCAATCCTATTACAGGGGCGTTGATTGAAATTGGGTTTGAAGGGGGACATGGTACTGCTGGAGGAATGGCAGACACCTTGACCGACTTGGGATTTCCTGAAGGAGGAGATTTGGCATTAGGTCTAGCTACGGTGGGTATTGTTTCAGGTATTATATTTGGTACTGCTCTGGCTCATTGGGGTCGGCAGAAAGGCTATATTCAGTCTGAACCAGTCGCCGTAGATGATGGTGATGCTCAATTCCAAGAAACAGCGTCTACTGAACCTAGTAGTGCGCTGGCAAAAAGAGCGCAGTTGATGCAAAACTTTTTAATCGATCCTTTATCGCTTAACTTTGGTTTTACGGGGCTGGCGATCGCTATTGGTTGGTTAATTTTACAGATCTTGACCTTAATTGAGTCGGCTACCTGGGGTAGAAATGGTTTAGAACTCATCGGTGCGGTGCCTTTATTTCCTATGGCACTGATTGGTGGGATCATCATTCAGGTAGTAATGACTCAATTTGACCTAGATGTTCTAATCATCAGAAGATTACAAGAAAGGATTGCTGGAGTTGCCTTAGATCTTTTGGTGGTAACTGCTTTGGCTTCAATCAATCTAGCTGTTTTAGGCGCGAATATTGGCGTATTCCTGATTCTGTCAGTTGTCGGTATTACTTGGAACGTTCTTGCTTTTGTCTATATTGCCCCTCGCATGTTGCCCGTATACTGGTTTGAGCGGGGCATCGGCGATATGGGACAGTCTATGGGAGTAACTGCTACGGGTATTCTTTTGATTCGGATGGTAGACTCCAAAAATCGCACGGGAGCTTTTGAAAGCTTTGGTTATAAACAACTGTTTTTTGAACCTATTGTTGGGGGAGGTTTGTTTACCGCAGCATCTCCAGCCCTAATTGCTAGATTTGGTTCAGTAACTGTTTTACTTATAACTGCTGGATTACTAGTCTTTTGGCTGATTTTTGGCATCGTTAACTGCAAGCGAACTGCTAAAAAACTACAGGAAGAACAAGCAACAGCAGCAGATATACCAAGTACGGCAGTCAGGTAAACATCAAGTCCTTTGGTAGCAACAACTAGTTGGTTAAGACTAAGGCACTAATCTTGTCTTATTTCTCGAATCTGCCTCCTGCTCATAGCGATCGGTTATTTTTATACAATACCGATCGCTTTTTTTATCGCTGTTAATCTTAAACGTCAAATAAAACAGGCAAGGGGGAAGAGTAAATACTCTAGAAAAAATAGCTTCCAGATAAATTGATAAAAATCGGCGATCGCGCTTTTCTCTGATAAATCCACATCTTGACTGCGCCACCAGAGTAATCCTAATAAGATTAGATGACTGGTAATAAAAAAGCTCACGTTCAAGGAAGTTAGCCAAAAAAGCCCCGCAGCGATCATGCCAAAGTAGCAGACGGTGATCACCCAACGGGAAAGACTAAACACTGCCGACTTACCAATAACCAAAGTAAAGGTGTTGATGTTAAATTGCTTGTCTCCTTCGAGATCGGGAACATCTTTGAAGATGGCGATCGCGACGGTAAACAGTAAGATAAATATAGTCAAAGTCCAAACATAGGGATTTAAAGCTTCTTTTCCTCCTAGTTTGTTGCCATAGTGCAGGAACAGCCCAATGTTAACAATCACTCCTCGTACGGTGAGAATACAAAAAGCTGCCCAAAAGGGAAACCGCTTCAAACGTACTGGTGGTAATGAATAAGCTGTACCGATGATCAAACTAACAGCTACCGTAGCTAATAGCCATACTCCCGACAAGCCAGCAATTAGCAAAGCTAAAATCCCCGTAGTACCTACAATCAGTTTGCCTTGCAAGATAGTGAATTCTTGAGCAGCCAAAGGTAGATCGGGTTTGTTGATGCGATCGATTTCAACATCATGAAGTTGATTCAAGCCAACTATATAGATATTGCCACAAATACAGGCTAACCAAACCGCCAACATTTGTTCTAAATTGGTCACCGTAATGTTACTACCCGTGGTAGCTAAAGATATTAAATACAGTGCCAGCACGCTGAGGCTAGTGCCAATAATAGTATGAGGTCGGGAAAATTTCCACAAGCTTTTTGCCCAAATCATATTGCTCAAATTTAAATTAAATATTTAGTTGTTAAAAGATGGAAAAACTTGGTCTATGTCTGACTGAATCAGTAAAAGTCACACTTTAAATTTAGCGCGATCGCCAAAAATAATTATATGGTTTTGCGTATATTTTTTGTCGCTTTGTTACATAAATTACGCGAAAAATATATTGGTAAAATTAAATCTTGTCTATCAGATGTGAGCAGTTTTTGGAGAAAAATACAGATTATTTCTCGATTTTAGAATGTAAAAGTTAAATATTGAACAGCTATTGATAATAATCTTGAGATAATTTGAGATTTACTTACTACTTATGTTAGATGCGTCAACTATTTTTTTTATTTAAAATTATTTTAAACAAAATACCTTAAAAAATGAATATTCATTTAACAATTGCTGGGGCTTACTTAATCAATATATTTTTGTTCTCGCTCTTTTTCATACTATTGAGAAGCCTGCTACATCGCCGTGAGTCTTCTGCTGTTGAAACTTTTAAAGATTTATAAGAATAATGTTTCTGGCGATCGCAGTTAACTACGTCTATTCGGCGATCGCTCCTGTTCTCAAAAGAGTTTTGTTAAAAGTAATCCTTTTTTTCTAAGCGCACTAAGTAAGACTGCAATTTAGGTTAATGGCATGAAAATGCCTTTTTTTGGTGCTTTTTTCAATCCCGACTAAAATTATCGGGTATGTTTGACTGGCTGTTTTTACCTGTGATACTATCAAAACCACTGTTGACGGAATTCACTATAAAATCATGACCCAGACACCGATTAAGACATCTCAGGGACGTACTTTCACCAATTTGGTATCCAAAGAAGGAGGAGTCAAATATCCTCTTGAGGCAATTAATGTTTGCGAGGAAACTTTTTCACCGTTAGAAGTCGCTTATGACTACGATGAAATTCGTCGTCAAGTAAGCCGTGAAAGCATTGCAGCAGGTCCCAATTCCATTTGGCGTTACAAAGCATTTTTACCAGTAGAAAGCGAAAATCCCATTGATGTCGGTACTGGTATGACTCCTCTGGTCAAATCCAACCGTTTGGCGCGTCGTCTGGGTCTGAAAAATCTATATATCAAGAACGATGCGGTTAATATGCCCACCCTTAGCTTCAAAGATCGAGTGGTGTCGGTAGCTTTAACTCGTGCTAGAGAACTAGGATTCTCCACAGTTTCCTGCGCTAGTACGGGCAACTTAGCCAACTCTACAGCAGCGATCGCAGCTCATGCAGGTATGGACTGTTGCGTATTTATCCCCGCGGACTTAGAAGCGGGCAAAGTATTGGGGACTTTAATTTATAACCCCACCTTGATGGCGGTCAAAGGCAACTACGATCAGGTAAATCGTCTTTGTTGCGAGGTAGCTAATAGCTACGGTTGGGGTTTTGTCAACATCAATCTTCGTGCTTACTATTCCGAAGGCTCAAAGACTCTTGGTTTTGAAGTAGCGGAACAGCTGGGCTGGGAATTGCCCGATCATATTGTTGCACCTCTAGCCTCTGGTTCTCTGTTCACTAAGATCTATAAAGGCTTCAACGAGTTTGTCAAAGTAGGTTTGGTAGCAGACAAAACAGTCCGCTTCAGTGGGGCGCAAGCTGAAGGCTGTTCTCCCATTGCCCAAGCGTTTAAGGAAGGAAGAGATTTCGTTACTCCTGTCAAACCTAACACTATTGCCAAATCTATTGCGATCGGTAATCCTGCTGACGGCTACTATGCTCTAGATATTGCTCGTAAAACCAACGGCAACATTGAAGCTGTAACCGATGCCGAAATCGTTGAAGGGATGAAGCTATTGGCAGAAACCGAAGGTATCTTTACCGAAACTGCTGGCGGTACTACTATTGCGGTACTCAAAAAACTCGTAGAAGCGGGCAAAATTAACCCCGATGAAAAAACAGTTGTTTACATTACGGGCAATGGCTTAAAAACTCAGGAGGCAGTACAGGGATACATTGGCGAACCCTTGACTATTGACCCCAAATTAGATAGCTTTGAGCGTGCCTTAGAGCGTTCTCGCACCTTAGAGCGATTGGAATGGCAACAAACTAGCGTTTAGTCGCTGTCAATTTGGAATATTGGGCTTGACAATAAAGTTATTTTTGGCTTCAAGCTTCCGAGAAGTTGAAAAACAGCAAAAATTTGAGCCAGTAATTCCCAACTCAGCAACGCTTTATTTGCCATTTATTGTTTAACAACCTAATCAATGGTTTAACTATTCACTATCATCTATTTTTCTTGCATCAAAACATGACCGTTAAAGTATTAGTCCCAACTCCCCTACAAAAGTTCACTAACAACCAGGCTACTATCGAATGTAATGGTGGCAATATAGATGAACTAATCGATGCCTTGGAAAACAACTGTCCAGGTATCAAAGCTCGTATTTGCGACGAGACTGGTAAACCCCGTCGGTTTCTAAATCTTTATGTCAACAGTGAAGACATTCGTTTCTTGGAAGGTACAGACACAGCACTGAGCGATGGTGATGAAGTGAGCATTGTTCCTGCTGTTGCTGGTGGCTAAATCAGCAGCTCTACGAATTACGTAACAGTACAATTGGGGTTGGCAATCATGCCAGCCTCTTTTTTTAACGTTAGTTACAATAGGCAAGGATAAAAGCCTTATCTTACGCTAATTATGAATTTGCCTTCTCGTACAGTAATTTCAGAACGACAGTTAGAAGAACTATTCTCTTCTCTAGAGAATCACTCTCATGGCAAACTAATTCAGAGAGCTTTTAAAGTATTGTTAAGAATTGCAGAAGAAGATACCGAACGCCTCAACTGGAAAATTTTGACTGCATCTATCGAGGATTTAGAACAGGGATTTAAAAGATTTTATCCCTATCGTCATACCAGAAAAATTGCTATTTTTGGTTCTGCTAGAACCTCTCCTCAACAAGCAGAATATAAGATGGCTACCGAGTTTGCTCGTTGTATGATTCAAGCGGGATTCATGGTGATTACAGGTGCTGGGGGAGGGATTATGCAGGCAGGAAATGAAGGTGCAGGCAGAGAAAATTCGTTTGGTTTAAATATCAGGCTGCCTTTTGAACAAGGTGCTAATCACTTAATTGAGGGAGATGATAAGTTGATTAGTTTCAAATACTTTTTTACTCGTAAGCTATTCTTTCTCAAAGAGAGTGACGCGGTTGCTTTGTTCCCTGGTGGTTTTGGCACTCAAGACGAAGCGTTTGAAACCCTGACTCTTTGCCAAACGGGCAAATACGGTCCCGTACCTCTAGTATTGGTCGATAAACCTGGCGGGGATTATTGGCATTCCTGGAATGACTATATTTGTAATCAGCTGAAAGCAAAAGGTCTGATTAGCCCAGCAGACCCCTGCCTCTATACTATTACTGATAATTTAGATGTAGCCTGCCGAACTATCAAGGATTTTTATCGGGTTTATCATTCTAGTCGCTATGTCGATCGCCTGTTGGTCATGCGTCTTAAGCAAGAATTGTCTGATGAAGCCGTAGAACAGCTAAATCAAGATTTTTCTGATATTATTAGTGAGGGAAAAATTTGTCAGAGTGCTGCTTTGCCAGAAGAACAGAGTGATGTTGAGACTATTGGCTTACCTCGCCTGACTTTTTGTTTCAATCAGAAAAGTTTGGGTCGCCTGTACCAGCTTATTTCTCAGGTTAATAATCTTGGTAGTGCTGGTGATGCTACTGAACATCCTGAGTTTAAATAATGCAGTTGACCAACGGTCAAAGATTATTAGATTAAAGTTAACAATCAACTCTATATATTAAGCTTTGTGTGTATATTCCCTTGAGTACTTAATATTATCTTTAGATTTGGCTCAGATAAACTAAAATTTATATTGTGTCTATAGTTCAATCTCGAACCTAGACAACATAGTATATCAACTCAAAAGGTGAAGCAGCTTGAATATTACACTATTACGCCAAACCTGGAATTTAATTGAGACAACCAATGCCAGAGAACTTTTAGAAATTGGCGAGACAGAATTAATCCAACGGTTGTTACTACGTCTTGATGCTCAAAAGCCCCTAGCAGATCGAGAACGGATTTATCTACATAATTACCTTCATGCCAAAATAGGTTTGATCAAAGATACCGCTGAATCACGCTTAGTATCAGTTTATTAACCGAATAACAGCAGTTATAATCTACTGGAAGTTGCTTGGCGATCGCCTTTAATAAGCTGTAGTCCACTTGATTTACTGGTGATGGTTGATGAGAATCCTGAGAGAGCGTTTGGTGGCTAATTTTCTCATAACACAATTGGTAATAGTTGGATGCGCCTCAGCTTAATCAGTACCTTAAATTTTGCGCCAAATCCGATAGCTTTGGTTCAATAACCAAATCAGCTGTTTGATCTTGATCATTTGCCATTGCCATAGCTGATAACGTAGGCGGACTTGCTCGATATTGTTTTGTCCTCGATAAATAATTTTCGGCGCAATGCGCAATAAAGCCCGAAAATAACTTTCATAGTTGTTCAAAATAGAGGTAATTCGAGCTACGAGCAACCTCAATTGCCAAATTCTGATAGCTATGTAGATGTTGAGCAATGTAATTAATAAGTTGATAGCAACAATCAAAAAAATCATTAACTTGTTTACAGTAAAGCCAGATTGATAGTGAGATTGAATGAAACTGCTGGTTCTTAGTAATGGTCACGGAGAAGACACGATCGCTCTACGTATTATAGAACAGTTGCAAAGTATTACTGCAATCGAACTAGCTGCTTTACCTATTGTCGGAAAAGGTTACGCCTATCAAAATGCCAAAATTGCGATCGCGGGCAGAGTCCAGCAAATGCCCTCTGGAGGATTTATCTATATGGGTGGCGACCCACTTTGGCAAGATCTTCGCGGTGGTTTGATTGAGTTAACCCTAGAGCAAATTAAAATAGTACGTCAATGGGGTCGAGCTGGAGGTTATATCTTAGCAGTGGGTGATATTGTACCGCTACTATATGCTTGGTCGAGCCAAGCTAATTATGCTTTTGTCGGTACTGCCAAATCAGAATATTATCTACGAGACGATACTGACTGGCTGGCACAGACTTCATGGTGGGAGAAAAGATCGGGTTCTGTATATCTACCCTGGGAGCGTTGGTTAATGAGTCGCCCTAGATGTAAGGCAGTTTTTCCTAGAGATAGTTTAACCACAGCAATTTTACAGCAGTGGTCAATTCCCGCTTACGACTTGGGCAATCCGATGATGGATGGAATTAAGGCAGGGATTACTGAAGTAAAACAACAGTTAAGCGTATTGCTGCTAGCAGGTTCGAGGATGCCAGAAGCTTTACGTAATTGGCAACAGATATTAGTGGCAGTAAAAACAGTAATTGAAATTCAACCAAATAAGCTAAAGTTGTTAGCGGCGATCGCTCCAGCTTTAAAGCTTAAGCCCTTCTTACAAGACGCAGTGGCGCAAGGATGGCAAATAACATCAGAGCAACCCCAAGCAGTAACTTTAATCAAAGACAACAGCAGCCTGACTTTGAGCCAACAAAGCTATCAAGAGTTTTTACAACAGGCGAACATAGCGATCGCCATGGCAGGAACTGCAACAGAACAGTTTGTCGGTTTAGGCAAGCCTGCGGTGATTATGCCAGGAACAGGACCTCAATTTACCTATGCCTTTGCCGAAGCCCAATCACGTTTGCTTGGTTGTTCGATTACTATGGTAGAAAATCCTACTCAAGTCGGTAAAGCGATCGCCAAGATTATCCACAATCCCCAACTACTCGAACAAATTGCCCTCAGTGGTAAACGGCGGATGGGAGCAGCGGGGGCAGCTCAAAGAATCGCTCGTTGTCTGCAAAAAACCCTGCTGGAAAGTAAATAGTATTGTATGGTATAGGTCAGAGGATGCAGGGATGTAGGGGAAAGAACGACTAACGACTAACGACTAACGACTAACGACTAACGATAAACGAAGCGGAGCTGATCCTTTAGGGCGAATTACGAACTTTAACAGATAATGAATCAATTACAGGGTCTCATCTTTGACGTTGACGGCACGTTGGCTAATACAGAAAGAGATGGACATCGGGTGGCTTTTAATCAAGCTTTTGCCGAGGCGGGTTTGGATTGGCATTGGTCGGTAGATTTTTATGGTAAATTATTAACCGTTTCTGGGGGCAAAGAACGGATTAAATACTATCTCCAGCAATATTTGCCCGAATTCAAACAAAGTAAAGACCTGGCTGATTTTGTAGCATATCTCCATCAGTTAAAAACCAATCACTACCTAGAATTACTGCGTAGTGGTGCAATTAAATTACGTCCAGGAGCAAAAAGACTAGTCGAAGCAGCTAGACAAGAAGGGGTGGCTTTGGCGATTGCCACTACGACATCTTTACCCAACGTAATTGCTCTACTAGAAAAATATCTCGATCTCGATTGGTTTGAGGTTATTGCAGCGGGAGATATTGTCCCTGCCAAAAAACCCGCACCCGATATTTATCAATATGCTCTTAATCAAATGAA
>JADEXJ010000205.1 GCA_015207195.1 Pleurocapsales cyanobacterium LEGE 10410
CATTAGAAGTCCCTCCTTTTAGGAGGGATTTAGGGAGGTTGGGATTTTGGGGGCGTTAAGGCAATATTTTATACTTCTCAGACAACCTCTAAACGTATTAACCTGAATGTTGGTAAACAATATCCAAATATTTAGCTAAGATTAAATTTAAAGCCCATCAAAGTTAAATAAGAGACAATTAGCAATAAATAAATAAATATTTTAAAGAAAAATTAAAATTTATTGTACATACATTTTGTATTGTTGCTGGTACTTATTAATGATTGATGAATCGATGCCCATTCTATTGGTAGAAGATGATTATAATGATGTTCTATTGATTAAGAGAGCTTTTCGCAAAGCCGATCTCCAGCCACTAATGTCGATTGTATCCGATGGAGACGAGGCAATATCTTATCTCTTACGCAAAGGAAGGTATGCCGATCCAAAACGTTTTCCCATTCCTCTGCTGGTTTTATTAGATCTCAAATTGCCACGACGTTCGGGATTAGAAGTATTAGCTTGGTTACGGAAACAGCCAGAATTAAAACGCCTGTTGGTTGTAGTATTAACTTCTTCTCAGGAAGATTCCGATCTCGATCGAGCCTACGATTTGGGTGCTAATTCCTATTTAGTCAAACCAATCAACTTCCAAGAGCTTGTTAAATTGGTTCAGCTAATTGATGCTTACTGGTTTAAAGTTAACCAAAAACCGCAGATTTGTAGTTAGTAAAAATAATTTGAAACTTTAAATGCTGTAATCTAGTTGTTAGACTCTGCTTCCAATTTAAGATGCCTCAGCTAAAAACATTAATTATCGACGATAACCCTAGCGATCGCACTTTGGCTTTGAGGGAACTCAAAAAACTTGTTCCCCAGCTTCAGTATCGCGAAGTTATGGATGAAGCTAGTTTCAGGGCAGCTTTGAGCGAAAACAATTTCAATTTGGTGGTTACTGACTATCAACTGCTTTGGACAACAGGGTTAGATATTTTAGATCGCGTTAGACAACAAAGACCAGACTGCCCCGTAATTATGTTTACTGGTACTGGTAGTGAAGAAATTGCCGTAGAGGCGATGAAGGCGGGGCTAGATGATTATGTGATCAAAACTCCCAGGCACTACGTTCGTTTGGCTGCTGCCGTCCGTTCCGCCTGGCAGCGATCGCAACAACAGCAAGCTTTAGAAGAATTTAAAGAAAGTTACTATCGCTTGTTTGAGCGAGTACCGTTAGGGCTATATCGTCTCAATTCATTGGGAGAAGTAATTGACGCTAATTCTACTCTGGTGAAAATGTTTGGCTACTCCCAGCAGCAAGATCTACAGGGTAAAAGCATTGATAGTTATCATCTTGATGGTGAATTATATCGACGATGGCTACAGCAGCTACAGCAAAATGATGCTTCAGAAGAATTTGAAGGGCAGATTGAATCTTCAAACGGCAAAATTATTTGGGTACGTCATAATGCGATTGGCGTTAAGGACGCTGAGGATAATGTAATTTGCTACGAAGGGGCAATCGCCAATATTACTGCCAGTAAACAAGCAGAACTAGAGCGCGTCGAACTATTAGATCGGGAACGTAATGCCAGAAAAGAAGCAGAAAGGGCTAATCGCGTCAAAGAAGAATTTTTAGCAACTCTTTCTCATGAACTGCGAACACCTCTCAATGCGATTATAGGTTGGATGCAGTTGTTGCAGACAGGAAATTTAGATCGCTCACAGACTGAGAAAGCCTTAAACGTAATTGACCGCAACGCCAAAGCACAAAATCAGCTAGTCGAAGATTTACTAGATGTTTCCCGTATTGTCCGTGGCACGATGGCTCTTGAGCTTAAACCTGTTAACTTGACTAAGATAGTCATGGCTGCTTTAGATACGGTGTCTCCTGGGGCAAGAGCAAAAAATATTCAGATCATTACTCAACTTGATGCTGAAAAAATTACGGTCAATGGAGACAAGGAAAGGCTACAGCAGATTTTTTGGAACCTATTAATCAACGCGATTAAATTTACTCCTGCTAACGGTACAGTTACCATTAGTTCAAAAATTTCTGAAGATGCGGTTTTGCTCCAGGTTCGAGATACAGGGCAGGGTATAGCTGCCGATGTTCTGCCTCATGTATTTGAACGCTTTCGCCAGGCTGAAACCAAATCTTCGACCCGTACTAAAGGAGGATTAGGCTTAGGATTGTCAATTGTTCGTCATTTAGTAGAAATACACGGTGGTGAGGTAATGGTAGATAGTGAGGGACTTAACCGAGGCGCAACCTTTACCGTAAAATTACCTCTGGTCAAGCTTTGAAACGTTTGAGCTTCACCAAGCTAAGCTGTCAGGCATTTAGGTTGTCTATTGTGACTGATGGGGAGATGGGGAGACAAGGAGATGGGGAGACAAGGAGATGGGGAGACAAGGAGATGGGGAGAGCTAGATCGACCAACCGAACTGCAATTTTTATAGTAAATTTATTTTAGGCTATTGGCACTAATCCTAGCTGATTCAGCACTCAAGCTATTAATCAATTCTTCATTTTGTTGGGCAGAATTGGAGGCTTGAATAATCAGAAAGCCAATGATCAAACAAAACAACAAATCAACCCCAACTTTACTAACCTCTTGCATTTTAATAACCCCCTACTGGTTTCTATAAAACCAATATAGCTCCGAAAGATTACTGAAGCATTATCTATAGTTAGAAAATAATCGTATCTTTATATAAACAGGAGTAAATTAAATATAACGTGAAGCACAAATCCTCATTTAAGTTGGAGACAGTTTACATTTCGTAATCAATTAACGATCAAATTATGCCCGTATATCTATATTGGGGAGAAGATGATTTTGCGATCGCCCAAGCTGTAGAAAAATTACAGGCTCGCCTAATCGATCCTAATTGGCTACAGTTTAATTATCACAAGCTGATTGGCGATCGAGCTGAAGCCATTATTGAAGGTCTAAATCAGGCAATGACTCCCGTATTTGGCATGGGAGAACGTTTAGTATGGCTGGCAAATACCAATCTCTGTCAGCAGAAGCCCTCAGCAGATCTTTTAGAAGAGTTGAAGCGTACTTTAAATTCGATTCCCGAAACCTCCCACTTATTATTAACTACTGACAAAAAACCAGATGGTAGATTAGCCTCAACCAAGTTATTGCGCGAATATGCTCAGGTCAAAGATTTTAGTTTAATTCCTCCTTGGAAAACCGATCTCATTGCTGCCCAAGTCAAGGAGACAGCACAAACAATCGACCTCAAGCTAGCCCCAGGAGCGATCGCCCTATTGGCAGAATCGGTAGGTAACAATACCCGACAGCTATGGAATGAGCTGGAAAAATTAAAAATCTATCGAGGTGAGGAAGAGCGGATCGTCAATCAAAATGACGTATCTGCCCTGGTTTTGTGTAATACACAAAATAGTCTCCAGCTAGCAGCAGCAATCAAAGAAGGTAGAGCAGATCGCGCTTTAGGATTAGTCACCGACTTGATCGATCGCAATGAGCCTGCCTTAAAAATAGTTGCCACCCTAATCGGACAGTTTCGGACTTGGACAATAGTTAAACTAATGCAGCAAGCAGGAGCAAGAGATAATCGGGCGATCGCTTCGGCTGCGGGAATTAGCAATCCCAATCGACTTTATTTTATTCGGCAAGAAATTCAGCAAGCAACCACCGAGCAATTTTTGGCGACTCTGCCCCTGTTGTTAGAGTTAGAGTATAGTCTCAAATCTGGTGCAGAAGCCCTCTCAACCTTACAGGCAAAGACAATAGAACTGTGTCTGATATTTAGTTAAAATCTTGTCTTAGCAACCACCGAGCAGTCTGATGTCTATCTGCAATTAGATGAAAAATTTGCGAATCGAGATTAAAGTGATATTTTACCCGTTTTGATATTTTATGTCAGAGATAGCAAGAGCATTAAACCTCAAACAAAAGTTGGTAGATTTTGTCTACGATTCTGAAGGAGACATCGCCGTGGCATTAGAAACCTATGCCGTAGCGAAGGGTAAGAAAAATAGTTATGGTATCAAGCAACAAAATTTGACTGTCGATCTGTTTATTACAGAGGGGAAGGTGAAAGATCGAACCCCTCTGGCAATATTTCTCGAACAAAGCGAGCTATCTCCAGCCGACAGGAAGTTAATTGAACTATGGCAAAGAAATTTTATTGGTTTGTTTGAAATTGAATCAATTGAAGACGGTTACTATCGGTTGATGAATTGGCTCACTGCCAAAACCTACAAAGTTTATGGTCATTCGGGGATGACAGACAAAGAAACATCCAGATGGCAGCCAGGAGAAATTATCCTCAGCATCATTGCACCGATCGACGATCGCGAATGGTTCTTTTTTAGCGATCGCATTATCAAGGGTAGATTAAGTCAACCAAAGCTAGCCGTAGCCATTGGCGAATTTAGAGATAATTATCCCGAATTTCTCTATGCCGATGCACCAGAATTGTTAGAACAGGCATGGGAATCCGTAGCAGTATATCATCAAGAGTTTGTTGAGCATTTGGGTAGCGATCGCCTCACCCTACCAGGCTATCAGTTAAATCAAAAAATTGGCGAACTACAGCAAATCATGAGTCGCAAAAAGCTAGCCGAGGCTGGTATCGATGATTCTAAATCTTTATCCCAGATGCTTCAAGAGTCTGGCAAAACTGAGGCTGAGTTCACCGAGGCTGCTACAGATTTGGGAGCGGATGCCGAAGCAGTAACCAAAATTATTCAGAATAAAGACCGCTCGATGGTGACTCCTAAAGTAGATTTGCCTCCAGAAATCAAGCAGGCGGAAAGCGTTACAGTATTTTCCCATCCACGATGGGGACAAATGTTTTTGCCCAACTACGAAAAATTTACCGATTTATTATCTAAGGAAAGTATAGAAGATCCAGAAACCAGCCAGCTTTCGATTCGTAAATATCTCGAACAACCCCAAGCAAACTATTATGTTTGGCAACAGCTAAAACAACAATACCCCCAAGCATTAGAAAAACTATTGAGTAGTTATCTAAAACAAGATAGTTTTAACTTGGACAATCTAGACAAACTTTTGCTGGAGTACGACAAACCACCCACACCTCAATTGCCCTCAACAGCCAGCGTTCCCATACACCTAAACAATTTGTTTGAAGCAGCAGTGGCGCAGGTGCAGAAAACTAAATCTAAAGCAAAGAAAAAGAAAAAGAAAGGGTTTTTGAAGGGATAAGCATAGATAGGTAGGTGGGGAGACAAGGAGATGGGGAGATGGGGAGATGTTATAAATTTCTAGATTTCATATTACCAATTAAACCAAGCGAAACACTGTAGTATGGTCAAAGCCATTGCAGTTCGGGTGGTCGATCTAGCTCTCCATAGACGATCGCCTTCTGCTCAAAATTCCGACCAATGTCGCTTGCTTGAGAACGATCTATACCGAGAATCAACAGGCTTTTCTCTGGAGTCCAACTACCGCTGTCATCTCTACCCAAAGCATCAATTATAGTTAGTTGTAGTGGTTGTAATGATTCAATCAAACTTTGATGGCGTTGGTTGTTTTCTAATTCAGTCAGACATTGAGAATGAGGATTAAAAGCAGTAATTATTGCCCAGGTATTACAGTTATACTTTTTTAATAGTTGATTCAACTGCGGACTATATTGACCGATCCGAAGCTGTATTATTTGCTTGTCGGGATAAACTTCGTATATTGCCTGCTGGTAAGCCGTCTTCAAATCGCTCATTCTTTGGTTGTTTTTAGATAAGCTACTCTTTCCCTAACCAAACTAGCTAATTTATCTCAACCTAGTGGACTGACACAGCTAAAATAGTGCAATAAATGGGCGGGAAAAACAAGGACTATCTGCTACATCTAAAAAACCCAATCACTTGTTGGTAAGCAAGCAAATCATCTGCGTTCATCTGTGTTTATCTGTGGACCTTTCTAATGCCTCAAATTAAGCTTGACACGCCACTAGGGGTAAGGAAATAATACTAATTAAATTAAAAACACCACTCATAATGAGCTGTCAGGGCAAACAACCGTTCACCCTGACAATTTATTTGTAGTAAAGATCATTCAATTTAGTATAGTTTAGGCACAGCCAGCACAGACACTTTATTCAACAACCTATAGCTGTATGTAGTTTCAGAGTTCATATTTATCTTCCAGACCAACTGACCCAATGATGGGTAGTATCTGCTTTTTTTCTTTCAGATTCGCCCCAGTTGACCCGATTTAAGTTTGCTCCTTTAGTTTCCGCCACAGAGATATCTGTACCTGCCAGTTTGGCATCGGTTAAATCTGCATTAATTAAATCTGTACCGCCAAGGTCGGCATCGGTTAGATTGGCACTGCTTAAATCTGCGCCGTGTAGGTTAGCACAGCGTAAGTCTGCACCGCTTAAATCTGCGCCACTAAGATCGGCATTTTCCAAATCTGCGCCAATCAAATTAACCTCCGACAAATTTGCCCCAACCAAACTAGCGTTATTCAAATTGGCGTTGGTTAAGTTCGCCTGCTGCAAACAAGCACCACTCAAATCTGCGTTGCTCATATCAGAATCGCTAAGATCTGCTTGAGTCAAATTGATTCGGGTTAAATCTACGCCTTGAAGATGAGCAGAATGCAAGCTGGCACCTATGAAATCCAGTATTCCATAGCGGTATTGGCGGAGTAGTTGTATCGCTTTCATAATCATCTTGTTCCTTTTGCTAATAATTTAATAGCTAGCTAGAGTAACCAAGTTAATTACTGAAATCAGCTATTAAATGGAATTGAAGAGTTTTGGCTGTCTGGTAAGCCAACCGAATTTTTGGTATCGAGGGAAACCATCAGTCAAAAGTTATGTCTTCATAACAAACTATTGTATAAACAAAAGTTGAGGAACTTGTGAGGAAACTGCTATTTAAGTAGGGAGTAGAGAGTAGGGAGTAGGGAGTCCTAAAGGACGACGCGAAGCTAGTACCTTCAGGTATACCGCTTCGCATATCGGGAGTCGGAAGTCGGGAGTAGCAAGTAGCAAGTAGCAAGTAGCAAGTAGCAAGTAGCAAGTAGCAAGTAGCAAGTAGCAAGTAGCAAGTAGCAAGTAGGGAGTAGAAATTATCTTCTGCGTTTTGACTACCTCGATCTCCGATTTGAAAAACTACGGTTAACGAGATTTAGTTTGCTGCGGGAAAATTGCCTTTGAGATGACCGAAGGTAACTTGACCCATTTCACCAGGCATCTCGCCGTGGGTTTGGTCGTCTCCGTGGTAGGCAGCGACTAACATTTGATAATTATTATTTGTGGGGACGTTAATAGTTGTAGTAGCGTTGCCTTCGCTGTCTGCTCTAAACTCGTTTGCAGTTAGTCCTCCCGCAGGACCCATATCCATGCCAATAAATTTTTTATTAACCCACCATAAGGTGTAAAGTCCATCAGGCACTAAATTACTTGCTTCGACCATAACGGTATAGCTATCGGGATTAATTTCCAAAACTGAAACCTTGCCAGTAGCAGCAAGCCATACTTCTTCTGTCAAGCCTTCTGGAGTGCCGTTATCAGCAGTAGCCACTAACTGTTCGGAAGTATCTTTGTTTTGCGCTATTAAATCTGGCGAATCGTTATTAGCCTTAACTTCTAAGCCAGCATTAGCCTCTTGAGCGATGCCAAAAGACGATATGCCAAGGCTAGTGATAGCAGTTAGGACAATAAAAGTTTTGCTGAAAATAAATCTTGGTTGCTTAGTCATTACAATCCTCGGCAGATGACTTCGTTTCATTAACAAAGAAGAGCCGAGCCTCCAATAAACATTTAAATCAATGAATTGGTAAAATCTTTGCCAGACAAAAATTTGAGCTATCTAGCCAAAAGTTTTACTTGATGTTTAGGGAACAAAACTAAATTAGCTAAATTAGCTAAATTCTCTGTTCCTTGATATGTTTAATTGTGGTTTAAAATCCTGAATTCTATCTGACGAGAACCTAAGAAAAGGCTGAGGAAATTACACCACAGGAGGAGTTTGGATTGCAACGCAGAGCAGGGGAGCAAAGGTTTGGGAAAAGATGAGGAGCCAGGGAATAGATTACTTCTTTCTTGATACTTCCTACTTTTTATGATTGTCTAGCCAAAGATTTTTCACTTCTCAACATCCCAGTTGATAAGTTTACAATCTGATTTTGACGATAGTGGGTTGTTTCGGAAATCCCTTCTAGATCTGGCATTTCTTGCCAGCAGTTACGACAAAACCAGTATTGTTTATGCCGATTTAGACAGCGCAGCATGGGAGTAGAGCAGCAAGGACAAGCAACTAAGATGTTCATAATTATCACAATTTTTGGTTAATTGAATAACGGTTATTTTTGGTCTATTTTTTTTGCCTGTAAGCTTTTACCAAGAACAACCTGTACATTTATTAAATTTTGAAGTGGCACAGGATTTTAAACTGGCTGTTTGGTATTGCCACAAATAAAACTCTCTATTAAACGCTTAGTGTGAATTAGCTTCGTTGAAAAGTTATTAGCTATCAGCTTTTAGCTATTAGCTTTTAGCCATTAGCTTTTAAAGCTATTCAAGAATACAATTATTCATTCTTTGATTTACGTAATTGCTTAATTTCAAAGCTACGCTGTGAGTCATTTTAATTCACACTAGACGTATTAAAGAAAACGACGACTTTTTCTATTTGACTGATGCCAAGTTGTTACTGAAGTAACAGCATAGTATGGTTGAAACAAGTCGAGCAGTAGTTTCTTATCAAGTAGATGTCATATAATTTGCCTGGTTTTTATCTAACTTAGATAATAGGTTTCAAATTTGAAGAACCTGTGAGGATTTTAAAAAACAGCTAATATTAAATTTTATTTAGATTTGATGGGAGTTGGTTTTAATGGTCAACCATAAGGAAATTAATTAGAATGACTATAAAAGTTAGTTTTGCTGCCAGCCAAGAAATCCTGAGATTTGGCTAGCCAGAGTGAGGGCATCGAAAGGTTTGTTGATCACGCCTTTGGCACCTGCATTGTAGAAACGTCGGCGATCGCTTGCTTGAGCTTTGGCAGTAACAAATATTGTGGGGATATGCTTGGTTTTTGGGTTGCTCTGGAGCTTTTCTAGGGTTTGGATGCCGTCTATATCTGGCATCATGGCATCTAAAAGAATAGCATCAGGCTGCTCGCTTTCGGCGAGTGCGATTCCCTCCATTCCTCCAGAGGCACTGATCGTCTCCCAACCTGCTTCAGAGTTGAGGCAAAAACAGGCTAACGTTTTGATGTCATCCTCATCGTCGATCAACAAAATACGTTTGGTGTTCATGTAATTAAGTGCCAGCAGATTGTTTATATAAATAGATCTCAATATATTAGGAAAGTTTACCTGACAAATATGATGATGTTGTGAAAGCGTGTTGTAACCAGACTATATCTTACAGCATTTATAGTCGTATGAAGTAGATTGGCGCATC
>JADEXJ010000206.1 GCA_015207195.1 Pleurocapsales cyanobacterium LEGE 10410
AACAGACATTACTCTTACTTCTACCTCATATTTTACTTCTCTCTCTTTTGAATCAGTTAGAGACAGTTAGACACTGGTTAAATGATAGAGGTTTTGATTTTTGTCTGATTAGGTGCAAGATCTGAGTTTCATAGCGTTTGTCCATGCAATACATGGATAAAGTTTAACACTTTCCTTTCACCTCGTATTACTTGGAAATGTGAGATAATTCCTTTACTAGATTTTTGAGAAATTTTGTACTAACTAATCTTTTTTGTATTGCGCTTGAAACTCACAGTGGTTACTTTCGCCAACAGTATCAGCGAGGCTGTCATCAGGGGCAATCTAGTTTAAAACCTTTGCCCCATAAGCACTTTAAGAACGCAAGCCAGAAGCTAAGAAACTGACTAACTTCGATGCCACAGCTTGAATATGTTCGGGAGACGTATCTTGAATGAGCGCATTAGGCTTTTTGGCTTCGCTCAATGTTCTTACTAAAACAGCGATCGCTAAATCGAGTTTCCAAGCCAGTTCGGTACGAGAAAAATCTGGAAGAGATCGCCCAAAAGCATCCAAAAACGCCTTTTGATTTCCACGAAACTCTTGTTCGGCAATCTCTCTAATAGAATCGGGTTCGACACGGCAACGTCCCATAAATCTGGCGCAATGTAAGCTGCGATCGCCACTGTTAAGCACTATTTGTAGAGGAGGAGCGATAAATGCTTCTAAAATTTCTTCGACAGTGAGATTATTATTATCAGCTTCAAACTGACCTAGTTTTTCTAACTGCCCTTTAACTACTGATTTGGCAATACGCGCTACTACGGCATGAAATAATTCTTCTTTTGAACCATAGTGATAATTTACTGCCGATAAGTTAACTTCAGCTTCGCTAATGATACTACGTAGAGATGTACCTGCAAAGCCATTCTCAGCAAAGAGCCGTTCGGCAACATTTAAAATTTTTTCTTTAGTGTCATTGGATGAATTTGAGGTCATATTCAAACAAACGTAAGAACTATATCTATAATAGACAATCTTAAATCTTATAGGAAAACAAAGTAGAGCAGTCACAGATTACTCCGCCCTAAACGGACGGAGCATGCTGTGACCGTTGGTCAGAATCATCTCTTAATAATTGAAACAATACGATCGCTATTTTCCCAAAGCCCAACAAGTTCTATTCTTTCTGACAATGTTTTAAATGGCTGCTTAACTGGCAAAGACTAGCTAGTTGCTGGAAACTGATGCCCAATTCTAGATTGATTTAGAAGTTATTGTTATTCTCTGTAATCCTTTACTCCAAATGAACAGAGCTATTTATGGAATATAAAGATTAGAACCTTTGGCTATATCTATCAATAGTTAGATCGAATCGCAGCGGGTTGATTTTTATTCATACGTTTGTTTTAATAAATTTAAGTAAAGGAAAATGAATACTTTTGAGATTTGAGTTTACTATAAGCCTGCGTCAATGGCACACGGGCAAACCTAAGCTCCCTATCAGTCCAAATTAATATTCGGAAAGGTAATAGTCTTTATATATTTTAGAACGATTGTTTGATTCAATTATTATTTTAAATTTATGACTACCGATCGCACGCCATATCAAGAAAACAACCATCAAGATACCTCGGAGTTTCAAAAGCATTCCGAATCCGATCGCAGTAAATCAAACCGAACTCAGAAGCAATGGAGTAAATACTTATACATACTATTAGGTCTGGGAGGAATAGGTTTAGGGTTTTTTGTCGCCCGACCAATGCTAACCTCATCTTTCGATAGTCCTGCTGTAGAATCTCAGGAGAGAGTGATACCAGTAGAAACTATTGAGGTGCAGCCAGTAGATTCTTATCAGGTGTCACGCACTTACACAGGGGAGATTGCTGCAATTAGAAGTAGTAACATCGGTTTCTCTCGCGGTGGGGAGATAGAGCAAGTTCTAGTTAGAGAAGGCGATCGCATTACCGCAGGACAACCATTAGCTAGATTGGATATTCGCAACCTAGAAACCCAACGTCAGCAGCTAGTAGCCGAAAAAGCCCGCTCCCAAGCACAACTTACAGAGTTAGAAAGAGGGGCGCGAGTCGAAGATATCGATGCAGCCAGAGCAGAAGTAAGAGATATCGAACAGCAGCTAAAGCTACAGGCAAAGCAAAGAGAAAGACGCGAGTATTTATATAACCAAGGAGCAATTTCTAGAGAAGAACTAGATGAATATGCCTTTGGAGAAGGTTCATTACAGGCACGGTTGAGTAGAGCCAAAAGTAACTTAGCAGAACTAGAAAACGGTACGCGCCCCGAACAAATTGCAGCCCAACAAGCTACCGTACAACAGCTTGAAGCCCAGATAGCCGATCTTGATGTGACTATCGATAAAAGCACCCTCAAAGCACCGTTCAATGGCATTGTAGCAGTTAGAGAACTAGACGAAGGAACGGTAGCCAATGCAGGACAATCGGTAATTCGCTTAATTGAAAATGCCTCACCTGAAGCCAGAATTGGAATGCCAGCTAGGGTAATTGAAAAATTAGATATTGGCAGCACTCAAACTCTTAAACTCGGTTCGCGAACATATCAAGCAACCATAGATTCAACTCTACCAGAGGTCAATTCAAACACCCGCACCCAGACAGTTGTATTTAAACTAGACCCCTCCGCTATTCCCCGCATCAACCCAGGTCAAACCGCCAGACTAGAGTTAGTTAATGAAATTGATACCGATGGTTACTGGCTACCTACAGATGCTTTGACTCAAGGTATTAGAGGTTTATGGAATTGTTATGTAATTACCCAGTCCGATGATGGGAAACAGCAGGTACAACAACAAGCAGTAGAAATTATCCACCAACAAGGCGATCGCGCTTTAGTCAGAGGCACGTTACAGCCAGGCGATGAAATTGTCGCCAATGGTACGCATCGTCTAGTCCCTGGACAGATAGTAAGTAGTAAGTAGTAAGTAGTAAGTTTTTTATCGCTGTAGGTTTGCTGGTTGTGACTAAAAAGTTAATGGTTCGAGAGTAGCAATCAACAATTAACAATCAACAATTAGCAATTAACAATTAACAATTAACATGGTCGAATCCTTTTATAAAAATACCCGTTTATTGATCCTCACCTTTATCCTGATATTTGCATGGGGTATCTTTTCTTATCAAACTTTACCCCGACAAGAAGACCCCGAACTGATTTCCCGAACGGCGGTGGTTTTGACTCCTTTCCCTGGTGCGAGTGCGGAAAGGGTAGAAGCACTGGTGACAGAAGTTTTAGAAGGTGAAATTGCCGAAATTGAAGAGGTGGAAACCATAGAATCAGATTCCCGTGTGGGGTTTTCTACCGTTAGCGTTGAGCTAGTCGATGCGGTGGAGAATGCTCAACCGATTTGGTCGAAAGTCCGCGATGAAATGGCAGATGCTGCTGCTTTGTTTCCTTCTGGTGCGGGAGTTCCCGAACTGGAAGAGGCAAAGATTAAAGCTTATACCGCGATCGCTTCTTTAACTTGGAATCAAACGAGTCAGCCTAATTATTCCGTGTTACGCCGTTATGCAGAACAGCTAGAAGTAGCCATGCGAGGCGTAGATGGAACGGAGGAAGTACAACTTTTTGGCGACCCTAATGAAGAGATTACCGTAGAAATTGATGCAGCCGAATTAGTAGCGGTGGGACTTTCCGCCCAGGAATTGGCCCAACAAGTGAGTTTGAGTGATGCTAAAGTATCGGCTGGTCAATACCGCAGCGATCGCTCCAATATTGCGATCGAGGTAGATAGCGAACTAGAAACAATAGAGAGAATAAGACAAATACCGATTCAAAATAATAGCGGACAGTTTACCCGTCTTAGCGACATTGCCCAAGTTAATCGCGGTATTCAATTACCACCGTCGAATTTAGCCTTGGTTAGCGGTAAACCTGCGATCGCTGTGGGTGTGTTGATGAAATCGGGTTTGAGAATTGACCAGTGGGCAAAAGAAGTCAAAACAGAAATAGCCAATTTTGAAGCTAGTTTGCCCCAGGGAATCAGTTTAGATTTAATCTTCGATCAAAGTGAATACGTTGAAGTCCGTATCGGTTCATTACTCTCTAACCTAATAGTCGGTGCGCTGCTGGTAGTTGGTGTTAGCTTGGTTTCAATGGGTTGGCGATCGGCTTTAGTGGTAGGTGTAGCTTTACCCCTGACTACCTTTATGGTTTTTGGCTGGATGACCGTTTTAAATATCCCCATTCAGCAAATGTCGGTAACGGGGTTAATTATTGCCTTGGGATTATTGATTGATAATGCGATCGTGGTAGTCGATGAAATTCAGATAGAAATGGAACACGGGGAAAAACCGCTAGAAGCTCTTACTAAAACGGTAAATTATCTCAAAGTTCCACTGTTTGCTTCCACTCTGACTACAATTCTGACTTTCTTACCAATTGTTTTACTTCCTGGTGCTGCGGGGGAATTTGTCGGCTCGATCGCTCTCAGCGTAATTATGGCGTTGATTTCTTCTCTAGCCTTATCTTTGACGGTAATTGCCTCTTTAGCAGCGCGGATGTTAGCGAGAAGTCGTAGTAAGGCGCAACAGTTAGAACAGGGAGAACTTCAATCTCAAGGCATAGCAAAAAAGATTCAAAGTTTTTTATTAAAGCCTGATGCTTGGTGGAATGTTGGTTTTACCTCGCCCAAACTAGCTCGTCCCTATCGCCAGTCTTTAAAATTTGCTGCCTCAAAACCCTTGTTGGCGATCGCTCTTACTTTTTGTATTCCGATAATTGGCTTTATTGGTGCAGGAACACTAGATAATCAATTTTTTCCTCTAGTATCCCGCGATCAGTTTCAAATCGAGGTTGAATTTCCTTCTTCAACGGCGATCGCCGAAACCGAAGCTAAAATGCTGCAAGCAAGAGATGTAATTTTAGCTAATCCGAAAGTTGAAGATGTCCACTGGTTTATGGGCGAAAGTGCGCCCAAATTCTACTACAACTTTACGGGTAACAGAGAAAACCAGTCTAATTACGCTCAGGCAATGGTGCAGTTAAATACCGATAAAGAAGTAGCCACTATCGTTCAAGACTTACAAAACGAACTAGACGCGCAATTTCCCTCCGCCCGAATTCTGGTCAGACAGCTACAGCAAGGACCTCCTTATGATGCACCGATCGAAATGCGAATCTTTGGTTCGGATCTCAATGAATTAAGACGCTTGGGTATCGAAGCTAGAGAGATTTTAACTACCGTCCCCGATGTAATTCATGTTCGCGATAACTTGACAGAATCCTTACCCAAACTAGGACTATCAGTAGATGAAGAACAGGCACAACAGGCTGGTTTGACCAATACCGCGATCGCCAATCAGCTAGAGGCATACCTAGAAGGTGCAATTGGTGGCTCTATTTTAGAAGCGACAGAAAACCTTCCCGTCAGAGTCAGGGTAGGCAATACTCAACGTGCCGATTTAAGTCAAATTGCTTCTTTAAATTTGAGTTCTAATAGTTCTGAAAATAATGATTTTCGCTCGACTGACGCAATCGGCGAGTTCAACCTCGTCCCCGAACTAGCTAACATTTCTCGCTACAACGAACAGCGAGTCAATACCATTCAAGGATATATTACCGCAGGAGTATTACCGTCTTTAGTCTTAGCTAATTTTCAAGAAAAACTAGAAGCGGAAAACTTTCAGCTACCCCCAGGCTACCGTTATGAATGGGGCGGAGAACAGGCAGAAAGTAGCCAAGCAAGAGGCAATCTAGCACAGTATGTACCTCTATTACTGGTAGTCATGATAACTGCTTTGGTACTCTCCCTCGGTTCTTTCCGTCAGGGGGGAATTGTCGGCGGTGTGGCTATCGGCTGTATCGGTACGGCATTATTTTCCCTCAAAGTAGCTGGTTCTCCTTTGGGCTTTATGGCAATTGTCGGCACGATGGGTTTGGTCGGTATTGCCATCAACGATACAGTAATTGTCCTCTCGGCTTTAAATGAAAACCCTGAAGCTAGAGAAGGCGATCGTCAAGCTATAGAGAATGTGGTAGTCAAAGCTACCCGCCACGTAATCACTACTACCGTTACTACCATTGCAGGTTTTATTCCCCTATTAGTTAGTGGAGGACCTTTTTGGCGACCTCTAGCAATTGCGATCGCAGGTGGCATCAGTGGTTCTTCTGTTCTCGCGCTGTATTTCGTTCCTGCTGTTTATTTGATTATCAAACGAGGCAATCGACAAGGCGAAAACAAAGATCCAGACCGCAATTCAAAGGTTAAAGCACCAGTATACAAGGAAGCGCATTAAGCATTATTTTGCCTTATCTAAAACCGACTGAATACTTTAAATAATCATCATCAATGAATACTTCTCTACAAATGGCGGGACGTGCGCCACCAAATAATCAAACGTTTGACTTAAATACTCGATTACTTATTAAACATTATTTTCCCAAGGAGAAACACTATGACTCAATCCACAGTAACTTTATTCAGCAAACCCAACTGTCAATACTGCGATCGCGCCAAGGTTGTTTTAGATCACGTTGGAGTCAAGTACCAGCAATATGACGTAACTGCCAGTCAACGTAATGCCGATGCTTCGGTTTACTTTAGTGGAGGATCGACCGTACCGCAGATTTTTATAGGCGACTATCACATCAACGGTGCAGAAGATTTAGAAAAGCTAGAAAAAACAGGAAGATTAGAACAGCTTCTTAAATTGGACGGAGAAAACCTTCCTGTCGATTCTCTCTCTAACGAGGAACTACATCAGGGTGCAAAAGATTTCGCCTTACGGTCATACATTCCCCAGAGTGATGGAAGTAGAGATAAAGATGATGAAAGTCTGCCAATTCTGCACTTCTACAAAGAGTTTTTCGGTTTTTGGCCTAACACCTTTGCTTATCTGCATCACTGGAAAGAAGCATACAAACTTTTTGTCTACTGTCATAACTTCTCGGCAGTAAAATACGGCAAACAGTTCCTGAGTATGAAGCTAATGTCGGCGATTGGTTATACCACCTCAAATGCTCATGGTTGTTCCTATTGTCAGGTACACAGCGCAGCTACAGGAGGGGAACAGTCACTCAATCTTGTCGAACAGCTAAAACAGGCGCGTCAGGGGAAGAATAGTTCGTTCGATCCATCTGAAATCGTTCTAACAGATTTGGCAGCAGCAGCCAGTAAAAACGAAGTAGACAAAGCTTTACGCGATCGCATTCAGAGTTTAGTTACCGATAACCCAGATCGGGTTGAAGGAACGAAAATGATTACCTCGGCATTTGGCTTTCTCAACGTCTTTAACGATCTGACTGGTTTGGAAATAGAAGGAGACTGGGCAAAACAAGCACAAGAGAAATCTGGTATCGAAGCAGGGAGACACGGCGCATCGAGTTCAAATCCTAACAATCTCGATTATGAAATACCCCAAGGTAATTTATCGATTCAAGATATGTTGGCGAAATACGATCGTGCTGTAGAAGATTTGTCAGCTTATGCAAAACAAGAATTTGGCTTATTACCAGCCTGGATACAACACTTTCCTCAACCCTTACAGAAGCGTCATGCTTATCTTTATGGCGAACTAATGGGCAATCGCGAAGATACTGTAACTTCTGCCGAACTCAAACACTTAATGGCGAGAGTAAGTGCGATCGCTAAAGGTCATGATTATCTAGCAGCAGTAGAAGGATACATGGCGTATCATACCGCTACTGATAAAGAACGAGCTATCGAACGCATCAAACAATGTTTTGTAGCAGCAACCAACAGAAAAGAGATCGGCAGTATTTTTAGTAAGAAAGAACAAGCAGCCCTACAACTGGCTTGGCTATCGGCTCAAGTTCCTCTAACTACACCATATCGGTTTATCAAAGGAGCGATCGCACTTTATCAACCTCAAGAGTTGATTCATCTAATCGTTGTTTGTTCTATTGCATCGTTGGTACAGAGGTTTGTCGCAATTGACCAGCCAGAAATAGAAACTAAAGTAAGCCAGTTCTACACCCAACATTCGATAGAAACCGATACTTTAAAGCTTCGCTATCCAATGTCATTAGAACTTCAGACAATTCACTAGCTAAATCTAGTAAGGGGCAGCAAAAGCTGTCTCTTTAGCAACTGACAATTATTCAAAGATAGAACGATGAAATTTCCACTATGGCAATATCTCAACCAATTTTTCTTAGATACAACGCATCTAGCGATTGTTAATCCTACTAAATACTGGCAAATTTACAACTACAGACATCTAGAAAAATGCTTGAATAATAACTTTCTCGAAGCTTGCTGGGACTGCAATTACCACGAATTTATCGAGCATTACTGGTATCTCGTAGATCGGCATTATTTGGAAGAAGGCGATCGCGGATGTTTAGATCTTTGCGAATATTGCTGGCAACTAGATTATTTTCGCTTCCGACGCTATAAAATTTATCACCATCTGGAAGAAAATCTTTCCCTTATTCATAGCGAATAAATGCGATCGCTATAAGCAAACCAAATTTTTCAGCTTAACTCAACCACAAGGAGGTTTATTTATGTTACACAACACAAATGTTTTAATCGCTGGTGCGGGTCCTACAGGCTTGACCACTGCTATCGAACTAGCCAGACGTAATGTCAAAGTACGCATTATCGAACGTCGTACCAAACCCTCTACTCGCAGTAAAGCTTTAGTCGTTCATGCTCGTACTCTAGAGTTTATGGATATTTTGGGTGTTGCCGATGAAATGGTAAAACGCGGTTACACTTCTCCTGGGATTGATTTTAGTTCCAGTTCCGAAAAGCCATTACGGGCAAATATGTACGGCTTAGATACCCGCTTTCCCTTTATCTTGGTGTTACCTCAAGCGGAAACCGAGGCAATTCTAGAAAGCCGTCTGAATGAATTAGGTGTAGAAGTCGAACGGGGACGCAGTTTGAATGACTTTAGGGAGACTGAGACAGGAGTAACTAGCAAAGTCGAATGTTTGCAGGATGGAGAATTTGAGATTAAGTCTCAATATCTAGTAGGTGCAGATGGTTCAAAAAGCGTTGTCAGAAAAACTCTGGGCTTGCCCTTTGAAGGTGATTCTTATGACTGGACGGCTTTTCTCGGTGATGTGCAATTAGATGGGCATGAAGCAGAAGGCGGTACGGAACAACATTCGAGCGATCGCGGTTTAGCGTTTATCGTTCCCTTTAGTGATGGTTCGCACCGTATTGTCACCATAGACCGCAACTACCAAGGACAAGACACCCGCGAACTAAAAATAGAAGAGTTACAAGAATCAATTAGTGCCATTTTAGGTAAACAGGTACAGTAACCGTTCATTTCCCCCCCAATCAAAAATGAGCCAACTCCACCCTTGTGGTGTATGTTAAAAACATGGCTCAATTAGATAAAAATGACTTGGTACAGATGAACGAAGACTACTTCAAGTCTCTCA
>JADEXJ010000207.1 GCA_015207195.1 Pleurocapsales cyanobacterium LEGE 10410
AATGTAATTGATATTAAGATCGAAATGGAAATTGCCCAAAGTTCTGAATATGTACCGGGTAATTTAGGTTACCTTGTAGTTTTCTCTGATATGACGATGCTGGTAGCCGATTGGGGAAAAATGACGATTGAGCAATTTAGTGCAGATGGCAAGCATATGGCTACAATTGCCAAAGAAGGAAGAGGTCCCGGTGAGCTGGGGGAGATTTTTTCGCTTCACAAAGGGGTAAATGATACCCTAAAGGTACGCTATTTAGGAATGTCCCAACAGATTGATTTCTTTAGCCGGGGAGAGGATCATATTTACAGACTCAGTAAATCCTGGATCCCGGAAAGGGTTAAGGAAAGACATATGCTTACCATTGCTCCCCGCTCTGAAACAGAATATTATGCTCGGGAGTCCTGGAGTAATCATCAACTGCGTTCTAAAATTGCCAGTGGCAATGAATATGGATGGGTACCAGTTACAATTGTGGACACATTTGAAAATGTTCTTGTAGATTCACTTCATACGCTGAAAACTCCAATCCCCGTTGCGAGAATGTCCAGCAGTGGAGCCATGACAATTCTTGGATGGCCTCCATATCAATATTCTGATCAGTTTAGAGTGATGGATAATAACCGCTATGTAATAGCCAGGCCCGACAGCTCCGCATTGTTTATTTATACCAAAAAACATGAGTTTGAAAGGAAGATTTCTCTTCATGTTGAAGAACGGCTAGTGGAAAAAACAGATACGGATTTTTTATTTAATCTGGCAGGCATGTCAGAAGAAGTTCGCAGAGTGTTGGAAGCACGCATTCCGGAATTTAAACCCGCATTTTTAAATATTTGGGTATCAAAAAACTATTTTTGGTTGCATGTGGACACAACTGAAGAAGGCAAACAGGTAGTTGTTTTTACAATCGAAGGTGAGATAATGGGTACATTTTATCTGTCCATGCATGATGAAGTGCAATTTGTAAATGATAAGCAGGTTTACACAATCCACAAAGATCCGGATGAAGGGCATACGATTAGATCTTATCAAGTAAAATTATAGTATAAGCGAGAAGATTTTTATCAGGATTAGGTTTTGTGTACGGCGAGGTGGAGTACTTTTCTGAATTTCCCGTACGCGACAGCCTCTTCTTCGCCAAAGTTCACTTCCCCGACGGGTTATTGACCAGCTACGGGCATGACATCCCGCCGAGAAACGGAATGACCGGCCGGGCCGAGATTATCACACAGGATATGCGGCTGCTGGAGCGCGTGTATAACAATATCACGAAGGAGTTGAGGTGAGTATCAAAGAAACAAAAAGTGTTTGAGCAATCAAACAGGGGCACATTAATTACCCGTACCTCGTCCCGACACTTCGGGATAAAACGGGTTTTAATTAAATGGAGGATAGAAAAATGCAAATTCTTAATAGAAATGAGATGAAACATATACTGGCAGGTTCCCCGGGTGAAGAATGCGGTATGTGTTGCTATGACCACGACCCAACAAACTGCAGCGCCTGTGTCAGTTATTGTTCAGGGTCGGATTGTGATTGTAGAGACGGTCAACACGGACCAACTCATGGAGTATCCTGCTCTTGCAGTGGTGTTGGAGAAGGATAGATACTTCCAGCTATAAAGTAGCCATAAGTGCTACTTTATAGCATCATTAATTTCTTGTTGTAGTAAAATTTTAATAAATGACTTTAAAATGAAAAGAATATACATAACAGTTTCCTTATTGATTTTATCAAGTTGTTCAACAGATAAATCTCCATTCAATGAAGTGGGTGTTACTGAGCTCGAACAATTTGAAACTCTTGTTTCAAGTGATGATAATTTAGTCGTAAATCCAACCATCGTTAAATTCGACAACGATGATAATCTTTTAGTTTATGATAGCCGCAGAGGTGAACTTCTTAAATTGAATAAACTGAGTGAAGTAGTTGGAAAATACGGTAACAGGGGTAGAGGTCCGGGCGAGTTTCTAAGAGTTAATAATGTTTTTCATATAGAGGATTACATCTATATCATTGATGATATTGGTTTAAAAATTCACAAATTTACAGTGGATGGAGTATATGAAACATCACTGGAGTACAAACAAAAAGCCGGTTTAACTTTGCCGCCACTGCCACCCGTTCCGGCCCCTGACCTATCATTCCTTGATAATTTATATGCTGTAAATATTAATAATCAGCCTATTATAACAGATTTTGATTATGTGTTATTACCCGCTGAACAAATGGAAAATACAGTTTACAAAATTGCAGATTTTGAAGGTAATACTATAATGGATTTTGGCGAAATCCCGGAAGGCAGCTCATTTGAGCTGGACTACAACCTGTTCAGAACTTCTATTTCAAATAGAGAAGTCCCGAATCTTTTAATTCATAATGTATTTCCGGTTAAAGGCGGATCAGGTTCAGGTGAAATATTTATGGTTTATAATGCTATTCCGAGAATTGAAAAATACGATGCAAATGGTACGAAAATATGGAGTAAGGAGATAGGTGATAACCCTGAAATTGATGCTATAAAGAATGCTTTCTTCAATACGATGCAAGAAATTCTAAGTATAACGGATGCCGTAGCTACGTTTAGAGCATATACATGGGGAGTAAGCGATAAAGAAAGTAATCTTTATTTAGCTACTTATAATAGTCCTGAACTCCCGCTTTGGATTCATGAATTCGATAAAAATGGAGATTTGAATCAAAGGTATAAACTGGTTTCAGAAGTAGAACTATTACCTACGTTTGACATAGATTTTGATAATAACCTATTCATTGTGATTACAAAAGAAAGCGAAATAAGAACGTTTCAATTTTGAGTTGGGCAGCCTGTTTACACTTAGGGATTATCAGGCTTTATCGGCCACAGCGGTCGGGCAGGAGCTGCTATACCTGCAGCCCGGCAACACCACCTGGTTCGGCGAGCTATCCGTTGCCCAGCAGTCGTTCGGCCGGGTCCGGGAAGGCCAGCGGGTGATGGTCCGGTTCAGCGGCTACCCCTATCACGAGTTCGGTTCGGTGTACGGCGAGGTGGAGTACTTTTCGGAGTTCCCCGTACGCGACAGCCTCTTCCTCGCCAAAGTTCACTTCCCCGACGGGTTATTGACCAGCTACGGGCACGACATCCCGCCGAGAAACGGCATGACCGGCCGGGCCGAGATTATTACGCAGGGCATGCGGCTTCTGGAACGCGTGTATAACAATATTACCAAGGAGTTGCGGTGAGTGTCAGGGAAACAAAGAGTGTTTGAGTAATCAAACAGGGGTACATTAATTACCCGTACCTCGTCCCGACACTTCGGGATAAAACGGGTTTTAATTTAACGAGGATGAATCAATGCAAATTTTAGATAGAAATGAAATGAGAAATATAAAAGGTGGTAGTACTGATCCTGCAGTAGAAACAGGTGATTGCCAAGCCGGTAGTTGTAACACCATGAGTTCGTATTACAATTGTTTGCAAGGGAAGTGCCTAGAATGGTATTCTGGTTATGATCAGATAACTTGTAGCAATACTATTCAAGAGGCTTGGGGTAATATGATTGAATACTGCGGACCAAATTACGGATAAAATTTAATTAAAAAGTGGAGGGGTTTTAAGCCCCTCAGCTTAGCTATTCACCAATCACAATATGAAAATTTTATCAAGTTTAGCACTGTTTCTTGTTTTTCTTATTGTTTTAAATGGGTGCTCTGAAAATTCTTCACATAAATTAGCAGAACAAAAAAATGAATCGGAACAACATGAAATATCAGAACCTATTGAACAGACAAATATTCAAGTGTTCGATGAAATCCCGGAGCATATTCAGGAGATCGAAAACCTCACCATTTTCCAGGGAAATTCTGAGCCCCGATACTCCATAGAACTTATCCCGGTACAAAATTACGGTAAATCTGGAGAACCTTTTCTAACAAGAGTTGAAGCATGCGTAGTTGATGATAATGGGCGTGTAATCTTGACCGATCTCAGAATCAACCTTGAGTCAATGCCATTTGTATTTAATGTACATGTATATAATGCAGATGGCACCTATCGTACATTACTTGGTGGACCGGGCAGAGGGCCCGGCGAATATGGATTTGCTTATTGGACACAGGTAAATGGCGGAAAGGTTTATTTATATGATTATACCGGAAAACGTTTAAATGTATACAATGCCAATTATTATTCCCTGATTCGGACCTCGTTGGAAGAGAGTTGGGATATCCGTCAAGAAGATGATGTACGTGGATTGTTTTTAGTCGGTATGAAGGTCAGAAATGATGGGAATATTTCGGTCAGGTTTTATGAGCATATCGAAAATACAAGAATGAAAAACAAGTATCTTTTGATGGATAAGTATGGGAAAAGGTTAGATTATGAACCTTATGTTTTCTTGGAGAAGCTACAAATAGCTACAGCGAGGAACTCTCAAATTCAATCTATACCAAGACCTTTTACAGTAGATTATACTCTGACAACGATATCTGACGAAGGGGTATTGATTACCGCTGATTCTCAGGAATTTTTGATTAAAAAGTATAACTCAGAGGGTATTTATCAATCGTCAATATACTATCCAATTGCCGGACCTTTTTTTAACCTTAGTAAATATATTGAAGATTCCAATCTTAGTCAGGTAGAAGTACTAAATGCACTTGATGAAGTTGGTAAAGAATTACCGGAAACTTCCCCTATTATTGATGAATTGATTGTGGACGATGAAAATAGAATCTGGGTAGCTGTACCCACTGATTTAAATAGTGATACTTATGAATGGTGGATTCTTGACGAATCAGGAGAACTGCTGGCAAAGCTGCAGCGACAGCGCGAGAAAACGATCTTCGATATCAAAGACGGATATCTCTACGCCAAAGAGATCGATGAAGAAACAGACGCTGAGTACGTGGTAAAATACCGCATCGAATGGTCGGAATGATAAACAAACCGCCGTTATCAGGTGAAAGCTTCAGGGATCTGTTGATCATTCGTCCGTTTGTAAGGCACTTAGCAGCTCATCAGGAGTGTAGATTGGAAGTTGGCTATGCTGGAAGTCTTTGATATTTCGTGTTATGATTCCATCTAATCCGGCAGCAAGAGCAGACTGATGAAGAACTCCATCTTCATAGTCCCGAAAGCTTACATCGACTGCACTCGTGAGTACGGAATGATTGATTGGAGCAACGAAAAAGAGTTTCAACAGACTTTTGATATGTCTGTCAGCATCTGCAGCGGAAAGTGCTTTTTTAATCAAATAGTAAATTGTTGTAACAGTTGTTCCGCAAATCCAGCCTTCCAATTTGCCTTGTTCGATGAGAATCATAACTCTCGTGGAGCTGTCGTAAAAGGGTTGACGTTCCAGAAAAACATCAAGCAGAACATTTGTATCAAGCAGGATTTTCACTTTAAGTGTTTGTCCTCCAGATATCGTTTGTAATCTTCCTCGTCCGCTTCTGAATTTTTCAATATCCCACTCAAGGAGGCAGTTACGGGTGGAAGTTGATCAGGGGTTGATGAATGCTTCTTGCCGATGAGGGCAAAATAATTGGCAACCAGACGGGAGACCGATGTACCTTTCTCACGGGCGTGCTTCTTGGCATTCCTGATGAGAGACTCATCCATTCGCAATGTGAGTTTATTTTTCATTGGGTTGACGCATAGATTTATGAATTATATACGTCAATATAACAAAAAACCGCAAGTTGATTGTGTGATGTGGCGAAAAAGGGTACCCTTTGCTCATTGCGGATGTACTTTTGGAAATTTTAAATTCAATAAATGCAGTATTTTACTGGGATATAAAATATAGCCGCACCCCCATTGGGCGTGGCACCCCCCCCCAAAATCTCACCATGAAGCCCCACAAAAAACCTCCGCCCCGAGACTTCGGGGCGGTGAACCCCTCCTTTTTAAAGCGTAAACACCAGACCGTTCTTGAGCTCGTACGTCAGGGCAGATAAGGTAATTAGCTTATGATCTCATCGTACTCGGCGTGAGTTCCGATCCAGAACCATAAAACCCCTTCTGGAACCTCAATACCCAGTGCCCGGTAATGCAAACCAACCCGCACCGATCTGTATCGGTCAACTTTTTTGAAATGCAATGAGGGGTGCCCGGGATTCTGCTTCAGTAATTCAAAGTTTTTTCCGGCAAGCTTCCGGATGTGATCAGGCAGATTATTATAAGATTTCCAGAACGAAGAGCTGGCAAGATGTTTCACAATTCACGGGCTTTGCCTTCTTTATATTCGCTTAAAGCCTCATTTGCCATTTCATTGAGTTTGCCTGAAGCGGCATCGTACTCAACTTGTTTGTCCCAAATGTCCGCATCGTAAGATGCAAACCATGCCCTGAACTTGCGTAAATCCTCTTCGCTAAGCTTCTTTACCGCCTCTTCAATTTCCTTGATCTCTGACATGATTTACCATTTAAATAAGTGAATATATTGCTCAGATAGTATTGCATTTAGTTAACTAACGCAAGATGAAGCCAATTCTTTCCCGCTGCACAATACCAGAACTCTGCAGTATAGCCACAGCTCATCATATCCCCGCGAAGCGAAACACGGAAGGGGGAAAAAATATACATCCATTCTCCGTACCTCAGTGGCAACCCCCACAAATCTCACCATGAAACCAAAAAAAAACACCTCCGCGGCCTAAGCGCCTCCACGGTGAAAAACAGATTGCGCACAAGTACCTGATTTTGTATTTAAGTTCAGTAAAATCTTACGTTACAATCTTTATTCCATTCCATGCACTCTCTCTTTCTCCGTGTTTCCGTGGTAATTCTCTCAGTTGTTATTGCTGCGGCCTGTTCGGGCAGAGGTTACGAGCAGAAAGTGCCGGATTATATCATGGAAATAGAGAACGTGACAGTCTTTTCTGAAGAAGATTTTGAAAATGCAGATACCATCAGGCTTATTAAGGACCAGGAGTTCGGAGACAGTGATGATCTGTTTTTTGCCAATGTCAGGGGATTTATTACAGACGACTCAGGCAGGGTTTATATTTGGGATATTGCGCCGGGGACATTAACAATCCATCTGTTTTCTTCTGATGGGGATTATATAACGAGTCTTGGCAGAAGTGGCCGGGGGCCGGGAGAGTTTAACAGTATATGTTGCTTAAACGTGCGTTCAAATAGGCTATATGTAGTAGATATAGCTTTATCACGGATTACCACATACTCAACAGACTCATTTGAATTACTGGAAACTGTTAGTATCGATCTGAACAACTTAAACAGTGCCGGTCAACTGAGTGGCAAACGATTTTGGAGGCACTATTTCATCGATGATGAAACAAGGCTCCTTGCATATAAAGTCCCTCAAAGAGCCTTTGAAAATACGCCAGCAACCATTCACTACTTCACTGCTGATAGTGCTTATCAAGAGTTGGGAGAGGAAGTTCTAAAACAAAATGACGTACTGGAAAACTGGGGAGATTCGAATATGGGCAGCATTATGAAACAGTTTTCTTTTCAGAAAAAACCATTGATTACCGTTACCCCCACCGGACGAATTTTCATTGCTGATTCGGATGAACTTTTAATCCGTGAACTGAATAAAGAGGGTGATGAGATTGGAGGGTTTTATTATCCTGTCCCAAGAATTCCCGTAACAAGAGAGGATGTGCGAAATTCTGCAAACGAAATGATAATGAACATAGCTGAAAGTGTAGAATTACCAAAAGTTTGGCCGATAATGCAATCCATGTGGTCTGATGACAATGAACGATTATGGATTTCAACATTTACAGAAACTGAAGATGAACTTGAATGGTGGGTTATTGAGACTGATGGAGAGTTGATTGGGAAATTTCGATGGCCCGGAGATCGGGAAGCCCCTCTGTATATCAATGGAAGTACATTTACACACATCCAGGGAGATTATTTCTACACCCGGGAAGAGGATGCAGAGACGGGGTTACAGACGGTTGTTCGGTATAGAGTTGAACGAGTAACGGAATAAGTAAATAACAAAATCTTACTTTTGCATAATTAATTAGTGCACAATGGGCCTTAAATTATTTATTCTATTCGTATTACTTGGATTTTTATCACAGGATTATGAACGAAACAAGTCAGTTAAACCGGTTTCCCTGCATTTGGAGACGGTTATTGCTGATAGAGATGATGCTATATTGGGGAGGTTTGGAGGGGCTGCCATCACGGGCGGCGGAGAGATCCTCTATACCGATATGGATCAAAAGACCATCCTGGTTTTTGACAAGGAAGGAAAATACATGACACGATTTGGGCGCTCAGGCAGGGGGCCCGGAGAATTTCAAACCCCGAGAAATATTACCACAGATCAGGATGGTTATATTTATGTGGTTGATAGCAGAAACCTCCGCATTTCGATTTGGAACCCCGACTTCAGCTACGCTACGGACATACCCTACAGAGCCGGAGCAGGAACCCAATTCATTCAAGCCAACAGGTCACTGTTTATTTTTACAAGGCCATTTGCTCGGTTGCCCAGCGGGTTCGATAGAGTGACAATTTCGGAGATTGATAGGAATACCGGACAGGTGTCACCCTTTTTTACTTATGTAATCCGGGATTGGTTTGATGTAAATCGCCCATTTGACTCGGGCAGTAACCTTGCCATGACGGATGACGGGGTCATGGTTGCCTCCGGAATGATAGATCAATATCCGTTAAGGCTGGTCAATACTGAAGGAGAAGTAATCAGGGAGTTTGGAAAGAGCTCAGAGGTGGTCTACTACTCAGAGGAGGAGATGCAGGTGCGAATTGATGCTGCCAACAGTATCCACCCGGAATATGCGGCCAGGATTGTACAGGGTCGAAAGTTCAAGCATATCTACAGCAATATAGAAATCTGCGACCGAAACTGGTTGTGGGTACATCGAAATAAGGAGTTCGGCGCACGGGATGAAATCGATATTTACAGCCTCGACGGCGAGTATGAAACCATGGTGACGATCCCGCCCTCAGAGAATGAGCTGCAAATGTTGCGTATCTACGGGGATAAAGTATTGTTTCATGTAACTACCCCGATTGGAGAGGTAAGGCTGCATGTTTATAAGATCAACTATTCGAATATATAGATGACACTTGGCATTGAGCATCATTCAGTGTTTATCTGAAAAGATAATACACGTGTTTTACAGCCAATTTTGTCAAATGGATTCTAGCCACACCTGCCTGTAAATGATCACCAAACACCATGGCCGCCGATTATAGATGGATAACTTGTCGCAAAAGAGCGGTATCCGTTGAGAATTGAGTATTTCTGTAATCATTGCTACGGTCGGGGAAGCTGGGAGTAAACTGAGTAGCCACGGCTCATCTCTTCCCCGCGAAGCGAAACACGGAAGGGGAAAATTATATATCCATTCTCCGTGCCTCTGTGACAACTCCTGGC
>JADEXJ010000208.1 GCA_015207195.1 Pleurocapsales cyanobacterium LEGE 10410
TTAGCTTTGGCAAGACAAGGTCTGGCTCCACCACCATTTCCTATTGGCAGTTAATTTATGGACATTGGTAGCGATCGCCATGTCCTAATTTTTCCTGGCTTTTTTGGAGGGGGATATGAACGATTACGTTTGAACAGATTAATGAAGGATAGCACGATCGCCTGTAGCACGATCGCCTGTAGGGTGGGCAGAACAGAATTAGTATCTAATTGCGTTTCGGGTAAAGATGTTTGCCCACCAAATACACCCATCATCAATACCTGCATCCATTGGCGGTGGGCATTAATATATTATCTTCCACACCCCGTAGATCTCGTCATGCCCACCCTACGTTGTATCTGTTTTCTGTACGATAGGCAAACGAGACCTAGGCAAATTATCGTCCCAATCGATAAAGCGATCGCCTGTAGGGTGGGCAGAACAGAATTAGTATCTAATTGCGTTTCGGGTAAAGATGTTTGCCAACCAAATACACTCATCATCAATACCTGCATCCATTGGCGGTGGGCATTAATATATTATCTTCCACACCCCGTAGATCTCGTCATGCCCACCCTACTTGGAAAAAGAAGCAAAAGAATATTTTGCATTGAACCTTGTCAAAGCAGAATTTATGATTGATTAGAACTTAAAATTAACACTCAGACACTCTGCAATTTTTTCTTGGCTTTCAAACAATGGTCAAAATCAACAAACAGACGGCATCAATGCAGACGCGAGGCGGAGTTAGGCTGGATGCAGATATTTATCGTCCCGATAGCGATGAAGAGTTACCAGTATTGTTGATGCGTCAACCCTACGGTAGGGAGATTGCCTCAACGGTAGTTTATGCTCATCCACGCTGGTATGCAGCCCAAGGCTATATTGTGGTGATTCAGGACGTGCGGGGTAGGGGTACATCTGAAGGGGAGTTCGATCTGTTTACCCACGAAGTTGCCGATGGTTTGGATACAATTAACTGGGTATCTCAGTTACCAAACAGTACGGGAAAGGTAGGGATGTATGGTTTTTCCTATCAGGGAATGACGCAATTATATACCGCAAGCCATCAGCCAGAATGTCTCAAAGCGATCGCCCCCGCCATGGTGGCTTACGATCTTTATACCGATTGGGCTTATGAAAATGGAGCGTTTTGTCTGTTTGCCAATCTAGCCTGGGCAATTCAGTTAGCGGGAGAAACAGCACGTCTTCAAGGAGATGAAGCAGCATATCTGAAACTTCGCGCAGCATCTAGTAATTTACCGCTAAATGGCTCAATTCCTGCTAACCCCGAACTGATGAGAGAGTTAGCACCCGACTCTTTTTATCATCAGTGGTTAAATAATCCCGATCATAATGCCGAATATTGGCAAAAGCGATCGCCAAAATATTTACTAGAAAACGTAGACTTGCCGATGCTACACGTCGGCGGGTGGTTCGATCCCTATCTACGAGGAACTTTAAACTTATATCGGGCAATGACCGCTCAATGCGAACAACCGCAGCATCTATTAGTTGGACCCTGGGCGCATCTTCCCTGGGGTAGAAAACTCGGTGCAGTAGATTATGGTTTAGAGGCGCAAAACCCAATTGATGAAATTCAGGTGCGCTGGTTCGATCATTGGCTCAAAGACAAAGACACTGAACTGTTAGAAGAACCGCCGATTGCTCTATTTGAAATGGGTAGCGATCGCTGGCTAGAATTGGCTCGTTTTCCTCAGAATCCAAAAATCTATTATTTGGCAAGTGATGGTTTGGCAAGTCTTAGAGAAGATAGCGGAATGCTTTGGGAATATGAGGCAGACACGGAATCTGGTTCTCGCGAACTGATCGCAACCGACCTCACCGCAACAATTACTGAATTTGACAACAATACAGATATTTTAGTTCACGACCCCTGGCGACCAGTACCCGCCTTGGGAGGTCACGCTATCTATCCTGGAGGCTCTTTCGAGCGTTCTAGTTTAGACTGCCGTTCCGATGTTTTGACCTATACTTCCCCACCCTTAGATTCAGAACTACACCTTGCAGGAGCAATAACCGTAGAAATATACTGCACCGCAGAAGAGCCAAGTTTCGATTTATCTGCCGTACTGTCTATCGTAAATCCCGACGGTACAGTGTTTAACTTTACTCAAAGCTATATTCGAGTAGCTGCTGCTGATTCAAATACTCAACCAGTCAAAATTCCCCTACAGCCCACCTGTATCTGTGTAGGGGTAGGTCAAAGCTTGCGTCTCAGTCTAGGTGCAGCCTGCTTTCCCGCCTATCCTGTAAATTCTGGCACGGGCAAACTGTCCCACGAGTCTCGTTCCCTCGATATGCAGATTATCACCCTGTCAATTCATTCAGGTGTCGATCGCCCATCCAAATTAATTGTCAATAATTCGCTGTCAGTATAAGAAAGGAAACGCGGGAACACTAACAAATATTTAGGTTCATTCCCTAGTCTCCTCTCTAAAAAAGTAACGAAATTGGTTATTCACCAGCGTCGGGTTCAACCATATCCGCATCGGGTTCAACCATATCCGCGTCAGTTTCGCCAATTCCAGCATCGGGTTCGACTACATCAGCACCAGGATCGGCATCTACATCAGCACCAGGATCGGCACAAGAAGTTACTAGACCAAAACTTAACAAAGCTGCAAACAAAGTGGCAAAATACTTAACTTTCATAATTTTCTCCTATTGGTAATTGAAATTGCGATCGCTTTACTGAGACAAATAAATAATTGCTCAGAGTACAGATTCAATCTAACCAAACAGAGGAAAATTTTTTGATAAGACTATCTTTAATAGGCTGACTTAAAATTTTATAGTTGATGAAACCACCAGTGTTTGTCATCATGGTCGAGAAAGAATGGTTATTTTTGAACTATGGAATTAATTCAACAGCTAACTCAAAGTCTTCAAGTTGATGAAACCCAAGCCAAAGGCGGTGCTGGTCTAATTTTCAAGATGGCAAAAGAACAGCTAGCAGATGGAGATTTTGCCCAAGTAGCTAGTGCAGTCCCCGCGGTGAACAACTTGATTGGCGAAGCACCTTCTGGGGGAAAAGGTATCGCAGGGGCAATTGGTGGCTTGGCTGGCGCAATGGGCGGTGGCAGTGGCGGTCAACTAGCTAACATGGCTGCCTTAGCTGGTGGTTTTGGTCAACTGGGACTAAATCCTGGTATGGCTAGTAAGTTTGTCCCGATAATTTTGTCTTTTGTGCAAAGCCAAGGGGGAGACCAGGTAAAAAATATACTTGCAAGTGTTTTGAAATAGAAATCCTCAGTCGTCGTTAGCTATTGTTTGGTTTCCTAATTTACTTAAGGCGTTCTCTGAAGCGTCTTTTAAATACAAATTTTACAGATTGCGATGTCTGGCGTTTTGTCTGGTAGTTACCTCAATAACGCGCAGCGTCGCTTTTTTTACTAAAATATAATAATTGAGTATTAAGAAATGTAAATTAGGTTTTATGGCGATCGCCCTACAGAGTAAGCAAAAGTCTCGTGCCGTAGTTGTTGGAGCTGGTATAGGCGGTTTGACGGCGGGAGCCTTATTAGCCAAACGTGGTTATCAGGTAACTATTTTTGACCAGGCGATTGTACCAGGGGGATGTGCTTCTACTTTCAAACGCCGTGGATTCATCTTTGATGTAGGAGCAACTCAGGTAGCAGGATTAGAGCCTGGGGGGATACATCATCGTATCTTTCAGGAACTAGATATTGAACTGCCCTCCGCTAGCTATTGCGATCCTGCTTGTGCCGTTTTTCTCCCTGGAGAGACTCAGCCAATCAATGTTTGGCGAGATGCCGATCGCTGGCGAGAGGAAAGACAAAGACAGTTTCCTGGTAGCGAACCATTTTGGAATTTGTTAAATCGTTTGTTTAAAGCTAGCTGGCGATTTCAGGGAAGAGATCCCGTCCTTCCCCCGCGTAATGCTTGGGATCTTAAGGAATTAGTTTTGGCAGTAAGACCCGATACATTAATTACCGTACCGTTTGCTTTGATGACGGTGAGCAATGCCTTGAAGCTCTACGGCTTGTATGAAGATCGACGATTAAAAACCTTTTTAGATCTGCAACTAAAACTCTATTCCCAGGTAGGAGCAGATGAAACCGCCTTGTTGTATGCAGCCACAGCGTTAGCGGTTTCCCAAGCACCTCAAGGATTATTTCATCTAGAGGGTAGTATGCAGGTATTGAGCGATCGCCTAGTAGCGGGTTTAGAGAAGTACGCGGGGAAGCTATTGATGCGCCATAGCGTCGAACAAATTCACACTGCATCGGGTAGGGTAACGGAAGTAACTGTCCGTAACCAAAATGGTGAAACTTGGAGAGAAGACGCTGATGAAGTTGTGGCAAACGTTACCGCTCAAGATTTAGTTCGTCTTACAGATGATAGATCTTTAGATAACTATCAACGCCGAGTCGAAAAATTACCCCAACCATCAGGAGCGTTTGTCATTTACTTAGGAGTCAAACGGGAAGCCATTCCCCCAAACTGTTCTCCCCACCTCCAGTTTCTTTACGAACCCGATGGAGTTATTGGCGAAAACAACTCCCTGTTTGTTTCGGTTAGCAAGCCAGGAGATGGACGCGCCCCCGAAGGACAGGCTACTTTAATCGCATCCTCGTTTACCGATGCGGATCTGTGGTGGCGAGACGGACAAGACTACGATCGCATTAAACAACAGTATACCGCTGAGGCGATCGCCCGTTTAAGCTCATATTTTGATCTCACGCCAGAAAATATTATCTACACCGAAGCAGCAACTCCCCGAACCTTTGCCAACTACACCGCTAGAGCAAAAGGCATTGTTGGTGGATTGGGACAGCGGATTCGTACCTTTGGTCCTTTTGGTTTTGCCAACCGTACACCCGTCAAACACCTTTGGTTAGTGGGAGACTCTACCCACCCAGGAGAAGGTACGGCAGGAGTAAGTTATTCTGCTTTAACGGTTACTAGACAGATAGCAGCGAGTAATAAAGGCTAATAAAGCGAGTAATAAAGGCTAATAATTAGAGTCCACAGATAAACGCAGATGAACGCAGATAGTGTTTACTAAGACAATTTGTTTTTAGGTTTCGATTTGACTCTAGGTGAGACTAGACAATTTCTACTCTGGACTCTATAAATTATATATTTCATCTAAACCTTGTTCTAAATTATCGATCGCGTCACAATATAGAGAAGTATATATACTCATGTAATTATTTTCGTTAAACCAGAAGAATGTTAGTACAACCAGAAACTACTACAAACAATTTGCTCGATTTCGATTGCGACATAGCTATTGTCGGCGGTGGTATTGTGGGGACAACTCTAGCAGCAGCACTAAAAGATTCTGGCTTAAAGATTATTCTGATTGAAGCTCGCCCTCTAGGGGTGACGACAAAAAAGACTCAGGCTTATGCTTTTTCTCCTTTATCCAGTCGAATCTATCAAGGAATTGGAGTTTGGGACGAAATTCTTCCCCATATAGGTAAGTACGAGCAGATCAGCTTGACTGATGCGGATTATCATCAAAAAGTTGAGTTTGAAACCAAAGATTTGCCAGGGAAACATTTAGGCTATGTGGCACAACACAACGTAGTTATTACTGCCCTACATAAGTATCTAGCTAATTGTCCTAACCTTACCTGGCTTTGTCCTGGAGAGGTAATTAACGTCACTACAGAAAAAGCTATTTCAACGGTAGAAGTTAAGGTTAATGGAGAACCACGCCTAATTAAAACCAAACTGGTTGTGGGGGCAGATGGGGCGCGATCGCCCATCCGTAATTTAGCAGGAATTAAAACTCGCGGTTGGAAATATTGGCAATCCTGTGTGGCGTTTACGATTGAGCATACCGCCCCAGAAAATCATACTGCTTTTGAACGTTTTTGGCCCAGTGGTCCGATGGGTGTATTGCCGTTGCCTGGAAACCGCTGCCAGATTGTCTGGACTCATCCTCATGCCGAAGCTAAAGCACTAGCAGAATTAGATGAGTCGGCATTTTTGAGTAAACTACAAACTTATACTGGCGGTATTTTAGGAGATTTAAAGTTAGTTAGTCAGCGGATGGTATTTCCCGTACAGCTCATGCAGTGCGATCGCTATATCAAGTCTCGTTTGGCTTTAATTGGTGATGCTGCCCACTGTTGTCACCCCGTTGGTGGACAGGGTTTAAACATGGGGATTCGCGATGCTGCTAGTTTAGCCCAGGTGTTGCAGACTGCTCATCAAAAAGGACAGGATATTGGCACGACTAAAGTTTTGAAACGCTACGAGAACTGGCGGAAGTTAGAAAATCTAGCGATTTTGGGCTTTACCGATTTGTTAGATCGGATGTTTTCTAATAGTTGGTTGCCAGTCGTGATTTTACGCCGTTTGGGGCTATGGTTCATGAGCTATGTAAAACCGCTGAAGATTTTTGCTCTAAGATTGATGACAGGCTTGTTGGGCAAAACTCCCAAGTTGGCTCAACGCTGATTGACAATAGACAAATAATCTTAAGTCGGTGTCCTTTAGCTTAAATGTTATTATCTTAGATTGTAATCAACGTCAAACCATACCTCAAGACGGGAAAAAACTCTCTATTTTTCCTCAATTCCAATTACCATCAACTTATTACAGAAGAAAGATCGCACACCATGATTCACGATATATTTATGCCCGCCCTCAGCTCCACCATGACCGAAGGTAAGATCGTTGAGTGGACTAAATCGCCTGGAGACAAAATAGAAAAAGGGGAAACGGTTCTGGTAGTAGAGTCGGATAAAGCCGACATGGACGTAGAATCTTTTAATGAAGGTTATCTCGCAGTGATTTTAGTGGAAGCGGGACAAGAAGCATCTGTAGGTAGTGCGATCGCTTTAGTGGCAGAAACCGAAGCAGAAATCGAAGAAGCTAAAAAACAAGCAGCTTCTCACCAAGGAGGTTCGAGCGCACCAGCAGCAGCAGCTCCTACCTCAGTTACTGCCCCCGCTACTGTCACTACTGAAACCAAAACTTCTGCTAGTAACGGTAGCACGGGTAATGGATCGGGTAGAATTGTTGCCTCCCCCAGAGCAAAAAAGCTAGCCAAACAATTAAGCGTAGATTTAAAAACTATCCAAGGCAGCGGTCCTTATGGAAGAATTACGGCAAACGATGTCGAACAGGCTGCTGGTAAGCCCGTAACCGCCCCAGCTGCAACTCCTGTGGGTGTTCCTCAAGTTACTGCCAATGCTGCTCCTGCGGTAAATGCTGCTCCCGTAATGTCCCAAGCAGCTACTACACCTACTCCTGCTGTTGCTCCTGCTAACGTTATTCCTGGGGAAACTGTACCCCTAAATACTTTACAGAAAGCGGTGGTACAAAACATGATGGCGAGTATGCAAGTGCCTACTTACCATGTTGCCTATACAATCACTACCGATGCTTTAGATAAGCTCTATCAGCAAATCAAACCCAAGGGTGTCACGATGACGGCATTACTGGCAAAAGCGATCGCCGTTACCCTGCAAAAACATCCTGTAGTCAATGCTGCCTACACTCAAGATGCAATTAGCTACAATTCTGAAATCAATATCGCCTTAGCCGTAGCTATGCCCGATGGTGGGTTAATTACTCCAGTGTTGCGTAATGCAGACCAGATGGATATTTATTCCCTATCCCGAACCTGGAAAGATCTCGTAACTCGCGCTAGAGCCAAACAACTAAAACCCGAAGAATATAGCACTGGGACATTTACCCTCTCTAACTTGGGAATGTTTGGCGTAGATAATTTTGATGCCATTCTACCTCCAGGACAAGGTTCGATTTTGGCAGTTGGTGGTTCTAAACCCCAGCTAGTAGCCGACGATTCGGGCATGATGGGAGTTAAACGCCAGATGAAGGTGAACATTACTTCCGACCATCGTATTATTTATGGCGCACAAGCAGCAGCTTTCTTGAAGGATCTGGCTACTCTAATTGAAACTGATACTCAATCGTTAACGCTTTGATCTAGGTAGGTTAAAAAAAATCTCTAGCTATTGTAAGGGCGGTTCTCAAACCGCTCCGTTTGTGAATAATCTGTAAATGTAGATCAGCAACTAACGACTAACTAATAACAGCCTTTACAGTTGAGTTATTGGGTTGATGTTTAATGATAAATAGGTTTCTCTATGAAAAATCTGTAGCATATCAGGAATGTTTAATCATTCCCTTCGTTTTTAGTTGTGTTGATGGTCAAGATATCTACTCTTATTCTCTTTTATCAGAACAGGGCTACACCAGCATCCTGCACCAGTCGGAAAACCCCGCCAAACTATATTCTAATCAGCTACAAGAGATTGTGGCGATCGCCAAACAACATTTGGATAGTCAGGTAATCTTAGAAGGATCGAACTATTTTCGTCAACGTTACACTTACGACCACAACCTAATTATCATCCACCAAGAGGCTGGCAAGTGTTTTTACGATCACTATGCGCCAGAAAAGTTAATTAATATCGCTGCGCCAAAAATATTTAATAGTGCTTTTGACTGCATTGACTGGGTAAAGTCAGGAATAGAAAGCAATCGCACCTAGTCTCAAGCTACTTCTTGAACTATGACAAAAGGCTGCACGATTAGAACTGTAAACTGCTTTTGAAGTGTACTATTCCAGTCTGTAAGTTGCTTGGCAGTGGGCTTAGCAATAGAGCGATCGCTAATCCAGCCCTGAACTAAAGCAGCATTATCTTCAGCAATTGCCACTGCCACTTCAGATAAATCTAGTTCGCTTTTCACTACAATAACTGCATCTCTTTTAGCATGGGGCTGTAAGTCTTTCCAGGAGATGTCTGCCACATCCTTTTCCAGTCTTTCTTTTAAGTTAGGCATAGTAAATTAAATTGTCATTTAGTTCAAATTATCTTAAAGCGATTCAGGAAAAATTAGCAAACTGCTCGTTTGTTGTTCAACGCTCTATTGATTGCAGCAAACACAAAATCACCAAAGCCGTGTGATAACCGTACCTGCGTAACCAAGCTAGAAATACGATAATAAATATGTAAGCAATTACACATCGTTCATCTATCTAAGAGTAATTTAGACAGACGGAAGTCCTAAAGGATACCGCTTCGCATATAGGAGAAATCTCTCGAAGGAACGCAACTTGACATTTATCTTGAGAGGCGATTATCAATGGATTTAGCTAGCAACAACTTACTTTGGTTACTTAGCATTATTACTGTTTTTACAACTATTATGTCTCCCACTCTTTGCTGGGTTTTGACAGCGAAATAGTAATCGTTCATATCCCCCTCCAAAAAAGCCAGGAAAAATTAGGACATGGCGATCGCTACCAATGTCCATAAATTAACTGCCAATAGGAAATGGTGGTGGAGCCAGACCTTGTCTTGCCAAAGCTAA
>JADEXJ010000024.1 GCA_015207195.1 Pleurocapsales cyanobacterium LEGE 10410
GGATTGGGGATTGGGGACTGGGATAAGTTTATCTGAATTTTAATCTCTTCAAGTCATATGGTTTCTATTTAGAATGACTATACCAACAATCTCTTATTGGTTACTTGTGTCAGATTTTGAATTTTGAAACATTTCATAGTAAGGAATATTGTTTTTAATTGCGTAGTCAGTTTTAGAAGAATAGAACTTGCCCTGGCGATCGTGAAATGCCCAGTTAGTCGGAAACTGAACGATCGCTCCCATAGTTAGGGGGACACCAGATTCTTTCAAAGTCTTGATGCGTCGATGCAGTGTACTTCTTGATAGTCCCGTTTCTTCTATTAACTGGCGATAAGTGTATTTTTTACCATCAATCAACATAGTATCTAGCTTGTTTTACCGCTATTGTGTCAGTAATTTAATTTTGACACACTTTTGGTTGACTGGCTTTTCAACGACGATCGGACGTTCGATTCAGATACTAAATCCTCAGAACCATGTTGATAGTTAGGTTACAAGATTGGGTACTCTTTAAATATAAAACACCAGTTTTTCAACTGACCCTCCTGATCAATCGTGATGTTGAGTAAAAATAACAAAAGAAACAATAATTTAACTACAAAAATACAAAAGATTCCAATAAGCAAAAGAATTTATATCTACATATTTCTAATGGGAACAGTAGGTGCAGCAGTGGGTACGGTAGATGCTCAGATTACCATTAAAAAATGCCTGAATTCAGAAAATTGCTTCATCGCCAACATGGCAGAAAAAAGAATCAATCGAGTAGCTAACGGAATTTATGCGGGGATGGTTGTAGCGAGTTTTTTAAGTTTTCCAGCAATATTTAGCGATAGTTAAAATCAATTTTGACTATAATTAATTGACCATGAAGGCAATTGTTAATTCAATTTGAACTAGCGATCGCCTTCACCAAGCTATAATGTGATTTAAATCCTATTAACTAAAGCCAATCTCCTCAATAATTAAGAAGAAAATCGAGTATTGAATTGGTAGTTGTTATGAGTGTTAATTGGGACGAGATAATTAATGCAGGAATCAAAAAACTAGACTGGGAAGATTCTTGTGAGGTTGTGAATGAATGGACATCACTTTTAAACGAAGATAGTGGGACATCGGCTGACTATTATTTTGCTCTAGGAATGTTTTCTTATCGGCAAAAAAGATACATGGAAGCGATAAAGCAATACACAAAAGCGATCGATTGCGACTCCAGATATTACCAAGCCTATTTCTATCGCGGTACTTGCCATTGTGAGTCTGAAAGATACCAGCAGGGAATCAAAGACTATGCTAAAACAATCGAGATTAAACCCGATTTTGCCGATGCCTACCGTTATCGAGGATTTATCCGTCAAGGCTTGGGAGATTTAGCAGGTGCGATCGCCGATTTTACCGAAGTAGTTCAACTAGAGCCAAATCGTGTAGATACCTACTATCATCGTGGCGCGACATATTCTTATCTGGGCGACTACAAAAGTGCCGTTGCAGACTTTAGTAAGACGATCGATTTTGGTGCGACGGCTGCCCGACATTACAATCGCGGTGTAATCTATTATCTAACCAAAGAATACGCTCTGGCGATCGCCGATCTCAATCGAGCTATTGAATTAGAACCACGATTTATCTCTGCTTATTTCAATCTGGGAAACGCATATTATCAGATATATGAGTTAGAGCAAGCTCACAATAGCTATCAGCAAGCAGTAAGACTGAAGCTTGAATTAGATCCTCAAGACGAACATGCTTACTATGCCAGGGGCATTTGCGCTTTAAATCATCAAAGATCGGCGGAAGGAATTGAATATTTAAGACAGGCTACATTTATTTGCCGAGAAGTTAATAACCTTGCCCTAAATTTAAAAATTGCTTCAATTATGAAAAATTTAGCTTAAAACCAATCGGGTATATATGTGTCATTATTTTACTTTTGACACATAAAATTGTCAGTTTGATTAGGCATACAGTGACGATTCGTAAAGCAAAGAGTCACAGGGATAACATACCCTCATAACTAAACTTCAATCATTAAGTTACCCATCATTCCCAAATCCTCATGATCTAAAATATGGCAGTGATAGACAGTTTTACCTGCAAAATCATTAAAAGATATACGAATACGAACGGTTTCCCCTCTTTTTACTAGCACCGTATCTCGCCAAGCAGGCAGTGATTCAGCTTGACCGTTGCGACTGATAACTTGAAAAGCGTTGCCGTGAACATGGAAGGGATGATCCATAACTCCCGTATTAATTAGCTCCCAGTCTTCTATAGCGTTGAGTTTTACTTGAGTATCAAGGCGATCGCCTTGATAAGATTCACCATTAATCAAAAAAGCCATCCCCACCGCGGGACTCATACCGTGATTAAGTTCAAAATATCTCACTATCTGGGGTTCAGGTAATGCAGAGATGGAGGCTAAACTAACTGGTAAAGCCAACGAACTAACAGCAGATTTATAGTTAATTGTTGCTAAAACCATAGGTCGATCTCGGTTATCCCTACCCATCATTCCTCTACCACTCATCATGCCCATATTGCCTCGGTCATAGGGTAAATTTAGTAAGCGATATTGCCCCGATTGCTTGTCTCTTTTTACTAAAACATCAGCTCGTTGTCCTGGTGTTAGCAGTAATTCATTGATTTCTATCGGCTCGTTCAAGGTATTACCATCAGTAGCAATCTGGTAAAAAGCATGGTCTTCTAACGCTAAACGATAAAAACGGGAGGGAGAAGCATTAAGAATGCGCAAGCGTAACAAACCGCTATCAGATAGCTCAAGAAGAGGGTTTGTTCTACCATTTACCATTATTACATTGCCTTCTCGTCCCATCATTAGAGACATATGGGCAGAATCCGAACGTCTCCCGCGATTGTCCAGAGCAAAGTCTTGTAATACTAAAAACTCTTCTTGGGCTGCTTTAAGTTCGGGAGTTTCATCTAACTCGCCTCTTACGACAAATAAACCTGCTAATCCACCAAAAAGCTGTTCTGCTACTAATCCATGTAGGTGAGGATGATACCAGAATGTACCCGATGGATGATTGACTGGGATTTGAAAATCGTAGATTAGTTTTTGACCTGGTTCTATTTTCAGGAACACATTATCAGCATTACCTGTAATGGGAATATGTAACCCATGATAGTGAATATTAGTTGGTTGATTGAGGTTGTTAGTAAAATGAAGGCGAACTCTATCTCCAGGCTTAGCTTCCAAGCGCGGTGCGGGAATTTGCCCGTTGTAGGTTAAAAAGTATGCTTGTTTCCCACCTAAACTTACTAGACGTTCGCTGGCTTCCAAGTCTAGTTGTAGTAACCCATTGCTGCTTTGATATAAGGATGCAGAATCAACTGGTGCAGAAGTCACAGTTCTACCTGAAATATCTCGACGTAACCAACTACCGACTAAAGCAGCACCAGCAGCACCCAAAGCAATAAACTGGCGACGGTTAAATTTAACCATAATTAATTCGGTTAGAGAACCTGCAACAATTCAATAAGATTGGTATTCTTTGTATACCGTTGTTTCTCCCTTGTCATTGAATGCTAATACTTGAAATGGCTGTTTAATATCTCGTGCTTCCATTCCTGGCGTACCTATAGGCATTCCTGGCACTGTCAATCCAATCAGATCGTCTGGTTTTTGAGCTAAAAAACGTTTAATATCATCGGCAGGGATATGTCCTTCCATGACGTAGCCATCGATGATAGTGGTATGACAAGAAGCTAGTTCTGCTGGAACATTATGCTCTTGCTTCAAGGCTTCCATTTCGTCGGTTTTAATATCTTCGATTTTAAAGCCATGTTTTTTGGCGTGTTCTACCCACACACCACAGCAACCACAAGAAGGACTCCGATACACAATCATTTCAGTTATTCCTGAGTAATTTGGTTCGGTTTCTTTATCCCAAGGGCTGACCAAGGTTGCTTGGCTAGTATTTTCATTTGCTACTGCGGTATTGTTATCTCTTGAAGCTGACGTGAGGTAGAAAGTTCCGCCAACAATACTAGCGATCGCGATCGAGACAATAGTTATTTTAGATAATTTTGACATTGTTAGTTCGTCTGATAGTTAATTTTTTGTATGGGACTACTATCTTAGACTCTATAGTCTGGTGGAGAGTCAAGCTAACTAACGTTGATATGCAAGCTTAATGCTATCAATAGTCGATTTAATCCCGAATTCCTGCACCGTAAATTAAGATCGACTTAAACAAATAAATTTGTCTTCCATCTTCTAAAGCATTATGGCATTACCCAGAATTAAAGTAGCCCAGGATAAAGCTGAATTAGTTCAAAAGCTATTAGAAGCGAAGGGAACAACAGGCACATTTCAAACCTATGCAGATATTATTGCCTTTGCTGCCAGTTTGGGGGCAAAATATCAAAAGCGATCGCCCTTAACTGAAATATCTCTCAATGAACCAGCACCAATTAGCTTGGAAGTATTTCTTTCTCGTGGCTACGATTATTTGATTAAGCTGATTGCGATCGCCGAAACTCAAGATATTAAAGTTTTATCCACCGAAGATCCAGCAGCAGAAGCCCAAAGAGTTTTAATTTTTGAAGAATATGCCAACGGCGGTTTAGAAAAGCTGAGAAATGAATTGAGGGGGGCAGTCGATTATACAGAAAGATTGGTTTTGATTTTAAACGCCGAAAGATTTGCTACTGAACCCGAATCTGAAGAATTCGATCTGAGCAGATTTTTATAATGTATCATTAATTTATTTTTGACACATTATTTGGTATTAAATGTTACCAAACCCCCCCTAGATATTTCCTTTCAAGTCTCCAAGAGCATAATTTAGTCCGCATGATAGTCTATGTCTGTTGTTTGCCCACACAAATAATCATGCGCGATCGCTCCAGTTTAAATTCCACACTACTTAAATTAGATAATGCCAGCTATAAGGCATACAAAGATATCAGAGGCAGCTATCAGTTTGAGAACTTTAAGTTACTCATCGATTATGTTCAAGGAGATCCTTTTGCTTCTCCCAGCCAATTACGGGCAGTAATTCCCCAGTCAATCGCCAATTTTCCAGCGCAGCTATACCAAACTAAGAGTAGGGAAATTGCTTTAAGAGATTATTTAGCCCGTCAGTTTGCGCGAATAGCCAATAAAGTCAAAAGTCATCGAGGTACGGGTAAAAGTGGCTTGATTGCGATCGCTCATGTCGGACAAGAAATTTTAGAACGTACTGCGGTATTTATTAATGACAGAGAAATAGAAATCCGCTTTGTCGTAGGATTACCCGCCAGGGGACGAAGAATATTAGGTCGTCAAGCAGCAGAAATGTTGTGTAAAGACATACCCGATATTGTTGCTACCTTACTATATAGCTCATTAGAGCCTTCAGCAATCCAGCAGCATGTAGAAACAGCAGAAGACGCAGACTGGTTGCGCCAACAGTTAGAAAAAAACAATCTGGTGGCATTTATTGCCAATGGCGCAATCTTACCCCGTCGTAGTGGAATCGATCCTCGTCCTTTATTAGATGCTATCCCATTTCAATCTCCACCATCCTTGCAGGTAAAGTTAGACTGTCCCAATCGGGGAACAATAGAAGGCATGGGTATTCCTGCGGGAATTAGTCTGATCGTTGGTGGTGGCTATCATGGCAAGTCTACTCTACTTAGGGCTATCGAATTAGGAATATACAATCATCTTCCTGGGGATGGTAGAGAATATGTAGTTGCCAATCCCAATGGGGTGAAGATTCGCGCCGAAGATGGACGCTCTATTGTGGGGGTTGATATTTCCCCATTTATCAATCATCTACCCCAAGAACGTTCTACTACCAAATTTGCTACGATTAACGCCAGCGGTAGCACTTCCCAAGCAGCAAATATTATTGAAGCCTTGGAGGCAGGGGCAAAATTACTATTAATCGATGAAGATACGTCGGCGACCAACTTTACTATACGCGATCGCAGGATGCAGGCATTAATCAGCAAAGACAAAGAACCGATTACGCCGTTTATCGACAAAGTGCGTCAGCTATATACCGACTATGGAGTATCGACGATCTTGGTAATGGGGGGAAGTGGAGATTATTTCGATGTGGCAGATCGAGTGATTGCTATGGAAAACTATGTACCCCAAGACGTTACTGCCCAAGCCAAGGCGATCGCCCTACAATATGTCACGGCAAGAAATGCTGAGGGAGGAACAAATTTTGGTGCAATTAACAGCAGAATCCCGATCAAAGAGAGTATCGATCCTAGTCGGGGAAACAAAGAAGTAAAATTAACCTCTAGAGGAGTAGATGCGATCGCTTTTGGGACAGAAGATATTGACCTTTCAGCGGTAGAGCAAATAGTCGATTCAGCACAGTTAAAGGCGATCGCCCAAGCAATTGTCTATGCCAAAACCTATATGGATCGACAGCTTACTATCTCAGAAATTTTGCATCAGGTAGCCCAAGATCTCGCTACATCTGGTTTAGATACAATTACCAGCTATCCTCAAGGAGATTTAGCCTGGTTTCGCTCTTTAGAATTGGCAGCAGCCTTAAACAGATTGAGGAGTTTACAGATTCAGTAAGAAATAGAGAATATAAATTCTGGATAAACAGTAAATAATTTTTTGGCAAAATGCTATCGTATGTCAACCAGCTTGCTCTTAGAGTAAGTAAAATTATCTACTATATTCGTTTTTTTTACTTGAGTCTGATAATTACAATAATGCCAAGTCACAGATTAAAGTTGTATTCTCAATCAGCAATTACAAGTTGTTTAGTCTGGATATATTTTGGTCTTGGTTAATTATCTTGAATATATTACTAACAAACTCATCTAGCCAGAGTATTAAATTATAGAGAAACTACAACCTTGGAGCAGAATTTTTAACTAGCAATAAATATCAAAATTGACCAATAGTCAGAGAATAATCATTAAGCTATTACAAGATAAATAATAAAGTCTCTCGCCAGAATTATAAAAACAATCACTAAAAACTGAATAATTATGAGCAAACTTAACCTTAGACCCCAAAAAGCCCGTTTACGAAATTCCCAACGCCAAGAGTTAGAAGTAGATCCTTTGCTGCTTTTGCTACTAGCAACTGGGATTTTTATCCTTACCTATGCGGTAATTGGGGTTGTGCCAGCATTTAGAGAATCCTATGTTGGAGTTTTGCTATTTGAAAGAGGATTTGTTCAACCTCTAGTAGTTGCTTTAGCTGCTTTAGTGATTGCCACGACGGTACTAAAATTCTTGCTGTTGAGAAAAGAACATGAAACTTTGAGTAAGATTTGGATTGCCGATCATATCCCCCTAGATCAGCCAGACTCTCATGAAGTAGACTATTTTCAGCAGAGACTGATGAAGGATGGCAGCCTGATTGCTACTCGCTGTGGACGAATTATTCGAGCTTACATCAAAAGTGGCGATCGCACCACGGCTAACGAGTTTGCTTTAGATGATTCATCTTTCTATCTCAGTGCCTCCGAATCTTCCTATTCCTTTCCGCGTATTTTAGTTTGGGCAATTCCTCTGCTAGGATTTATCGGTACGGTTATCGGTATTAGTGGCGCTGTCAGTGGCTTCTCTGGTTTCTTAGAAAATTCAGGGGATGTCGAACAAATTAAAGAAGGTATCGGACAAGTTACCAGTAATCTGGGTTTGGCTTTTGACACTACCCTGTTGGCACTGTTTCTCAGCGTGCTAGTAATGATTCCTTTAGTCCTAGCCGAACGTTACGAATCCAAGCTGCTGTTGGGTGTTGATATATTTATTAACGACAAACTTTTACCCCGACTTAAAAAGAAACAAGAACAGCTAGACATCGAGACGATCGATCAAGCAGTAAATGGTGCAATCAAAGAACACTTTCCCGATCCACGAGACTTAATCGAACCCGCTCAAGACTACGCCAGACAAGCTGCTCAGAAGTTGTCCGAGGGATTTATCGCTGAAGTAAGTAAAATACAGGATATCAGTTCTCAAGTGGTCAATCAGGTTGGAGAAGTTAGACAACAGGCAGATCGCGATCGCCAGGAATTTTTAAACTTCTTTTCCCAGCAGCAACAGGCAAACCAAGAGCTAGTCGAGCAAATTAGATCGATTGTAGACGAGATTAGAAGCAAAAATATGGCAGCAGCCAAAGATCTCAACGCTCAAACACAGGGAATTAGCGAACAGCTAGAAAAAGCAGCTCAGATCTTAGAAAGCAGAGTTAGCTCTTTGGAAGTTGCTACCCAAAAAATGTCCGATTTCCAGCAAATACAGCAGGGTTTGGAACGAAGCTTCTCTTCTCTAGAAAAAACTGCTCAGCTAGAAAATGTTTTAACAGGAGTCAAAGACAACCTGTCTCAACTTCAACCGATCCTCAAACAACTCAATAAACCCCGTCGCATTACCCTAGTAGAACAGGATAACGGCAAAACCAGCTCATAACTTCTTAATCCTCTAGGCTTTTGACTTAACTATGTCCAGGCGCAATATATATCGTAAACGGCAAACAGAAGTCGAACTATTTCCTTTTCTTTCTGTTCTTGCCTGTACCATTGGTACCCTAATTCTCTTGATTATTGTTTTGACAACTCAAGCCCTCGAACCCCAGGAAGCGGTGGTGGTGGCTAAACTCGATGAGAATAATCGAGGAGCTAACAGAAACAAAACTCCGCTATACATTGAGACTCGCCAAGATGGTTTTGTACTCCATCCTGGTAAAGAATTTGCTCCCAGAGCCGATCTATATGACGAGAAATCCCTCCTGAGAACCACAATTGCCGATTTAAAAGCCAACACTGATGAACAATACCTAATTGTCATTCTGCGTCCAGATGGCTTAGAAATGTTTGGCAAAATACGCGAACTTGTAGAACAACAAGGCATCGATATCGGTTATGAGCCGTTAGAGTATGGTCTAGAGCTAAAAATTGAAAGTTAACCAATTCCCTTTGATCCATGAGAAGTAGAGTTAGACGAAAAAACAACCACGTCAGCCAAAATTTAGATTCTTTTTTGGATATTCTGACCAATACTGTCGGTGTATTAATGTTTATCAGTCTGTTTGTCACCTTAATCGCCACGGGAAGCAGCCCGAAAACCCAAGTAACCATTCAGACTCCCCTGTCCTCGCCCACTGACAAACAGTCATTATGGTTCGAGATCGAGCAAAACAAAATAAGTCATTTAAACTTACGTCAGGTAAGAGAAAGAGAATTAGAATTATCTCGGAATCTACCCAACTGTATCCGACCTGAAAACGACCCCAGCGCGTTAGATTACTTTTCTCGCCAAAACAATTATCAGTCCTGTTTGTTGAGCATTTTGGGTCGTCAGAGCAACTTTAGAACCAATACTAAGAACTACGCGGTTAGGACGGTAGATCGAGGAGTGTCCTTAGAATTTGAACCGCGATCGCCAGACACGGGAGAAACAACCAGTCAGATCGCAGCACCAGATTCGGATTTTCAACAGGTTTTATCTCAGTTTAATCCTCGACAGGATTATCTCGTATTTGTGGTTAGACCAGACAGCTTTGAAGCTTTCCGTACAGCTAGAAAACAAGCCTGGGACGCTGGATACGATGTCGGCTGGGAACCCATTGCTCAAGACGCGCCGATTAGAATCCGTACTATCATTGGTTCTGAACTTCCAGGAGGAAAATCTATTGGGGTACAGTAGACTTGAAGCATCAATCAAAAATCTTTAGTTATGAAATCATTTGCCAGTCTGCTTAACACTCTGATCTTGGCGACTTGGGTAATCGCGATCGCCATTTTTTCCATTCAGAATATCCAGGATGTTTCCCTGAGGTTTTTGGTTTTTGAATCGATCACCGTACCTGTAGGAGTTTTACTAGCTTTCTGTAGTGGGATTGGCATGATTTTAGGCTGGTGTATTTCCCTATTGTTTTCTCGCAGCAAAAGCCGTCGCGGTTGATTGATGCTGTGAGTCATGATTGCTTACTACTCTCTACTTCCAGTTCTTTGTCACCCCGTGAGAACCTTGTCTAAAAAACCAAGCCTAAATTGCCAGCTGTACCATTGTAGTCACCGCTATCTCAGCAGATTGAGATATTGACTCAAACTTCCAGCCCAACTTAGTTCCATAGTCATTAAGCATAGTCAATAGTCCTAAGCCTGATTCCTCATTGTTTTCTTCAAGTGCATTTTGTTCTAGTCGAGCAATGTATAGTTCGCTAGGGTCAGAATTTAGCAAGGTTTGAATCTGACTTTGAAACTGCTGAGTTTTGTCAGCGGGAATACTATTAGTCAACTGGAAAATAATCAAGTCAGGATTTAAATGTATTTGAATACTAATAGGAAAAGGGGACATTTTCGTAGAATATTTCATCCCATTTTCTAGTAATTCATTGGCAATATAGCTGACAGCACTCTTAACTTCTGCCTGTTTAGCCATGTCGGGTTGCCGACCACCGTTACTCAGAAAAAAAGTACTCAAATAATCAGCCAAAAAATCTGCCGACAAACAGTTATTACGCCATCTTTGACGCAGAGGGATTGAGCTAGGAGAAAAACTAAGAACTAAATATTCCTGGCTAGGAGGTAAGTTCTGAATAAAATCGCCCAATATTTGTTTGACAACAATCTTACTATTATTCATCTGATTAATTGAAATATTGCTAAACATCACTGAAAACTTCGCGTTGGGGCTATTTTTGTTTCAGAATAACCAAAGTTATGTCGTCATATACTTTTTCTGCTCCAATATGCGATCGCAAGTCTTCGATCACTGCTTGCCTAATATTTTCTGCTGTCTGTTGCCAATTTTGCTGTACCACAGCGCATAGTTGGTCTAAGCCATAATGTTCTCCCGCATAATTTTCTGCCTCCGTAACACCATCGGTATAAAGTACGACAACATCTCCCAGATTCAAACAAACTTGCGCCTGAAAAACGAAGTCTTCAATGGTTTCTTCCAAACCAATGGGAAAACCCAAATCAACCGTGTCTATTCTTTCAATTTCACCTTTAGAACGTACTATCAGTATTTCTTCATGCTGACCGCTTAGAGTAAGAACGCCATCACGATAATTAATCAAACACAGAGAAAGATTCTTATCAGAATCCATGCGCTGCACGTTTTTATAAATGGTACGATTTAGCACTTCAAAAAAGTGTTTGGGGTTGGTTTCATTGTTTTCCATCAAGGTGCGAACCGCAGTCTGCACCATCAACATTAAAACACCACTTTCCAAACCATGTCCCGTCACATCACCGATACCAATCGTAATCCGTCCATGATGCTGAAGAACGTCGTAATAATCTCCACCAACTTCAGCAGCAGGTTCCATAAACCCAGCAATTTCTAAATTCTCAATTTGCCTGAGTTCTTTTTCTTTAGGCAGCAGCATCATTTGTAAACGCTGAGTAATCTCCAACTCAGTACTGAGACGAGTGTTTTCAGCCTGTAAACAATAATTTAACTTATTGATCTCTTGATTTGCCTGAGCTAGCTGTTCTAGATAAGATGATTCACAGTCTCTGAGCCTTTTTTGTTCCAAACAGGCTCCCAATCTAGCCTTCAATAATGTTGAATTAAAAGGTTTGGTCAGATAGTCTGCTGCTCCCATTTGAATACATTTAACCACGCTATCAATCTCATCAAGAGCCGAAATCATGATGGTGGGAATATGTCGCCAGGAACCAGAGCGAATCCATTTTAGAACCTCATAACCGTTGATCTCTGGCATGACAATATCTAGCAAGATCAGATCGTAAGCTCCTGTCTGGATCATTGCTATAGCTTGTTTGCCATTGTCGGTACTAGCAGCCTGATAACCTTGCGCTGCTACTTGTCGAGACAGCAAATCTCGATTGGTCGCACTGTCGTCTACAATCAAAATACTGTAGTTGTCAGTTGCTGGCGGTTTGTCAAAATCAATCGTTGAAATGCTAGTTGTCTCGCGAATTGCCTCGATTTTGACTCGGCTGGCTGCTGCTATTTCTGACGAAACTGATAAAAAACCTGCATCAGCTAATTGGAGTGGAGTTTTGGTTAATTCATTAATCTCATGTAATAGCTTATTAGCAGCAAGATTAATTTTTTCTAGATCGCTGACAAAATCTGTCTCAATTGAATCAACTAACTGTTGGCAGCGATCAATAACTAGCTGAGTTGATTTTTCTAACTCTATCTTCAATTCTGGATTACCAACAATTTCAGTCAAATCTAGCTGGGTGTTTGGTAAGACTGTAGGGTTGAGAAAAGTATCAATCGAGATCGATAATTCGACACCATAGGCTTTGATTTGCTCTAGTTCTTTTAAACATTCTAAGTCAATGCCACCTTCTTCCATTTCTTCTATAATCATTTCGCTATAGCCAACGATCGCATTAATCGGTGTACGCAGCTCGTGACGCAGATGAGAAAGTATAGATAACTGCAATTTACTATCGGTGGTCATAAAAAATATGCTTCAAATTAAAAATAGGCGTATTGGGCATGATTACTTGGTCTAAGCAATTTGGCCAAGGCAGCAACCGTCAAGCTTTACCCAAAAAAGTTTGTATTTTAGTTAACAAGCGCGATAATTCGATGGGTTTAGTATCATAATCATCACAGCCAGCTGCTAAAGCTTTTTGACGATCATTAGACATTGCATGAGCCGTCAAAGCAATTATGGGGATAGATTTAGTGGCAGGATCGGTTTTAATATTTCTGGTAGCTGCCCAACCATCCATCACGGGCAAACTCATATCCATTAAAATCAAATCGGGAGTTTCTGAATTGGTCACCTCTACGCCTTCTGCACCATTAACCGCAATCAAGACCTCATAGCCCCGACGCTTCAATCTGCGCGAGAGCATATCGCGGTTCATTTCGTTGTCTTCAACTAACAGAATTTTAGGCATAATCAAAAAATAAAGATTTAAAGATAGTACTGAAGATTTTTATTTAGCCAGACACAGTAGTCGGAGTAGACTCAGAATCTAGTCTGTTCTGCTGCCGAGCGATCGCTTCGTCTAGTAAACGACTAACCTCATCGAACAATACTGAACGTTGATATGAACCCTTCTCGAAGATTTTGCTAACTTCACCATTCAATTTTTGACGTTCTTCAACCGTAATACTCTTGGCGGTCAAAATAATTACTGGAATAGAACGCCACTGCTCATTTTGCCTCAGATGATAAACTAGTTCAAAACCATCCATTTCAGGCATCATCAAATCGGAAAGAATCAATCCTGGAGTAATTTTTTTTAGCTTGCTCAACGCCTCAAGTCCGTTTGCTGCCTCAATTACCTGCCAATTTTCCTTTCTTAATTGACGAGATAACATCTCTCTGATGCCAGGGTCATCTTCAACTACTAAAATAGATTCGGAATCAGCAACAGGCTTAAATCTACTCAAAATAACCTCTAGTTTTTGATAATCGACTGGTTTTAAGACATATTCTGCTGCTCCTAAAGCATAACCAAGGTTTCTGTCGTTAACTATGGTCATCATAATTACAGGAATATCCGCAGTTTCAGGATCGGATTTGAGAGCCGTCAATACCGACCAGCCATCCATACCAGGCATCATCACGTCTAAAGTAATAGCTTGTGGCTGAAGTTTTTTGGCTAGTTGTATTCCTTTTAACCCACTGTTAGCTATTTTGACCTCAAAACCCTTCTTATTTAAAAAGCGTTCTAATAAATTATGGATTGTAGGGTCGTCATCAATTACTAGAATAGAGTTCTTCTGATTGGTGCTGGCTTTTAACCTGGCAGTTTTTTGAGACTGGTTGGGTTTTGGTGCAGTTGACTCAACTACCCGAACTGGAAGATTAATAGTAAAGCTCGAACCAGTTCCTAATTCACTTTCTACGCTAACATCCCCCCCCATCATTTGACAGAATTTTTTGGTAATCGCCAGACCCAACCCTGTTCCCCCATACTTACGGGTAGTAGAAGCATCAGCTTGAGTAAAAGCCCGAAACAATTTGCCGATCTGTTCTGAACTCATGCCAATTCCTGTATCAGTAACCCGAAAAGAAACAAATTTCTCCCCTGCTACGATACAAGAGGTTACGTTTAAAGAAATTTTGCCATTCTCGGTAAATTTGCCAGCATTACTTAGCAAATTAAATAAACTTTGACGCACTTTAGTTAAATCCGCGTGCATCATTTTCAAATCTTCTGCAAGATTAAATTCTAAAGTATTATTGTTTTTGTCAATCAAAGGATGAATCGTAGATACGGTCTCATCGAGCAAACTTTTAATGCTGAAAGTTTCTAAATATAGCTCCGTACGACCAGCTTCAATTTTTGACAGGTCAAGAATATCGTTAATCAAAGATAAAAGATGCTTTCCTGCACCATGAATTTTTTGGAGATCGGGAATAAAATCATCCTGTCCAATATCTTCTGCTTCTTCCATCAGCATTTCACTGTAGCCAATGATGGCATTCATCGGAGTACGCAATTCATGACTCATATTGGCTAAAAATTGACTTTTTGCCTGATTAGCTTTTTTTGCTTCGCTCATACTTTTAGCCAATTCTGCCGTGCGCTGTTCTACGCGAATTTCTAACTCTTTTTTTTGCTGAACTAACTCTGCTTGAGCCTGTCGTAGAGTTCTCAAGGTACGAGAAAGCTTGTTAGTTCGCTCCTCTACTCTTTCTTCTAAATCATGGTTTAACTTGAGCAAAGAGTTTTCTACCCGTTCCCGTTGCAAAATTTCTTTCCTCAGCATTCGATTCTGCTCTTCCAAAGTTCGGGTTAGGTTACAAAGCTGCAACTGGACTTTAACTCTGGCTATGACCTCTTCTCGTTGAAATGGCTTGGTAATGTAGTCAACCGCGCCAAGAGCAAAACCTTTAACCTTATGTTCGGTATCAGACAAAGCGGTCATAAAAATGATGGGAATATCATAAGTATCGGGGTTAGATTTAATCTTTTGACACGTTTGATAACCATCGATACCTGGCATCATTACGTCCAACAAAATTAGCTCTGGCTTGTAATACTGGATTTGCTCTAGAGCGTTTTCTCCATCAATGGCAACAGCAATTTGAAACCCTGCTTTAGTTAAAGTTTCAGATAAAACTTCCAGGTTATTATGGTTGTCGTCAACAATTAAAATACTGCGTGAACTAAAATCGTCTGTCACTGTTTTGTCACCTCTGAAGCTTGTAGTATTGTTTGGTATTTTGCTTAATTGTCAGCAGTCAAAAAGTTTTATAGATACTGTTCGATAAAAGACTTGATTTGTCTCAGCTTAAACTTTTTCGCCAAATCCCTAAGTTGTTGAGTAAAAGGCTGATATTTGGACTCTAGCTTTTCGATCCGCTCAATTTCTTTGAGCAAATCGTTGATCAAACCCTTGCGACTTAGATCGTGGAGTATAGCAATCTCCTCAGCAGGAGGAGGTATAATTTTGGTTTCCTGAGTAATTTGGACTACATTATTTGAGGTTTGAGATAATTCACTTAATTCAGTTGGCTGCTGATAGAGCCACTCCAGGTTTAAATGTGTCTGTAAAGTCTGCAACAAAGTTTCTTTTTGTATTGGTTTGGGCAAAAAATCATTTGCTCCAACCTGAAGGCTTTTTTGGCGATCGCTCTCAAAAACGCTGGCAGAGGAAACGATTATCACCAAGTCTGAAGCTATTGCCGAAGATTGACGCAGTTGAGCGGTCATTTCATGTCCATCCATAATTGGCATAGACAAATCGGTAATAATTAAATCTGGTTGCCACTCCAGAGCTTTATTTAAACCAGCTTTGCCATTTTCTGCCTCCAGCATCTCGAAACCAAGGGGTTCAAGCAAATTGACCACAACCGAGCTATTTTCCCAGCAATTATCAACTACTAAAACTTGGCGTTTTTTTCCTGCATAGCCAATAATTTTAGATGTGCTAGCTGAAAGGAGTTGAGAAGCTTCTGCCCAAGATTTAGTTTCTTTGAGGTTAATATCAAACCAGAAAATACTGCCTTGGTCTAATTTGCTGCTAACTTTCAGTTCACTGCCCATCATCTCGACAATTCGATGGCTGATAGCTAAACCCAAACCAGTACCTCCTACTTGTTTTTTCGCGCTTCCTACCTGCTCAAAGGGCAAAAAGATTTTGGTTAACTGCTCTTGGCTCATCCCCGTTCCAGTGTCTTGAACCTGAAACCGAATTTGCTCATTTTCTATCATTTGGATTTTGAGAGTAACCGCACCGCGATCGGTAAATTTAATCGCGTTACCGAGTAAATTAATCAATACCTGTCGCAGACGTATATCATCTCCTTCCACGCTCGCAGGCAGGCGATCGCCTGGTTCATAAAGAAACTCGATTCCTTTTTGTTCTGCCTTAATTGAGCAGATTTCCACCACCCCTTGTAAAAAAGAGGGAAAATGAAATTCTGAAATATGCAGCTCCGTTTTCCGCGCTTCAATTTTAGAAATATCAAGCAGATCGTTAATCAGAGTCAGCAAATGGGTACCACACTGATAGATAATTGCCACTCCCTTCTGCTCTTTCTCGGATAAGGTCGTCGATTGCCTGAGAATTTGAGCATAGCCCAAAATACCATTGAGAGGAGTACGCAATTCATGGCTCATATTTGCTAAAAACTCGCTTTTAGCTTGATTGGCAGCATTGGCTACTTTCTTGGCATTCTCAGCTCGGTATCGTTCGGCAAATTGTTCTAATCTTAGACGAATATCAATGATGGTTGTTTTTAAACTTTCTTCTAGGTTGTCAATTTCAGAGCTAAAAAATTCAAAAATTTGAATTACTGCTTCTCCTTGTTTGATGGCAAACGCAAAAGCTCTTCTTAATCCAGCTTCATAGGCGCGATTGTATCTAGAACAGTTGGGGAAATCAACGATATCCTCGATCCAGATCGGCTTGTCTCTTTGATGAATCGAATGCACCAAGCCTAAATCAGTATGTAGCGAAACAGTTTTGCTAACTGCTCTGAGTGCAGCATATTTATCCTCATCAGTTGTCCAAAAATTTTCAACTTTAGGTAAATCAGTTGTTCGATCTATACTCCACAAGATACCTACCTGACAGTCAAGAGTCGTGCCAATTGTTCCTAAAGCTTTGTGAGCAGCTTCTTCAAAATTGGAAACTTCTTCTAAAATTTTGGTAATCGAATATTGAACTTGGAGCTTTCGGTTAGTCTGATTTAATTTTATTTTTTGCTCAGTTAATTTTTCTGTGAGATTTCTACTATCGGACAAAGCAGTGTTTTGAGCTTGAATTAAAAACAGATAGTCAACAACTGGATCGTGAGTGGCAAAATCTTTGAGAGATAAATTAAATGATTTTAAAGACTTCAAATCTGTAATCCAAGGAGAACACAAAAAAAACATGAGATTTTGCTCTTTGACAAAAATCATCTGCCCTTTCAAAGGCATATTGTTGACCAGAGATTTTAATAAAAATAAAGAGCGAGTTTTTTGACAAATTAGCTCAAATGTTAAAGAGATGTTAGGGCGATCAAGAACAAAATGATCTTCAAGTAAATTGCCAAAGGTTATTTGAGGATAAAGGCGAGCCAAAACCTTGCCCACTTGAACAATTCTTAAATTGCTATCAAATACTAAATGAAAGGGGAAAATTGAATTTAATAGTTCAGGGGAAAGACTATAGTTATAAAAGAGCTGATTATTTACTGATAGTTCAGTTGAATCTAGCATTATATTTACTATTAATAATTGAAACCAACATAACGACTAAAAATTTTGATCGATCAAAGTTTCTGAATACTAAATTTCTACTTTACTTTTATCGGTTACGAGGCTGGTACTCAACCAAGAATTCATCACAATCACTTCCCTGCTCGCGTTTTTGAGTCTGAGTAATTTCTACATCTGTATCAAATCTTTCTCCCAAACCCTTGACTAAACCATTAACCATGGGTGCAAGTCCTTGGCGATGGGAATGATATTTCAATTTAAGAGATTTGGCTTCCGTTGCTGCTTCACATTCAAAAGAAGGAGGCTGAAGTTTGGGAAAAATAACTCCAACGCGAGCGTGCATATCATCAAGATTTTCCAGAAATTCAGGCAAGGTGTCACCGCTCATCGCTAACATTTCGCCATAGCCTTCTTGAGCAGTGTATTTTACCCAATATTCACCAAAAGCTTGCATGATTTCGGCTGAAGATATTTCGAGAACTTCACTTGCAGCTTTTACTAGTCTATGAGTTACGTCATCAGGATATCCTTCCATACTGATAAATGTTTCTAAATCTAGATCCGCTATTTTTTTAATTTCTTGCCAAATTTCTTGCCCATGATTAGTACAAACCATATCTTCAATAGCCTTATTTACCAAACCATACATTATGTAATCCCTTTGATTTAATACTCGTTCTATCTTATGAATACCCAAATGCTCTAAGCTAAATAACAAATTGAACCAAAAAAATCCCTGGTTGTCTAAATAGCATAATGATTCAGACAACCAGAGACTTGATAATTTGATATTTTTTAGCTTTAAAACATATCTGAAACTCGATACCCTTTCAAATAAAATCCATTATTTTTTCTTATTTTCGCTTGTTCAATTGTTTCATCAAAAACTACTAGCTTTTGACTACCGAATTTGAGCCATTCTGAGTAAGGAATACTCATATCTTCTTCGACTCCAGCCTGATTGGAATCAACCATTGCGCGAAAAGATTCGTTGAATTTTCTACGAAAACGGAAGTCTACAGAAATTCTCAATCCACTAGATTGATGACGCACGGTATGATGTAAGCCTCGCGCATCATTGAAATACATAGTTCCTAACTGAAGCTTGGCATCTTCATATTTAACCGCCATTCTAATATCTCTGCCCTCATCAAAACTAGACATTACCCGCATTGAAGGTAACTCCATTTCTGGAGGCATTTCTCCAGCTTCGATTGTAATATTGTCGATATTGCCAAACAAGGGTAAGACTACGACCGTAGCATCTGCTGGAACTCCAGCCCAAACGTCACTGTGAACTTTAGAGCTAGTAAAAGGAAGTTTAGCTTTTTCTGGGTTGCTTTTGCCATAAACCATTCGTAGATTGACTGGTAAATCTACTGCATCAATTAGATCGTTCGCTCCTAACTGATAAAATGCTTGAGCAACACTTTTTTGAAAAAGATTGAACTCTAGAATGTGTTCCCGTTTAGGAGCAAGCAACCCCGTACCTGTATAATTGACCAAATTTTTTCGTTCCGCCAGCAGTTTTTCTAGCATTTCTGCTTCAGAAAGAATAATTGGACTACCTAGACAAGTAGAAATATATTTAGCTGCTGCAATTTTGATGTCTTGGAAAAGTTCGGGCTTGAGTTGATGTTCAAACAGTAGTCGATGTTTTTTCGGGCGATTGGCGATTCTGTCGGCTAACTCATTAAAAAGGCGATCGCCTTCTTGGGAAAAAGCTAATGCTTGACTTTTGGCGATTTCGTTTTTTGGTTTAACAGTGCAATACTGTACAGGAGTATTAGCAATTTGGCGTTCAACTCCATTAAAAAATTCGACCCTGGCATCCATAGCTTCCAAAATAGCGCGATTGATATCTGTAGCCTGCTCAGAATTAGTAATTTGTTTTTCTAGCAACACAGCCATATTTTGAGCATGATCGTCATCTAGATCGATATGAAGATGAAAGAAGAGTAAGTCATCTTCCGAAAATGAACCAGCATTTGTAATCCCTGCTCGCAATTGAGTATAGAGAGTGCGAACAATCCCTTCTGACGCAAAGCAAACTGCACCTACTGCTGCTAAATATCCATATTCCTCAGCCAATTTTAAATAGATGTCGATCAAATTTTGAGTTTCAGGATTAGCAGGAGTTGAATCTAAAGTCTCGTCGTCAATACCCAAAGCTCTAGTAAAGCGTCGATACAGCTCTGGATGAGACATATCAGGATTACCCAAGCCTGTTTCATCCAGCAAATTTTCCATAATGACTATCTGAGAATCAGGATCGGAACACTGGGCAGCAATACTGGATAAAATATTGCAAAATTCTTTACAGAATTTGTACATTTGAACGGCTAAGATTTTTACCTCAGCCAAAGTTAGACTTTGGTTACGGCATCGTGTCAAAAACTCATGATTCCATAGAGGGTGATTATAAGTAACTTGACGGAATGTATCTAAAATTGGTAAGGATGAGTTTAAGGTTTTCATTTGATTATTTCAAAAGCAACGTGAAGTGGAAGGTCAACAATAGGTGAAAAGAATTCGGCATCAAGTTGAAGATGCTCTGGCGTAACATGAAGCTCTTTGAGTACTGGCAAAGTTGAGAAGCCAGCACTTTGCAATGATTCAAAGTAATCTTGAAAAGTCTTGTGAACAAGCTGTACATCCAGCCAAGAGCCGTCTCGTTTCCAGATACGACCAGGAAATAGATTATCTCTACCGCTAAAGTAGTTGTTTTGGTCTACTTGAAAATAAAAAGGAGGATTTTTTTGTCCCATATAGGGGAGGGCTGGATGGGGGACGCTAAATATAAATCGTCCACCAGGACGAAGAACCCTCAAAACTTCACTCATGCACTGTTTAGTTTGTTCGACCGTTAAATAGTTAAACAGAAAAACAGCAACCACCAGATCGGTTTCATCATCTGCTAATTGGCTCAAGTCGGTAGCACAGTTAGCTTCGTAACTAATGCCCAATGGCTCTTTAGCTTCTTGAGCTTGAGCTGCTGCAATCATCTTTTGAGAAAGATCGATGCCATGAACTTTTTTTGCTCCACGCTGACGTAATTCACGACTGCAATAGCCTTCTCCACAGCCCAAATCGAGTATTTGCAATCCAGCAATCGGTTCACACATTTCAATAACTGCTGGTCGAGCCGTGAAATCTGACAAAGAGCTAGGTTCAGTTCTTACCCAACGAAGTGCCGTATTGTCATATAATTCTTTAGTTTTAACTTTTTCCGTTGATGTTGCTGATAATTCAAAATCATCGTTTTTTTCAGCTGCTTCTTGACTAGAATCTTGATAATTTTTGATATGAGATAAAACTAAGGGTATTTTTTCTGCTGGAAACATATAACTCTCTCATTTCATTCAAATGTTATTTACAGTAATAACAGCTACAACATCTATGAGAAATGATTGAGATCACATCTTATAAAAATATCTTTTTAAATTATTTAAAATTACAAGACAAAGATTTTTACTGTATTTATTCCTAATAGAAAACATGATAGTTCTTTGCTTTTGTTGTCTATGTCGCGAATAAAAAGCACTGATTACTGCTGTTAATCTCGAAAGCAAATTAATTAAACTACATTTTTGGTCGTCAAGAAAAATTGTGGAGCGAAGATTGAGATTAAATTTAAAAGCTCGACCAATTTATAGTTGTGGTTTCAGAGTATTGGTTGCTGATACTACTCTCAAACTGCTTAGGTATCAAGATGCCTATGCTTATCAATATTACCAAAAAAGCTTAATTTAATTCGTCTGGATTTAGAGCCACAATTGGCAAAAGACAGAGCATATCCCGATCAAAATCACAGTTACTCTGACTTTCTACCCTTAAATTTATAAATACACAAAAGATTATCTAAGTTAATTAGTTTTTTGATCGACAATATATGTTAATTGGTAATTGATCCGATGTTCTATGAAATGCGATTCAAACTGGGAAAAGAAGCTCATTTGACTCAGGCTGACTTTCCACCTAACACTTCATCATTCATTGAAAGTATTCAAAATGCCGTTATTATTTTTGATGAGATTAAAAACTGCTTATTGCTAAATTTTGCAGCCGAACAAATATTAGATAATCGCTCTGACATTTCATTCATAGGAGATTGGATTAGAGAAAAGATCCAAAATCTCTCACAGCAAAAAGCGTTCAAGCTGCAAGAATTGCCTTGGGAGATGGCTTCAATCAATAAGTGGGGGTTAGAAGTAGAGGCAGTACTAAGCAAGCTAGAGGCAGCAAATGAGTTTGGACAACAATTAGATTGCCACAAGGCATTAGTTGTTCGAGAACCTAGAATTAAACCTAGCTATACTCGTAATTTTAAAACCTTACAGCCAGAATTTTTGACCAACACTATAAGCTATGACCGATTGACAGGATTGCCTAACTATAATTTATTGTTGGAATACATTGAGCAGGAAATTAACTTTTGCCAGCAAAGACGGGGATATGAATTTGTAATTCTATTTGTTGATATTAATCGCTTTAAAGTAATTAATAGTAGTTTGGGCAGAATATTAGGCGATCGCCTGTTAATTGCTATTTCCGAAAGATTACAAAGAATTATCAGATCTCATGATTTTATCGCACGTATGGGGAATGACGAATTTACTATTTTATTGAGCAATGTCGAACATTTAGAATATGCCACCAATGTCGCTGAGAGAATTTATCGAGAGTTAAGTATACCTTTTAACCTTGAGGGTTACGAAATTTTTATTGAAGCAAGTATCGGTATTGCAGTAGGCAACCAAGAATATCGTCAACCAGAAAATTTGTTAAGAGATGCAGAACTAGCCGTATCTGACGCTAAAAGGCAAAATAAATTTCATTATCAAATATTTAACCAGTCAATGCGTGGCAAGGCTCTAACTTTACTACAGTTAGAAAATGATTTGAGAAGGGCAATCAAACGTGAAGAATTTATTCTGCATTATCAGCCAATTATGTCTCTTGGAGATAGCCAAATTAGAGGCTTTGAAGTATTGGTGCGTTGGCGACATCCTGAGAAGGGATTAGTCTCTCCAGGAAAATTTATTCCCCTGGCAGAGGAAACAGGATTGATTATACCTTTGGGTTTCTGGGTGCTAAAAAAGGCTTGCCAACAAATGTATGACTGGCAAGTTGAATTCAATAGTTTGGCTGATTGGAAAGTTAGCGTCAATATTTCTAGCAAACAGCTAGAACTGCCTAATTTCGTGGCTCAAGTCAAACAAATTTTGCGAGAAACCAAGTTAGATCCTCATAACTTAAAGCTGGAAATTACTGAAAGTTCCTTAGTTGAAGATACTCAACATACGATAGCAATTCTGAAAGAGTTGAAAGCTTTGGGAATTGAATTTTCTTTGGATGATTTTGGAACTGGTTATTCTTCTTTAAGTTATTTGCATCAATTTCCTTTTGATACCCTTAAAATCGATCGTTCTTTTATCAATAGCGTTGGCGATAACGTTGAGAAATTAGGTATAGTTCGCGCTATTGTTAGCCTAGCTCGCAATCTAGGAATGAACACTATTGCAGAAGGCATAGAAACAGTCGAGCAATTGGCGCAGCTAAAAGCGTTAGAGTGTCAATATGGTCAAGGATATTATCTATCGAAACCATTGGATAAAAATATCTTAGAAAGTATAATTGCAACAGAAATTGCCAGTCCCCAAGAAATTGAGTCAAAAGATTATCAACTGCTGTTAGATGAACAAATAACTAAAGAGCAGCTAATATTTCAAATTGAACATCTGCGTCAAGAGTTAGAAGAGTTGAAGCTCGAAAAAGCCGATCTAGAAATCTTGCTAGATACGACAACCGAACACGCCGACATAGTAGAGTCTCAGCTGCATAACGAAATTTGCGATCGCCAAAAAGCTCAAGCCGCGTTGAGCCTAGCCAATAGAGAACTTGAAAAACTGAGTGTGCTAGATAGCTTGACTCAAGTAGCCAATCGCCGTAGGTTTGACGATTACTTAATTCAAGAGTGGCAAAAGCTTAAGCAAGAACAAGCTCCTATTGCTTTAATTTTATGTGACATCGACTACTTTAAGCTTTATAACGACACTTACGGTCATCTTGTCGGCGATCATTGCCTACAGCAGGTGGCTCTGGCTATTGAGTGTGTAATTGAATCAACTCTAGGTTTGGTGGCTCGCTATGGGGGAGAAGAATTTGGCATTATTTTACCTCATGTCGATTCAGACAAAGCATTTAAAATAGCGCAGAAAATTGCGGTCAACGTTGAGAAGTTGCATATTACTCATCAAAAATCTTTAGTTAGTCAGTATGTAACTATTAGTTTAGGAGCGCACAGCTTAATTCCTTCTGCTGAATCTACCCCTGAGCTATTAATTGCTCGTGCTGATAAGTCACTATATCAGGCTAAAGAAGAAGGCAGAAATTGCGCCTGCTTGTATGTTCCACATTAGTATTGCGGAGCGAAGCGGAGCTGATCCTTGGCCGATCCCTGAAGGGTACCGCTTCGCATATATCCCTTTAGGGACTACTTACTACTCATACTAATTTGCGTTCTAAAACGTAAGTCTCAGATGAGGGAAGTAAGTCATAGATTTTAACTGTTCAGGAACCGAGTTGAAAAAGTTGAGACCTTCGCAGAGGGTATCGATAACTTTTTGGTATTACTACTTATACTAAATCCTGTTCGTACAGGTTACTTTTAATCGCCCCCTAAATCCCCCAAGCTTGGGGGACTTAAAGAATTTGATAATAACTTTTACCAAGCGGATTTAGTATTACTACTCACTACTCGCTACTTACGAGCCATAAACCTTCGCGTCCAACCAACTACACTGCGTACCTATCCTCCAGGTGGGGAATAAGACCAAGCCTAACGATAGTCTAGACAAGCCTGTTGTTTTCTAAAATCATAGAAAAATTAAATATAGCTTATGTCTGCTGGAAACAAAATTAGTCAGGTAATTCCTCCACTAAATGAAGACGATCGCATTCAGGGTTCGCTTGATGCTACCTTAATTCTCATGGAGTACGGGGATTATCAATGTCCCCAGTCTGGACAGGCACACGCTCTAATTAAAGTTATCCAGCAACAGTTAGGCGAACAGTTTTGCTTTGTCTTTCGCCACTTTCCTCAAAGTAAGCGATCGCTTCGGGCTGCTGAGAGTGCCGAGGCTGCTGCGGTTCAGGATCGCTTTTGGCAAATGCACGACCTGCTTTTTGAGCATCAACAGCATTTAGAAGACCATAACCTAGTTGAGTATGCTCATAATTTGGGACTAGAAATGTCACGTTTTTTATGGGAAATGTCAACTCACGTTCATCTTGCCAAAATTCAAAATGATCTTGACAGTGGCAAAGCCAACGGCGCAGAGGAAGCACCGACCTTTTTTATCGGCGTAAAGCATCAAGGAACAAAAGACTTAAAAACCTTAATGTTGGCAATTTTGAAAATCAACCGCAATTCCCGACTGTAAAATTACCTTTATTTGTCTTGGCAAAAATAATAACAATTGAGTAGCTAGGCAGAATTTAATATAAAACTCAAACAAGAGCGAAATTGATTTCAAATGCTTGCTACTTGCTAACCAAAGCATCTTCTGATTAATCTTATCCACCTAATTAAAGAGCAATGGGACAAACATATAGACCTTGTTTGATTGACATAAAAAAAGGAGCATTCGAGCGAGTTGTTCCTAACCCTGCCTTATTGACCAGTCATGACGCTGGTTGGCAGAAGTTTGTGCTAGAACATCACTATCAGCCTCCTTATGAAATGCCGACGAGCAATTTTCAACAGCATCTAGTAATGGCTTTTCTGAAAGATGTATCGGCGGAGTTTAAGATAGGCGATCGCCTGAGAAAGATCAATGCTTGTAGAGGACATTTATCTCTTGTCCCTGCCAATAATGATTTTTGGCAAATTGTTCGTGAAGATACAGAGTTTGTCCTATTGGCGATCGAAGCTCGACAGTTATTAGGCGATCTTCAAGAAATATTTCCCGAAGGAAAGATCGAGCTTATTCCTACCTTTGCTCAAAGCGATCCTTTTATTTGCGCTACTGCATTGGCTCTCAAACAAGAACTAGAAACTAACCCTGATGGCTGTAGTCTCTATGTAGAATCTTTGCTAAATGCTTTGTCGGTTCATCTGTTATATAAATATGGCAAGCAAAAACCCCAGACTAAAGAATATAAACGCGGGTTATCCCGTCAAAAACTCAAAGCAGTTATAGATTATATTCAAGCTCACTTGGAAAAAAATATTCGACTTGGTGACTTGGCAAATGCTGCACAAATCAGCAGTTCCTACTACTTTTGTCGTCTATTCAAACAAGCGACGGGTATAACTCCCTATCAGTGTGTTATACGGCAGAGAATAGAACTAGGAAAACAGCTACTGAAACAGCCAGATTTACCGATTGTGGAAATAGCCCTATCCTGCGGTTTTAGTTCTCAAAGTTCTTTTACTACCGCATTTCGTAAGCACATGGGAGTAACGCCGAGGTATTTTCGACAAGGATCATAAATTCGATTTGGAAACGAGCTTTATAGTATAGCTTTTTTTCGCTTCTCAAAAGTTGTCCAGACTATTAGTGTAAGATGTGGCATTTTTTTCTCTCAAACTTTTAACAGCCAGCAACACATTGTCCCGTACTATCAAATTCTATAGTTTGTCCGCTTAAGGGAATATAAGCAGGCATATTGATGGCATTAACAAATTCATCAGTTTTAGTATCGGGAATTATTTCGCCATTTTCTGTAGCGACTTCGTTGGCATGAGAGGGAATAACGGAGGTAGGCTGAATCAATTCATTGATTACATAAGCTGCTTCCTGTGGTCCAGTAGTAAAAGTATCGCCAATATTGATTACTGCTAATGAAGCGTTGTATTGATTTTTAACTACCGCTTCTTGTTCGGCAGTAACCCCAGTATCTCCAGATAAATACACTACCAACCCATTACTAAAGGTTAGGACATAGCCAGTGGGAGGACCAACATATGCCGTAAGTCCAGCAGTAGTTAATTGTTCCCCCAATTCACCTTCAATAAATTCACCGCTCAAGCCATTAGAATGAACTGCGGGTACGGTGGTAATGGTTACACCACCTACATTGGTAGAAGCCCCAAAGCGCACTAGCTGTACTGAATTGGGGTCGCCACCAGAAGATTCAACTTTGTTAGAGAAAAAACTGTTCATTTCACTACCAACGACAATTTGGGCTTGCTTGGCAACGGCAATATTGACGGTGCTTGAGGCGGGAGTGGCAGTAACGCTAAAGTCTGGTTGAGCGCAGTCACCCGCGTTGACTTGAGGAATATGGCGATCGCCCAAATGATCTCCGTGAACGTGACTGAGTAGCACTACATCAATATCGCCTAACCGTTCGTCTTCTGCACCAGCAACAGTACGTCCTGCATCGTAAAGAATTCGCGTACCGTTGGGGTCTTCAAAAATCAGAGCGCGGTCTAAAGCACAAAATTCACCATCATGACTGCCTAGAGGAGTAATTTTAACCTCAGCATTAGCAGCAGAAGCAATAAGTATTGAAGCGAAAAATGTAAGGGAGTGCAAATAGAATTTCATTGTTGGTTTGTAAGTTGACTTATATAATAGCGCGATCGCACTTTTGGTTCTAGTACCGCTTCGCTCAAGTATCGAGTAGCCCTATCCTAAACAAAGGCTAGGGGGTCGCGCATCGCAGTAGCAATTTTACAAGATGTCCTAACCTTTAGCTCGATTGCTATATTAGGTTGATGTCGATTGGTCTGAAGTTAAGAACGTAAATGAGTTACGAAAACACCTATACCTATAAAGGTATAAAGGTATAAAGGTATAAAGGTATAAGACTATTAAACGTTGATACGATTGGACTATAGCTCAATGACAAAACGTAGTGATATATCACTCAAACAACTAACAACTGCCCAACAAGAAACTCTAGATCGATTAAAATCATTCGTTGAGGGTAATGAAAGTTTTTTTCGCTTGAGTGGATACGCTGGATCTGGCAAGAGCTTTTTGATTTGTCATTTGATGGAGTGGTTGAGGAATCTCGAAGTGGCATTTGTCGCAGCAGCACCGACTAATAAAGCAGCCAAGAATTTAAAGCAGGTCGCTCTGACTACAGGAATCGACATTGAGGTTAAAACCGTCGCTCAACTGCTCGGTCAACAGCCAGAGATTAACGAAGAGACAGGATTAGAAGAATTTACCGCCAACAACGATGCTCAATTTGATGAGTATGAGGTAATTATCATTGATGAATTTTCGATGATTAACCGTAGTAACTTTGATGCCATAGTCGATGCTGTTGCTATGACCATCGATACCAAGGTTATATTTGTGGGAGATTCGGCACAATTACCCCCAGTTAAAGAAGATAATTCAATAGTCGCCATCTCTGAATATATTGACCGTACGGCTACTTTAAACGAGATTGTCCGCTATGAGGGAGAAATAGCAGTAGTAGCCGAAAAAATCAGAACCTTCGATAAGTATCAGAAAATTCTTTACCCTTTTCAAAGCAGCGAAGACCAAACAATTACCTGTCAGCCGAGAAAGGAATGGTTGGAGACGGTAACGGAATACTTCGGGAGCGATCGCGCATTGTCCAATCCCGATTATGCCAGATTGTTAGTTTGGAGAAACAAGACTGCTGCTGCTGCTAATAAATTCGTGCGATCGCGTTTGTGGGGTAAAGATGCGCCTCCTTACGTACCTGGAGATAGATTAATTGCCAAAAAGCCTGTATTTCGTCCTCGTCCTGGCAAAAAGGGGAAAAATAAATGGGGAATTTTAATTAATAATTCCGAAGAATGTACCGTTACCGAACCGCCTTTACTCAAACAGCTTACCTTTGATCGAGAGATATATACTTGTTTTTCCTTGCCAGTAATAACAGATAGGGGAACTCCATTTGACCTTTCTATTTTGACAGTTGAAAGCGAACAGTTTAGAACTGAAAAAATTAAGTACTACGTAGAGAAAAAGCAGTGGAATCGATATTTTGACTTATCTAAAATGTTTGATGATGTGACCTACGCTTATGCTTTGACGGTACATAAAGCTCAAGGTTCTAGTATCGATTATGTTTTTTTGGATACGGAAGATATGAAGTATTGCCCAGAGCTTCAGAAAATGCTCTACACCGCTCTGACTCGGACTAAAATTAAAGCTTTCATTCCTGTCTGATATCAGGTTCGGATGAACAGTTAAAGTAAAAGGGGTAAAGTAGCAAGTCCTAAAGGATTCCTAAAGGATACACCTGCGGACGACACGAAGTTAGTGCTTTAGCATAACCGCTTCGCATTTATCCTCGAATGGGGATTTTGACGACAGAAGCTTACTCAATGCGATCGCTTTGCTGTTTGATATCTATTTCACTACAGACCTCATAAAATGAAGTATCTGGTGCTGTGGAAAATAAAGGAGACATCTCTTGCAGAATTGCTTTATATGCTTCAGTTTGATTGTCTTGCATATCGTCAATTTTTTCCCACATGATTATGGCAATCCCTTCATCTGTTCCTGGTTTTTGTAGTAAATATGCTCCTTGAAAACCCTTACTATAGGTAGAAACAGCTTTTTCATATAACTTTTGCGCTTTGACGAATTGACCTGGCTTAAATTTACCGATAGCGACGTAGGCATATTTATGCTTGAGGAAATCAAGAAATTCTGACATGAGGCTTCACCTCTAAATTATGAGCTTTTAGTTGTTACTAACTAGAAATTCAGTTTTCTGATAATTAGTGACACTCTATACCTACAATTAACTCTCTTAATCGGTAATTTACAAGATATTTAAACAGTTTTTTAATCATCTACATCAATTTTAATAAGAGTGCGATCGCCCTCCTGTCATTCCTTATAGCGATACCTGACCCTGTATGATGTTTAGCCTCATAACTTCTTCAAAAGCTTAGGACATCTTAAATAGGAGTCTTTTGTAGTCAATCGTTTCTTCATCCGAACCTGAGATAACTCATATATTCAAGTAGTCTCTAATTTCTTGTGCCAACCAAGCTGCTTCGTTTTGTTTCAATGCGCCTCCCAAATTATAAATGCGATCGCGCCCCCGTAACGCCACCTGAAAGATCGAACCCGTACGCTGCACGAAAACATCCTCTATCTGCTCATTAGGGCATATTTCACCTGAGTGTTTTAAGCCAAAAATTTTACTGCTGATCTTGGCTGCATTTTTATCAAGATAAACTTCTGTTTTTGAACCTACCAACAAAAAAACTTTGGTTACGATCAACAGAAAAAATACCGAAGATAAGCCAGGGATAATTACAGAAAAACTGAAAGCAAAGAAAAACATCACCAAATAGCTGAGTAATCCACCACAGCCATTATTAAAAATCTCATCAACTCGATCTAGTCCTCCTGGGGGGATTTGAATTTCTAGCTGTCCCTGATATTTTGTTAGCTTGATTAGAGTAGGAATTCTAAGAGACTTAAGTTTCTTCCTTACTGGTTGTCGGCTAAATTGAGAATTGTTTCGGGGATGATAGATAAATGACCCAGAGTTTAAGGCTTCTTTGGCTTCGAGCGCCTGTTTAAAACGTTTCTCAATGGTCAATTCGGTAATTTTTTCCAGCCAATCAACCAGATTAGATTGTAGGTTGACGCGATCGCGAAACTGAATCCGCGAGTCTTTTTGTGGTAAATCCGCAGGAGAACGCCCCGTCAAAAGATGAATCAAAGTCGCGCCCAAAGCATATAAATCGGAAGCCTCAATTGCTCTGCCCCAAAATTGCTCTAGGGGTGCATAACCTACCGTACCCACCACGGTAAAGGTAACTCCTGTCATAGCAGCTTGTCCTTGAACTGCACCAAAATCAATTAGGTAAATGCGATCGTCCTCGCCCAAAATTAGATTACTCGGCTTGATATCTCGATGTAAAACTGAGGGGTTAAGCTGGTGCAGATAAATTAGAATGTCTAGCGTTTCTTCGGCGATGCTGCGAATTTTCTCTTCACTAAAGCGTTGATTTTGTTCTAAAGATTCTTGTAGTGATAACCCAGGAATATACTGCTGTACTAGAGCAAACCAAGGAACGCCACCGCCCACTTCTTTGTCTAGGTCAAAATAATCATAATACTGAGGAATACGGGGATGATTGAGGGCTTTTAAGGTTTGTGCTTCCCTCTCAAATAGCTTTAGCTCTTCCCAGCGCATTTGAGGATTAAACGCCAGCAATTTAATTACAACCGATCGCTCACTCGTCAAGTCATTTGCCAACCAAGTCTGATGTCCCGTTGCAGTACGCCCCAATCGCTTTTGCAGTTGATATTTAGATAGTACTTGCTGCTCTTGAAATACCATGCGATCGCCTGTTTAAAGTTAGTGAGCAATATCTAGATTATGCTCGATTGAATTGCCATATTTATTTAGTCTGAACTTTTTCGGTCTGGGTTGACAACTCTGAATAGAAGTTTTAAATATTTCTTATTCAATCAGTTGAGTGTCTCTATGACTAACAAATTTACCATCTCAAGTTGGCGGTGTCGTCTTCTAAGTAGCAAAGCAGAAATTATGGAATACGAACAAGCTTTCCAACTTAACTCTTTGGGTTAATTGATGGCGATCGCATCTGGGCTTAAAGCACGAACTCCGAACCTTCACAACTTTCTCAAACTTATATCTTATAAACAACTATAGGGATAAGTAGGTGGGGGTAATTAAATAGAAGATAATTAGTCAGCTTGGGGAGATAGGGAGATAGGGAGATAGGGAGATAGGGAGATAGGGAGATAGGGAGATAGGGAGATAGGGAGATAGGGAGATAGGGAAGAAATAAGATGTTTAGGTGTTATAAATTATTGTGCCTACCTACTTAATAAATCAATTTATTGAATTAGCTTTAACCCTAATAACCACTAACCACTAACCATATGCGAAGCGGTTCCTACGGGATTCCTAAAGGATACCGCTTCGCATAACCGTTAACGAAGTGTACCCTATAGGGAAACATATATCCTTTAGGTCTAACAACAAGCTAGTCAACCATAAGGAAATTAATTGGAATGACTGAGGTGAGTCAAATGTTGCGTCATATCTTACACGATCTTGAATGGGGCATTACTTTGGTAATAGCAACCCTAATTTTATACTTAATTATTGCCCTGCTCACTATTGAGCCTGTCATTGCCACAATTACCGAGACTGAGATTGCACCAGGACAAAAACACAGTCGTTCAGAACAGGTATTGACTGATGATGCAGGACATAAATGGGAAGTAATGTTTTTTACTGAAGTTGATTCCCCTGAAGTTACGTCTCTAAACCTGCGGTTATCTGGTCTTTGTAGCTCTGCCAATATTCAATCACAAAAACCTTTAATAATCAGCACCTTGAATGAACGTTATGCAGCAACTGATATATTTTTTGAAAATCCACCATTACCTAGCATCGGGCAATACAACCTCAAAAATATTTTTCCTCGGCTAGCTACGACCGATTTGATGCTGGAAATTCCTTTGGAAGACGATCCTCCCGTGCATTTACACATACCCACCGAGTTAGTTCAAGAATGGCAACAGGTATCCAACAAAAATTATTATTCCCCACTACCCAAGCTGCCCTACACTTTTGAATTTATGTGCTAAAAATACCTGGATTTATCTGTTCTGAGAAAAATGCATTAGAGGTAAAACAGCTATTACTGGGACTTGTCAAGGGGCGTTCTAATATCTGGTGGTCAGTTTAATTGATCTTTGTTCTATCTAGAAGGCGATCGCGTCATACGACCAGATTTTCCCATCTTCCGCTAATATTTCCCTGGTAAGATTTTTATTTAAATTAAATTAAGATAACTTTATCATTAGATTAAGACGATCGCATCACATGACCAAAGCCAGGGATAATTCTTTTTCAGTTCAAGTACCAGGTTTAAGAAAACTTCTAGCTTACCGAGGTGAATGGTTGCGGGGGGATATCTTGGCAGGTTTGACGGTGGCTGCCTATTTGATTCCGCAGTGTATGGCTTATGGAGAGTTGGCAGGAGTCGAACCCGTAGCGGGTTTATGGGCAATTTTACCGCCGATGATTATTTACGCCATCTTTGGTTCTTCGCCCCAGCTTTCGATCGGTCCAGAGTCTAGTACCGCAGTAATGACGGCAGCAGCGATCGCACCCTTGGCAGCAGCGAGAAGCGATAGTTATATTAGCCTGGCTGCTTTGCTAGCGATGATTATGGGAGTAGTTTGCATTGCGGGCTATTTTGCTCGCTTGGGGTTTTTGGCTGACCTACTTTCTAAGCCAGTTTTGATTGGTTACATGGCGGGCATTGCCCTAATTATGATTGGAGGACAGTTGGGCAAGATTGCTAAGATTGAGATCGAAGCTAATGCTTTTTTTAGTCAGATTAGCGAATTCGTCGGTCAGCTACAGCTTGCCCATACTCCAACGCTAATTTTAGGCATTGCTGTCTTGGTTTTTTTGTTTGCTCTCCAGCATCGCTTTCCCAATGCACCTATACCCTTGATTGCTGTCCTACTATCTACGGTAGCAGTAGCGGTTTTCAATCTGGACAACCGTGGGGTGGCGGTAGTCGGAGAGATTCCCGCGGGTTTACCTCGGTTTGCTGTTCCCCAATTATCTTTTGGAGATATCAGTTCTTTGGTTGGTGCTGCGGTAGGAATTTCTCTTGTGGGCTATTCTGATAATGTTTTAACAGCTAGGGCATTTGCTAATCGCAACAACTATAAAATTGATGCCAATCAAGAATTACTGGCGTTGGGTGTTGCTAATCTTGGCAATGGGTTGATGCAAGGCTTCCCCGTAAGCAGTAGTGGCAGTCGTACCGTGATTGGCGATTCTCTGGGGAGTAAAAGTCAATTGTTTTCCCTAGTGGCAATGGTAGCGGTAATTATCGTGCTGTTGTTTCTCCGCCCCATATTAGCACTGTTTCCCAAGGCTGCTTTAGGAGCAATTGTAATTTATGCTGCCACTAAGTTGATTGAAGTCTCAGAATTTATCAGACTCTATAGATTTCGTCGCAGTGAGTTTATGTTAGCCATCGCCACCACGTTTGCCGTGTTAGCCACCAATATTTTAATTGGCGTAGGTATTGCAGTCAGTTTGTCTGTCATCGAACTATTTTCTAGAGTCGCTCGTCCTCACGATGCCGTGTTGGGGACAGTTCCCGATTTGGCAGGATTCCACGATATTGATGATTGGGAGGGTGCAACCACTATCCCAGGATTGGTCATCTATCGTTACGATGCACCTTTATGCTTTGCCAATGCAGAAAACTTTAAACAGCGATCGCTTGATGCGATTGCAGCCGAAATCAAACCTGTAGAATGGTTAATTTTAAACATGGAAGCTAACGTGGAAATAGATATTACCGCGATCGATATGCTTTCAGAATTAAGAGATGAATTAGCAGCCAAAAACATTACCTTCGCTATGGCAAGAGTTAAACAAGATTTGTATTTAGAACTCGAACGGGCAGGATTTCTCAAAAACATTCAAGCCGAACATATTTATCCAACATTACGCACGGCGATCGCTGCTTTTAAACAACGGAAACTATAGCTTATTTTGATTATTTAGACTGAAAAGCTTTGAATTGCGCCAATTCTTTCGAGTCTGTTTGCAACTGTTCCACAAGGCGATCGCATACTAGATCGCACAATTCAAAAATAGTTGGATCGCTAATCTGATAAAAAACGCTGATCCCTTGAGGTTGCCTTGTCACCATTCCCGCCTGGGTTAGTACTTTGAGATGTTTGGATACATTAGCCTGTCCTAATTGGGTAACTTCCATAATTTCGCTAACATTCTTACTGCCAGATTTAAGGCTGCACAAAATTTGTAGCCTACTAGTCTCGGAAAGTATTTTGAAATATTCAGCTACACGAGATAAGACTTGGGGTGATATTTGTAGCATTTTGATTGGTAATTACAAATTAATTATTATTTAAATAATATAACTATATGATTATATGATAATAAAAGCCCTACAGATTTTTTAAGAGGATAGGGAGATGGGGAAATGGGGAGATGGGGAAATGGGGAGTTAGGAAAGAAATAAGATGTTTGGGTGTGATAAATTATTGTGCCTACCTACTTAGTATAAGCTAACAAACATGAAATTAATATTTGTCTACAATGCCGATAGCGGTTTGGCAAACACGCTGATGGATATAGGTCATAAAGTCATAAGTCCTCAGACTTACGAATGTAATCTCTGCGATTTAACCTTTGGAGTATTCAAGGAACAAAAAAAGTGGAAGGAATTTAGAGAAAAATCTAATACAGAGATGGAGTTTCTACACAGAGACGAATTTGAGCAGAAATACGGGAAAAAATTTGACTATCCGTTGATTCTCAAACAAGACGACGAGTTAAGCGTCATGGTTTCTCAAGCAGAACTGAATCAAATTCAAACACTAGATGAATTGATCTCTAAAGTAGAAAGTCTAAAGACCTAAAGACTTATAGTACTTGGTATGATCTTCCTGAAAATACTAAAAGATACGGCGTTGGTGATTTATGTAATGACTTACAAAATAATACTGTTCGTAGCTTTTAGCTCTTAGCTTTTGAAGATTGCATATTTTCAGTTGTATTGGTTTAGGTAGGTTTAGCATTACGCATTCACCAAGGCCAAAAATACTAATTATTTTTGCTTGCAGAATTTTTAGTCAGTATTTCGGCGATCAGAATCGATAAATCTTCAAAGATGAATGGTTTTGAGAGATAACCGTCATATCCTGCGGAAATAAGTTGGCGACGATCTTCTTCCTTGGCTGCTGCGGTAACGGCGATCGCTGAGATATAATCTACAGAACCTCTGTTGATAGATTTCAATTGCTTGATTAGCCAGTAGCCATCTTCCTCAGGCATACATACGTCACTGATAATTAGTTCGGCAGGGAAGTTTTCTAATTTCTTTAACGCATCTTTGGCACAACTAGCAGCCTGTACTTGGGCTTTTTTTTGCTTCAAAAACATTTCTAGTAAATCTCTCGAATCGAGAACATCATCGACAACTATCACGCGCAATCCTTCAATTAGTTTCCGAGACTGTTCTATCTGAACCTCCATCCACCCTTGCCTCCAGCTAACTGCAAAATACCAATATAATTTTAATACAATTTTTAAATTCTAGTCCCAGACCTATTTGTCTATTCTCAAGATAGATTGTTCCATATACTAGGATTAATTTTGTTGGCTTTAATTTTTATTTAAGATTTAAATATTTCGGTTTCTCTTCTCGAAGGTTTATTTAGGTTAGAAAGCTTTTTTTCTCTATTACATCATTTGATAGACATATCGCTACACAACAATTTTGTAACATATAGCATGGAATCATAAAAACAGCTAGAGAAAATGAGTAATGAACATATTAGAAAAAACCAGTCAAGAGCATATTTTAGTAGTAGATGATTGTATAGATAATTTGTATTTGATGCAGTTTATTTTAGAAAATGAAGGCTATCAAGTTATGGTAGCAGTCAACGGAGAAGAGGCGCTCGATAAGATTCATAGGTGTCAGCCAGATTTGGTGTTGCTGGACATGATGATGCCACGAATGAACGGATATGAGGTGGTTAATCGATTACGGGAAGATAGTAATTTTTCTTTGATTCCTGTGTTTTTGGTAACGGCTGATACATATGTTAGTCAAAGTGCTGCGATCGCAGCAGGAGCTGATGGCTTACTTTATAAACCGATTAATATTGAACAATTACTGTTCGAGGTGGCAAAAATATTAGCAAACAAGCAAGCTTCTTTCTACAGCCAGGATTAGCATTAATTGTATTTTATTTTGTCACTTATAAAATTGTAAATATAAAGTCTTAAAAGTCTTAAAAGCAAACTGAGCGGATTATTAATCTGTGTCAGGAACCAAAATTTCTAGCCGAGAACAAAATTAAGACTCAAAGGTGTGAAATTGCTTGAGTTATCCATTAGCAAAAAAATTAAATAAAAAATCAAAATATAGCTCGAAGATCATCAGATTTAGCCGATGGTTACTGAAATTGTCCAATTTACTAATATTGGGACAAACAAACAGCCTTCGATCCAGATAGTATAAACCCAACGAGGGGTATCAGCGTTGACCGACCAAATATAGATAAGATTGACTGACGTAGCCAAAACAATTGCTGGATGATAGGCGATGACCCCAGTTAACCACGCGCTGACGATTGTTAGCAGCATTGATAGATTCATTACGGTCAAAACAATTTTGGTTCCTTCGATTCCCACCATAATTGGCAAAGTAACTACCCCTTTATAGCGGTCTGATTCTAGATCGCGGATATCAAAAGTGTGGGAGTTGGTGACAATAAAGACGAACATAAACCAGGTAATTAAAGCTGCTGCAACATCAAATTGAGCCTGAGAGTAGGCTAAAGGTACAGCAATTACGGCATAGGTAAGGATTCCACCTACAATCCAAGCCTTTGAACCAGGCAGATCTTTTAAGCGATACCACTGCCACCCTGACTCCTTTTTGCTGGGAAATAAGGGCGTACCGTAAAGTAAAGGAATGATTCCTACCAAGCTGATATAGCGAACTTGGGAGGGGGCAAAATATAATAGTATGACGGTAGCGACGATCGCTGAGAACAATAAAACCCAGATACACCGCTGTCGAAAAAATAGCTGTGCTTGATGGTCAGGAATTTTCTGTACGTAGGAGTCAAAAATGCGGTCTAAATTATAGGGAATTAACGCCGTAACAAAGATTAAGGCGATCGCCTGCCAATTATGCCCCAGTTCTAGGGTTTCCTGAGTAAATATTCCTAAAGATGCTAGGGCAGCAGCTACCCAAACACTAGGATAGATAATCAGCTGCAAAAAGCGATCGTAGAGCCAGCCAAGAAAAGGAAAGCTTGGCTTCATGGGAGTAGATTGATAGTCATTGAAATTAAAATCGTCCAGCGTTTTCTTGATATTATGAGCGATCGCCAAAATAATAAAAACTATCTGTAGTCGTAATTGCAAAACTTATCTGACGATAGATCTAGTATCATACCTCTTAGTCAAGAACTAACGCCGAACTAACTTGCTAGATCTCAGGCTATTTAATGTTTGCCACCAAGGTGCTTTTCGGTTGGGTTTTTCGCATTTGAACACGTGAATTAGCCGTCAAAGTATTGATGTTAGGCATTTCTTGATGGCAGGTAGGACAAAACCAATAGGCTCGATGATGATTTAGGTGTTTGAGTAAGCGACTGTGACAGCAAATACAACTGTTCATTTTTTTATCTCCATTTTCCAAAATACTGCGTTGAATGGCTGTGTCTTAAAAATTACCGCTTTGTTTCAAGTTCAACTATTGGCAGTGTTAGCAACCTTCAGCTTGGAACAAGGAATTGTGTCGGTTAATGCTGCGGTAGCGTTATTACTGCTGTATATTTTCAATTTTGCTTGCTTGACGGCATAAAACAAAACTGTTTGATAAGGAAAAACAACTTTTTCCCAATAAAAATCAACAACATTTTCAATTTTTACTATCTGCAAATATTTAGTTTTATTTTGATAGGCATGAAGAATGGATTGAGCCTGATGAGTTGAGATTTGTTGTTGAAGTAAAGTAGCTTTTGTATTGGATTTTACTAAATGATTTGAATTGTAAACAAGATTAGTAGTTTTAAGCATGATGTTGATTTCTGAATAATTAAACGGCAGTTTAAAAAAAATGTTTGAGGTTTAATCAACTTGTTGCGGTAAAGAGAAATCTGATTTTTTAACCCCATCAAAGTATAGTGGTTTGAAAATTGGCAGGAGTAACCAAATAATTTGAGCTTAAAAAATATTAAGAAAGTTATCGATCTAATAGTATTTTATTACTACAATCTCTGAGGTTATCTGCTCTTGAATTTGATGGGGATCGATGATTTGAAGACTAATTATCACTCAAAAGCCTTTTTGATTAAACTTGGCAAAAATCTGATTTATTATTTTGTGAGTTTTATAAATTAATTGTAAAAATTGTTTTTTTTCTCTGTCTCTTCCGATCGATAGATTATGAGATCGATTAATAAAACTTTATTTATGAAAAAATTATTCCTACTGCGAAATACTATCATAGCTCTATTAAATATATATTTCAAAAAATATCAAGTTAACTACAAAAGCAATTAAATAAATTGCCGAGAGAAATTTAGCTCCTAAACCCCGTCTACATAAAAAACTGTAGTTTTTGAATCGGAGATCAAGGTAGTCGAACAGCAGAATATAATTTTTACTTGCTACTTGCTACTTGCTACTTGCTCGCCAAATCTCCCAATAGCTACCGATGCGATCCACAAAATTTTCGGGGTTCTCAGCGTAAATTTTTTGACCCAGAACTATAGCTGTTGACTGTAATTCTTGGCGACGGCGATCGATTAAAGTAGTTAAGACTGATAATTTATTGTCGCGATTAAATCTTTCGGGCTGATCGGTAACCAGTTCTTGCAACACCGCTAAGTCGTGTTCTTCGCCCAAACAATCGGTTAAATGATGAGTTTGAGCAACATAATTTTCGATCACCTCAGTCCAAATAGGAGCTAAAATTGTTAACTGATAGCGGAGATACTTGACTCTTTTGCGCCAGTCATGGAAATTTTCTGCTGCTGGTTGGGATATAACTTGATGCAGAGCTTTGCTACCGCGTTGGTAAACTCGCTTGAGACTCTTATCAACCGTAGACCAATCGTCTGAACCAATCGACCAATTGTCGATTTCCGTTTTACTCTCTTCAAGCTGTTTGACGATCGCCTTGGTAACATCTTCGTTGACAATTTTTTGATACTCTTGACGATAATCAACCCTTAGTTCACGGCGAATATCGGTAAAAGTTTCAGGTTCGACCGTATCAAAATATGCGACCAAATTATCCAAAGTTTCAATTTGCACCCTGAGATCCCGAAGATTTGCCAAATTTCGCCCCAGATCTCGTAAACGGGCATTTTCAGACTTATAGGTTTTTTTTCCCAGGCGATCGCGTACTAAACGAATGACTGCCCTAGTTTTTTTGAGCCTTTTGCGAGCTTGATGAACTGCCACATTGATACCCAGCTCTTCAATCTGGTTAAAATCGGCAATGGCTTTAGCTACTTCTTCAGTAGCAATTCGTTTAATTCCTTTGGGCAAGGATTCTTGTGCTTTGAGTCGGTAACTCATCAGTTCATTTTTAAAAGTACTCGATCATACAATTTTAGTGGGAAAATAGCTCGATCAATTTAGAGTTGGCTTTAGCATTTCTCAGTCTTCAGCTGGCAACACTCCAAAATCAAGTAATTGCGATCGCTCACAGTAGCCTGCCAGTTGGGTTCGACAATGATAGTGTTAGTCGGTTCGACGATCATGGCTGCACCGACAATACAGTCTTCAGGCTGCAAGTCTTCTCGACGATAAATTCTGGCATCATGCCATCGATCTAGAGCAAACATTTGGACTATTTCTGTAGGTGCTGGAGGTTCGTTAGTAGGACGAGTACGAGTAACTACCGTCGCTGCTGGTGTATCCATTTGTTGAATCAATTCTACAGTTGCCGATTCGATAATCAACTGTTTTTCTGGTTGAACAAATCCGTAGCGAGTTTGGTGTTCGGTGGCAAAATTCTGCTGCATCACCGCCAGATTAGAATCGAAGTCAATAGTTAAAGTCGAATCAGTCCCCGCATATTTGAGATTGACTTTTTTGATAATTAAATCTGGATTGTTTCGCGCTTTTTTTCCTTGGTCGATCGCCGAATCAAACAAAGACTCTAGTAGGGGCATAACTTCTGGAGTTAAAGCCATTTCTACCGACTCTACTCTTGTAGTACTGAGATTTGCCAGACCAATACCGTAAGCTGAGAGGACTCCTGCATAGGGATGAATCAAGATCTTAGTCATCCCCAGAGTATCGGCAATGAGACAGGCTACCTGCGCCGATGCCCCGCCAAAACAACACAAAACGTATTGGGTGACATCATAACCCCGTTGCAGACTGATCTTTTTGATCGCATTTGCCATATTCTCTACGGCGATCGCTATAAAGCCAGATGCTACTTGTTCGGGGGTAGAATGGTTAGCCGTAGCCGTGTTGATGGTTGCTGCTAACTGCTCGAACTTAGTCAGGACAATTTCTCGATCCAAAGGCAGGTTGGCATCTGAACCAAAAACGGCGGGAAAGTATTGGGGGTAAATTTTGCCCAGCATGACGTTGGCATCGGTAACGGTTAGTTTTCCGCCCCGTCGATAGCAAGCAGGACCTGGGTTTGAACCACCAGATTCAGGACCTACGCGATAACTCATCCCATCAAAGCTTAGAATCGAACCGCCCCCAGCTGCGATCGTCTGGATTGCCAATACTGGTACGCGCATCCGCGCCCCTGCAATCTCTGAATCTAGTTCTCGTTCGTACTCCCCTGCATAGTGAGCTACATCCGTACTCGTGCCTCCCATGTCGAAGGTAACGATTTTGTCAAAGCCTGCTATTTGACTGGTTTTTACCGCACCGACTATGCCCCCCGCCGGTCCACTAAGAATGCTGTCCTTACCCTGAAAATTTTCGGCACTCACCAAACCACCATCAGACTTCATAAACATCAGTTGGGTGCTGGGTAGCTGGCTGGCAAGGCGATCGATGTAGCGACGTAAGATCGGAGTAAGATAGGCATCGACGACGGTAGTATCCCCGCGACTGACTAATTTCATCAACGGGCTTACCTGATGGGAAACAGATATTTGGGTAAAGCCAATTTGTTGAGCTATTTCCGCTACTTCTAGTTCATGTTGGGTATAGCGATAGCCGTGCATCAGAACAATGGCACAGCAATTGATTCCCCGATCATAAATGGTCTGCAAGTCTTGTCTAACCTGGGGTTGATTGACGGGCTTTAATTCATTACCGTTGGCATCATATCTTTCATCCACCTCGATAACAAACTCATACAGCATACTAGGAAGAACGATCTGGCGAGCAAAAATATCGGGGCGATTTTGATAGCCGATTCGCAACGCATCTTTAAAACCTTTAGTAATTAGGAGGACTACGCGATCGCCTTTTCTTTCTAACAAGGCGTTGGTGGCTACCGTCGTCCCCATTTTGACCACTTCAATTTGGGCGGTGGGAATGGGTTCACCCTGGGAAATCCTTAAAAGATCTCTAATTCCCTGGAGCGGTGCATCTCGATATTGTTCGGGATTTTCTGACAGTAATTTATCAACGATAATTTCACCTTGAGGTGTTTTAGCCACCACATCGGTAAACGTGCCACCGCGATCGATATAAAATTCCCAGCGTTGAGTGGTCATAGTAATTGGCTTGTTGGTTTTCTGCACTGTAGATTGGCTGACATCTTATGATCGACTGAGGAGATGATGAAAAACGAATTTAGTATGTTGTCAAAGATTTGTCGAGCATAACTGAGAATAATTGCTTAGACTAGAGAGATAGAGTATTGTGAATTTTATTTATTGCTAACCCTATGGCTACTGGTCAAGATACCCTGTGGGAAAAGTTTCTTCAACCATTATTCGGATTTTTAATCGATCGCGAGGAATTAAAAAAGTTATCGGATAGCATTGACTGGGAAGGTGAGAGCGATCGCTTGAACAACCCCGATCTGATTTATCCTGAATATTATAGTTCGCAAAACTTTCACGGTATTAAAGGCGGTTATCTCAACTCTGGTGCAGCCGTCACCTATGACCCCGTTACCAAACACGCCCTGCCTCCCAATGAAGTCTGGAATCGAGAAGCAGTAGTCAAGGCAGTTGCGGGCAATCCACAGAAAATCCTCGACCTTGGCTGTGGTACGGGTTCGACTACCATCATGCTCAAACAGGCTTTTCCTGAGGCAGAAGTCCTGGGACTAGATTTATCTCCCCAGATGCTGGTGATGGCTGAATACAAAGCACAGCAGGCAGGATTGAATATCCGATGGCTGCATAGTCTAGCAGAAGCCACCAATTTTGCCGACGGTGAATTTGATGTAGTTACCGCTTCGCTATTACTTCACGAAACTCCAACCCATATTTCTCAAGCCATACTTAAAGAAGCTTTTCGCCTGCTCAAGCCAGGGGGACAAATCATTATTCTCGATGGTCATCAAAAAACCCTGCGTAACACTACTTGGCTAGCGGACATTTTTGAAGAACCCTATATCAGAGAGTACGCTGCGGGTAGCGTTGATGCTTGGCTTGGTAAAGCAGGTTTTAGTAAGATCTTGACAGAGGATGTTTGGTGGACAAACCAGCTAAGTACGGGAGTAAAATCGGTTAGCAATTAGTCTAGGTGACAATTAACAGATGAGTTTAAAAGCAGTTTTTTTAAATTTTAGTGGTGTAATTATCGATGACGAAGATATTAACCGTAGGTTGGTAGCAGATCTCATGCTGGGGGAGAATCTGAGAGCAGATGATGCGGAATATACTCAATACTGTCGCGGTAGGAGCGATCGCGCTGGCTTGAAAGATCTCTTAGCCAATCGTGGTCGAATTCTCTCTGATTCCTATCTAGATCGCCTGATTGAAACCAAAACCAAAGCCTATCAACAGCAAATAGATTGCCTAGACGAATTACCCCTATCTCCCCATCTAGCTGAATTTCTAGGAAAGCTGCAAGAACAAAATATAGCTATTGGCTTAGTGACTGGGGCAGCTCGTTTGCAGGTCGAATATATATTGGAAAAAGCGGAACTGGCAAAATATTTCAACCTAATTGTTGCGGGAGACGATCTAGAAGCTAGTAAACCCGAACCCGATCCTTACTTGTTAGCGGTAGCAAAGCTCGATCTACAGCCCTCAGAGTGCCTGGCGATCGAAGATAACCCCATCGGTATTGAAGCAGCAAAAAGAGCGAAGGTACAGGTTGTCGGTATTTCCAATATCTATCCCCTACACATGTTACAGCGCAAAGCAAACTGGACGGTGGATGATTTTTTAGAGATCGAACTGGATCGAGTAGATCGGGTATTGTCTCAAACCTAAAAAAAAGCGAAGATTTACCAACTATTAAGAGGAAGTTGATCAAATACTAGACGATTTGGTTTAAGGTGGGCGATCGCCAGACACCAAAAGAATCTATCGCTCTAATATCTACGGTTTTTCCCAGATTTAGTCTCAAGTATTTTAAAGTTAAACTACGGAGATGATGAAAGAGTGAACCAATGAACAGCGAAAGATTATTAATAGATAAGTGGCGCGGTCTAAATCCTATACAACAGCAAGAAGTTTTAGATTTTGTTGAGTTTATAGCCCAAAAATCTTTCCAAGAGGATCGCTCCCAGATAAGAGAGCGACGAGTAAAACAGTGGCTCAATTGGGCTAGTGATAATCCCGATGATAGTCCTGGACTACCTGATGAAGCTTTAAGTCGCGACAGTATCTACAACGAAGATTGATTAAGAATAGTTTTTGTGACTCTCTACCTACTCGACACCAATATTTTACTCAGAGCAAGCGATCGCACTTCACCGCGCTACAATTTAGCAGTAAATTCTGTTGCTAGTCTAATCGCTCAAGGACACGAATGTATTATCACGCCTCAAGTATTGATTGAATTTTGGGTGGTTGCTACCCGTCCGATTGAGGTAAATGGACTTGGATGGAGTATCGAAAGAACTGAGAAAAAGATCGATCAAGTGATAAGTCAATTTACTTTAGTAAAAGAAACCGAGACGTGTTATAGATTCGCCCAGACAAAATTAAAGTGGTGGCGTGGCAAGGGAGTCTAATTTGAGGTGCTAGATCTGTCCACAGATAAACACAGATGAACACAGATAATTTACCTGTTTACCAACTAGTCACGGGTTTTTGATGGTTATAGATAATAGATAGCGACTGGTATTAAATGTTAGTCTGTTGCGCTGTTTTAAGTTTGACGCGACAGCAGGTAGTTACCATCTATACTTTTTTGAAGTTCCTTTACGGCGAAGATAAAAAGTAATGAGTAGCATACTCGGTTACTATTCTCATGAGATTAGAAATCCGTGATAGACGCAGGGTCGCGCCTCTACTTACTACTTCTGATTTGTACGGCTATAGCGATCGCCAATTAACTGCATCAATCGACTAACAACATGACCAAATTACCCGTATCGCCGAAAAGCTCCGATCGCTCTCTTACAGCCTATAAGTTTCGTCGTCGAGATTTCCTGGTGGGCGCACAAATGCTCTTGGTGGCGTTTGGGGCTTTGGTGTTGGTGCCAATTCTTACAGGATTAGACCCCAACGTCGCTCTGTTTACCTCTGGACTAGGAACTTTGTGCTTTCAGCTAATTACGGGAGGGAAAATTCCTGTTTATTTAGCATCTTCCTTTGCCTTCATCGCGCCAATTACTCTAGGGGTCGAGAAGTATGGTTTGTCCGAAACTCTATCGGGGCTGGCGGTTGCAGGAATAGTATATTTGGTATTGAGCATCGTAATTTTTTGGCGCGGTTCGGAGATTGTGGTTCGAGTTTTACCGCCGATCGTCACTAGCCCAGTAATTATGGTTATCGGTCTGGGTTTGGCTTCTACCGCCGTGGAGATGGCTTCTGAGGCGGGCGAGGGATACAGCGCGGTTGTGGCTATAGTAATAGCTACCGTTTCTTTGTTGGTAACTATGCTGACGGCAATTTTAGCCCGAAGTTTTTTGAAGTCAATTTCAATTTTAGTGGGAATTATTGCGGGATATTTAGTTTCCTTCCCTTTCGGCTTGGTGGATTTTTCCGCCGTTGGTGCAGCACCCTGGTTGGCAGTCCCCAGCTTTACCGCCCCAAGTTTTCATTTGCCCGCAATCTTATTTATCTTGCCCGTAGCGATCGCCCCCGCGATCGAGCATATTGGCGACGTGCTGGCGATTAGTTCGGTAACGAAAAACAATTATCTGCGTAATCCTGGGCTACATCGAACTTTATTAGGTGATGGACTGGCGACAACCCTGGCAGCATTTTTGGGCGGACCACCCAACACAACTTATTCGGAGGTTACGGGGGCAGTAGCTCTTACTAGAGCCTTCAATCCTGGGATTATGACTTGGGCTGCCCTAACGGCGATTGTACTGTCCTTTTTCGGAAAATTGGGAGCAATCTTACAAACCATCCCCGTCCCCGTGATGGGTGGAATTTTAATTATTCTGTTTGGCACTATTGTAGTTATCGGTATTAACAGTCTGATTCAGGTGAGAGATGATTTATTACAACCGCGTAATTTGGCAATTATTAGTGCCATTCTCATTTTGGGTGTGGGTGGTATGAGCATCAAGGCGGGCGTGTTTGCTCTAGAGGGCATCGGACTATCTAGCATTGTTGGCGTGTTACTAAACTTGTTTTTACCTCAAGGTAAATAAGTAAGTAGGCACAATAATTTATCACACCCAAACATCTTGTTTTTTCCCTATCTCCCCATCTCCCTATCTCCCTATCTCCCCATCTCCCTATCTCCCTATCTCCTTATCTCCCCATCTCCCTATCTCCCCACCTACTTAGTATTGTGTCTAGCATCGAACTTACAGTTAAATATTAATTTAGATAATAATTATTTTTGTAGTTTCATAGCAACAAATATTGAATTTGTCTGGAAAAGTAAAAACATTAAAAAAATTAGTTGTAGTATTGATTAGATATTAGACTTTATTACTTTACAAACCAAAATTTATAGTATTAAATGGAGCTAATACTGTCGCTACGAAGGAAAAATCGTGCGCAAAATGCGTCTTGATTGACTTATAGACGATTTTTTTTGACATATTGTGAAATATTTTATTTGTATTTCAAATAACAAAGATTCAGTATCCAAATATTAATTATATTTATAGTCTCTATTGTTGAATAGTTGCTAACATTGTTCTGTTTTGCCGTGAAAAAAGTAATATTAAAAATCAACAAAGTAATATTGAGATGGTAACTGTCATCAAAAATATATTCTATCTATCAAATAGATTTATTATCAATACCTTAAACCCAAGTCACAAATTCTAATTTAAGTAATTAACTAACAACTGCCTGTAGAAACTATGGAAGCCCTCTCGAACAATATAATCAAGCTAAAAGCCCAGTTTGAAGATATAGTAAAACTACAGCAATCCTGTAAGCTTTATGTAACCGACATAACGGCAAATAGTTGGAGCTTCTATTTTAAAAATGGTAGTTTATTGTGGGCAACGGCAAGCTATCATCGCGTAAGAAGAGTAAATCGTTTAATCAACAAGCACTATCCTCAAATCAATTGCGAAGAAATTAAATTAAGAGAACAAGAAATTTCTGAACTGCGAGAATATTTACTAATATCGGTTTTAAATAAGCGTAGCAATATTTCCCAAGCCAAGGCAATTGAAATTATTAAAGAGTTAGCCCAAGAAGTTTTGTTCGATTGTTTTCTGGCACACAATAAGATTGGTCAAATCAAATCCATTTTTGAAACTGCTGCTAACCGCATGGGTTCTATTTTGAGAAGCCCGTTGTTCAAGCAACCAATTGTTTATCTAGATACAAGTCAGGTTGTGAGCCAGGCTACAAATCAATACGATAGTTGGGTAAAAGCTGGTTTAGCCGACTATTCTCCTAATTTAGCTCCTGTAATCAAAAATAGCGAAAAATTGCAGCAGGAAGTTGATGCTGATGTTTATAGCAAGCTATCAGTTTTGATTGATGGTAAGAAGACGCTGCAAGATATAGCAATTATCACTAACCAAGAACTGCTGAGTGCTACTTGTTCTTTGATGGCTCACCTTAGAAGCAAATCTCTGGAGTTAATTTCCGTAGAAGACGCGCAGCTAGCTAATCTGTATTTTTCTTCTCGACAAAATGCCGTCAATCAAGCAATGGCGACAGACAATCCTAATCGGGATTATGTCCGAGAATCGAGCCTACCTTTAATAGTTTGTGTTGACGATCAGCCTCAAGTCTGTCAACAGATAGCGCAGGTATTAAACCCTGCTGGCTATAGATTAATTCCAGTAAATGAATCCGTTCATGCTTTAAGTATTTTATTAGAAAACAAGCCCGACCTAGTTTTTCTAGATTTAATTATGCCGATCGCCAATGGCTATGAAATTTGTAGTCAAATCAGAAGAATATCGGAGTTTAAAACAATCCCGATTGTAATTCTTACCGAAAAAGACAGTATTATCGATAGGATGCGTGCCAAGATGGTTGGTGCAACAGCCCTAGTTTCTAAGCCGATTGATGAACGTGAAATTTTAGCGATCGCTCAAAAGTATGTTCAGGGAGTTATCTCAGATGAAACAAAGTTGAGCTATAACTGATACTAAATCCCGTTCGTAGAAGTTACTTTAAATTGCCCCCTAAATCCCCCAAGTCTGGGGGACTTAAAGAACAACGATAGTGACCTTTACCAATCAGATTTAGTATGATTTTACTTAACCATTTGATAGCGTAATAGCTGTTTAACCTGTTTAGAAGATAAATTGAGTCTGGAGGCGATCGCCTGTTCTAGGTCTTTAATTTCTGTAGTGTCTAGTTCAAACTGCTGATATCGATTCACCTGGGTTGTCTGTTTGACTCTGACCTGAGAGAGCTGGCGATCGCGATCTACTATAACCTTAATTGATAATATATTACTCGCTGGTTGTGCTTGATTGGGAGCAATGATTAACGACTCAATATTGCGATCGCCCTGAGTCAAATTATGTTCGGTAATCAATCCACTGATCGACCAAAAAGCCAATCCTACCAAGGGTAAAGGCAGCCAAAACTCTAATCTCAACATTGATTATCGCCACATCTAACAGTTATAGTCATTCTAATTAACTTCCGACTTCCTACTTCCGACTTCCGACTTCCGACTTCCTACTTCCTACTTCCTACTCCCTACTCCCTACTTCCTACTTCCTATAGGCGAAGCTGTATCCTTTAGGACTTCCTACTTCCTACTTCCTACTTCCTACTTCCTACTTCCTACTCCCTACTTCCTACTGCGATGGCGAAGTACTTCTTATTATTTGACGCGGTTTAAATGTTGATCCTTTTAGTCGAAGACGACACAGCCCAGCTAGAACCCTTGTATACCGCACTTTCTCAAGTGGGGCATATAGTCGATGCGGTCGAAGATGGCGAAACTGCACTCTGGTTGATTAAAGAAAAGAACTACGATCTGCTTATTTTAGACTGGATGCTACCAAAAGTCAGCGGTGTGAAACTCTGCCGTCAATATCGCCAGCTAGGTAATGCTGCACCAGTCTTGATGTTGACCGCCAAAGACGCGACGACAGACAAGATAGAGGGTTTAGATGCGGGGGCAGATGATTATATCGTTAAACCGATAGATGTTTTAGAGTTGCTAGCTAGGGTAAGAGCCTTGGGCAGGCGATCGCCTCTATGGAAAGGAGATACTCTAAGCTTGGGCGATCTACGGCTAGATCTAACTAGTTTGCAATTAGAACGGGGAACCAATAAGATTCAGCTTTCGGTCAGAGAATTTCAGCTGATGGAATATTTAATGCGACATCCCCAACAGGTATTATCCCGCGATCAAATCGAACAGGCACTCTGGAGTTGGGGCAGTGAACCCGAAAGCAATGCGGTAACGACTTTGGTTAGAAGAGTGCGCCAGCGTCTGCTTGCGGTTGGGGCGAAAGACTGGCTAGAAACAGTTTATGGCATGGGTTATCGTTTGGATGTTCGAGAATAAACTTTTGAGCGATCGCTAATTTTTAAATCATTCAGATAATACTCCCTACTTGCTACTTCCTACTCGTACAGACGTGACCTGGAACGTCTCTACAGTTGCTACTTGCTACTTGCTACTTGCTACTTGCTACTTTTACTTCAACTGTTCATCCGAACCTGATATTATTAGCGATCGCGCTTGAGGTCGTAAATTACTTTTTCGGCTACCCAGTTGGGAGAACGCCCAGGATGAGATACCAGAGTACCCGATAGCAGACGACTCGCGGTTGCTTTATTGTGTACTAGTCTGAGTAATTCTTTACGTAGTTTGGGACTGACGCGATCGATTAGAGCAGCGTTACTGTTACTGCTGCTGATCGTAGGCAATGAATTAACCAAAGAAGGCTTATAGGCACGGGTTAAATGATAGCCGACTACACCAGTACCGATCGCTAAGCCAGTCAAACCAACAAGATTTTTAAAACCATCAGAAGGTTCGGCATTATTAAAATTGCGATCGCCATAGGAGAGCTGTCCTAAAAATAGTTCTGCCTGAGCCGTATTATCAACCAAACTTTCTTCATTGGCTTTAACGGGTAAGGCTACCAAGCTGCTAGCAATCCCCGTACCAATCAAAGTAGTTACCAGTGTTTTCCAAGATATTTTTTTCATGTTATCTATCATCAATTCGTTTTAATACTTATTATGGCGATCGAATATGACAACCAAATGACAAAACGTTGACAAGTTTGAGAAGCTCCAAAAATCTAGAGAAGCAATGACATCCGAGATGTGTCGAGCTAGCCATTTTGCCCATACAATAATTGACATATTGCTAATGACCATCTGTCTGAAAAACCAACCTTACTCTATTTATGTTCGATCGCTCTCGTCGTCGTTTGGCTTATTGGTTTACCCTCTCTATGGGCAGTATTTTGGTTTTGTTTGCCTTTACGGTTTATCAACGTCAAGCCCAAGAGCGAATACGAGAATTTGAGGAACAGGTTTATGCTCAAGCTCAAAATATTGCTGGGCTAACCAACTATCAACAACAGGGCAAAAACTGGTGGATAGACACAGATAATGTATCTTTGAACCGCAGCGGTTTGACTGAATCGGAAATAATTTACATTCGCTGGTATGACAACCAAAAACAACTCTTACAGTACATTGGCGAGTATTCCAATCAAAAGTCATCGCTAACACCAGGATGGCGAACTCTAGATAGTGAAGCACAGTTTGATAGTTTGCGTGTTCTAACCCTGCCCTTAAAATACGATCGCGCCACTGTTGGTTATCTTCAGATCGGGGTATCTTTCGCTCCCGTTCGCAGTTCTTTGGCGCGATCGCGTTTGTTTTTATCTTTGGGCATACCGATTACCCTGGGCATTACTGGTATTGTGGGCTGGATGTTAGCTGGTGTGGCAATGCAGCCTGTCAGACGTTCTTACGAACAGCTACAGCGTTTTACTGCCGATGCTTCCCATGAATTACGCGCCCCTGTCGCAGCGATTTTAAGTAATGCCCAGGTGGGGTTACTCGCTCCTGCGGAAGATATTCACCAACCCCGCCAGCGTTTATCAAATATTGTTACCCAAAGCAAACACATGAGTGTTTTGATTACTAACTTGCTATTTCTAGCCCGTCACCAGGGTAAATTGAACCCCCAAGATATTGTTCACACTGACATAGTTGAGCTATTAAACTCTTTGGCAAAAGAATATCAGACTATAGCCGAGGAACAAGGTTTGAAATTCAAATCAGACATACCAACAACATCGAAAGAGATCTACGGCGATCGCGATCTACTTCAACAGGCGATCGCCAATTTGTTAGACAACGCGATTAAATATACTCTGGTTGGTGGTATGGTTACACTAAAATTAGTAATCAAACCCCGTCGCATTTTTATTACCGTAGAAGATACGGGAATTGGTATTCCCGCCTCAGATTTACCCCAGATCTTCGATCGTTTTTACCGAGTAGACCAAGCTCGTACCAGACAAACAGGCGGATTTGGTTTGGGACTGGCGATCGTCCAACAAATCATTCAGGCTCATGATGGCAAGATTACGGTTCATAGTGCAGAAAAAAAGGGAACTACCGTTCAAATTTGTCTACCTTTACGCTTTGTTATTGCCAAATAATCCCGATCAAAACACCATATTTAAGTAGTAAGTAGTAAGTAGTAAGTAGCGAGTATCAATTGAGTCAATTCAACTGAAAAGTGCAGTATACCTTTTCCCTTTTCCCTGGCTTTTGCAAGAAGTCTAATCTATATGACCCTTTCTGAAGTTTCCGTTATCATTCCCACCTTAAATGAAGAAGATTTTTTGAGTAGAACTTTACGCAATCTGTCTTTATCAAATCCTCCTCCCAAGGAAATTTTAGTTGTAGATGGGGGCAGTCGGGACAACACTCTAGAAATTGCTCGCCAAGCAGGAGTATTGGTGCTTATTTCTCAACAAGCTGGTCGCTCAATCCAGATGAACTTAGGGGCAAAAAAAGCCCAAGGTAAACTTCTCTGTTTTCTCCATGCGGATACCATAGTGCCTGACGACTTCACCGCAGTAATTGAAAAAACCCTAGCAGACCCTACGATTGCGGGGGGAGGTTTCATTTCCTTGATGAGTGGAGAGAAAACTCGCTGGGGATGTTCCCTACACAATTATTTAAAAACTTATTACGGATCATTATTGTTTCGTCCTCACTTATTTCTCAGAGGTTTACGAATTCTGTTTGGCGATCAGGCGATGTTTTGCCGTCGCAGCGATTTTTGGGACTGTGGTGGTTTCGATCCAAAGTTGCCAATTATGGAAGATGCCGATCTCTGTCTCAAATTGTGTAAATACGGCAGAATATATCTAGTTAATCGCGTCGTCCAGTCTAGCGATCGCCGTGTGGCAAAATTGGGCTGGCTCAAGGCGAATGCGATCTATCTCTATATCGGCTTTCTCTGGGCGTTTGGCGTTCGGGCGAATTATCTCAAACAATTCTATGAAGACATTCGCTGATATGAACTTGAATATTTTTTTGGCGAGATTATGTTGCTCAGAAAACTAGGCTGGCAAGTTATCAAGTTCTTAATTAGACTGCTATTCCCCAACATACGGCAGTTATCGACCCAAGACTTAGCTGCCTGGTTACAACAAAGCGACATAGAAAAAAGCGACACAGAAAAACCACTGTTGCTCGATGCCAGAACGGAAGCAGAATATAAGATTAGTCACCTTCAAAATGCTCAACTCGTTGGCGATCGCCCTGAAGTCTTAGAAAACAAGATTACAGATCTTGCTACCCCGATAGTTGTTTATTGTTCTGTAGGATATCGCAGTAGCGCGATCGCCCGCCAGCTTCAGTCTCTGGGATATCAAAATGTTTTTAATCTCAGCGGTTCTATCTTTCAGTGGGCAAACGAAAACCGTCCAGTTTATCGCGAAGGTAAACGAGTCAACCAAATTCATCCCTATCATAAGTTTTGGAAGTTTTTATTGACCGACAACGAGTAGGGAGTAGGGAGTAGGGAGTCCCTAAAGGGATACCGCTACGCATATAGGAAGTAGCTGTAGAGACGTTCCAGGTCACGTCTGTACGAGTAGGAAGTAGGGAGATGGGAAGATTTACTTGTTTTCAGCCAGAATTTGGTCGATGTCAGTTTCCAAAGTTATGGGGTCGAAGGGTTTGGGGATGATGCCTTTAATTCCTAGCTGGCTTAATCGGTTGGGTTCGGTAGTTTGGAACTTGGTGGTTAGCAAAATCACTGGAATTGAGGCGGTGATGGAATTGGCTTGTAGTTGTTTAAAGGTAGCAAAACCATCTATCCCTGGCATCATCACGTCTAGTAAGATAGCGTCTGGTACTTCGGTTGCTGCCAGAGTAATGCCTTCTTCACCAGAGGAAGCAGTTATTACCTGCCAATTTGCATTCATTTCCAGAGCTAATTTTACGAGTAGCCGAATACCTTCCTCGTCTTCGATAATCAAGATTCTAGACATCATAACTACCTACAGCATAAATTTTGTTTATTTATTGATAGCAAATTAATATGTGTAAATTGTGAGAGTTAGAAATAGAAAGTAATGAGTAATAAGTAATAAGTAATAAGTATTTCTT
>JADEXJ010000209.1 GCA_015207195.1 Pleurocapsales cyanobacterium LEGE 10410
CGAATGTGCATCAAGACAATTGGCACGTCCAGTTGAGCCACAGTTTCCAACATTTTCTCATCAAAAGTAGCTCCAGAAATATCATTAACTAGATCTGCCCCAGCTGCGATCGCTTCTTGAGCAATGATTGCTTTAGTAGTATCGATTGAAATTGGAATTGAGCTTTCTTCACGTAGCTGTCGAATTACAGGAACAACCCGCTTTAACTCTTCTTCTACAGTAACTTCTGCTGCGTTTGGGCGGGTAGACTCTCCCCCAATATCAATAATATCTACCCCGTTATCAGTCATACCTCTAGCTTGAATCAGCGCAGCCTCAACACTATTAAACTCACCACCATCGCTAAAACTGTCGGGAGTAACATTCAGAATGCCCATTACATAAGTTCTTTCTCCCCAATTAAAAAGGCGATCGCGAATTTTCAAAGCCATATATTTTTTCTCCAAGCCATATCAATATCGAGATGAGATTATGACAAAATTTAAGCACTATTCCCCGATCAGAATAATGCTTGTTTGCCATATATCTCTATTAATTTGAAAAATTATTGACTTAATAAATTTACTAGTTTGATTTTATTGTATTTACTATATCCCGATAGCTTACGCTTCTTAGCTATTTTCTTTAACTCAGTAGTAGTTAGACTATTCAAAACATTCCGCTCTCTAATATCGTCGGGCATTGATTGGGGAGTAAGATAAAAAACTTGTTCTAGGGCTTTTACTTTTTTTCCTGCTGTAATGCCACACTGCAATTTGGTGACTGGTTTCAAATCTTGCCAATACTGGCGGGGTGCTTCATCAATACGGTTAGTCGCTTTGAGAATATTTATTTTTTTTAAAGGTGAATCTGGCTGTTCGGTCAAATATTTTAATGCAGATTTGATCTCTTCTGTTGATGCTGTCGATAAGTTGATTCTTGGTATTTCTTCTCTTGCCAGCATCCTGCTAAGTCTGGCGGTGGTTTCACTTTCATCAGCAATGATGCACCAAACTTTTTCTAACCCTGCTGCTTCGGCAACTGCATAAATAAAATTATTGCCAATAACTTGATAACGATCTTCGGCGATTTCTTTTACTATCAACGGTATCCAGTTTCTACCATCAGTATTGCTTAATTCTCTTGCGGTAGCATTAATTAAATATTCAGAAGTACTAGCCATTTCACTCGATTCAATTACTTCCAAATCGAGATACATTAAATTTCCAACATCACTTAAATTACTCATTGTAAAAAATACTCCTTAGCTAATTGTGAATAATAATCATAAGCAACTTTACTTTTATAAACAGCAGGGATCTTTTCAAAAGTAGAGTATGCTATGTGGGCATTACTAGGTAACTCGAAAATACTCGTATTTTTTCCAGGTTTATAACGAGGGAAGAAATAAGCAACTAAATCAAAATTATTCTCTGCTTTGGCTTTTTTAATAATGTGGGTAATAGCATTTTTAGCATTTGCTCTTGCAGCATCAGTAATTTTTTCGCCATTAAAGAAAATCGGTAATGCGATCGCTCCCCATTCTAAACCCTGTGTTTTTGTCTGTCGATCTTGTTGAATTTCAGGAATATACTGCTGAATAGCTATGGCAGCATTTTGTAATGAACGAATGTTATTGTGTTTAGTAGGAATCAAAACTACATCAGAGGCATAAACCGCACTAATACTATAAAATCTCCAGTTTGGCGGAACATCTATCAAAATATAATCATATTCAGATTTTAAAGACGCTAATTTCTTACGTAAGCTATGGGGACTTATTTGATTACGTATCTCATCTTCAGGAGTTTGAGTTAATGTATCATCAACGGGAACAACATCAAAACTTAAGGTTGCTCCATTTTTAAATGTTTTTGTGTAGGAATAAATAGTTTGTTCTAACTCAATTAAATCCTTTTTATCTTTTAAACAATCATATAACCGATATTTTCCTAATCGTGCATTCAAAGAATCAGTTAAATCTCTTTGATTGGGGTCGAAATCTATCACTAAAACTTTTTTCTTATGCCGAGTTAAGGTAGCAGCTAAATTTATCACTGTAGTTGTTAGGTTTTATGGGCTTTACGAGTCAGAACAATTTCATACATTACGACGAATATCTTTCCAGGAAACTACCTCTCCCGCTTTTGCTTCTGCTTCTGCTTCCTGTAATTCTTGCTCAAAGTTCGGAATGCTGAGTAATTCTTCTGTTGCTTCCTCTTCCTCTTTTTGTTGTAAATCTGCAAGAAAGTCAATTGCAACCTGTAGCTTTTGAGAGGAGAGGTTATCAAGATAATTTTTAGCTTCTTTTAATAGTGCTATATCTTGTGTTTCTGACTTCATCTTCTTAACTATTTGAATAACTAACAACATTATAAATTACTCTTTTGATCGGTTAATTTAAATCTGCCGTAGCAGGATAGCGTGGCAGTACTTGTTTTAAATACTTACCCGTATAAGATTTATCGTTTTGGGCTACCTCTTCGGGAGTACCCGTAGCAATAATTTCACCGCCCTTATCTCCTCCTTCAGGACCAAGATCGATAATCCAGTCGGCACAGCGAATTACATCTAAATTATGTTCAATTACAATCAAAGAATTACCTTTATCTACCAGACGTTGCAGCACATTTAACAGATGATGGACATCATAGAAAGACAAGCCTGTAGTCGGTTCATCGATTAAATACAGGGTCTTACCCGTAGCGCGACGGGATAGTTCGGAGGCTAATTTTACTCGCTGTGCTTCCCCTCCCGAAAGCGTAGGTGCTGGTTGTCCTAGTTTTATATAGCCCAAACCGACATCTATCAGTGTTTGAAGTCTATTAGATGCACGAGGAATGTTTTTAAAAGTTGCAAACGCTTCCTCTACCGTCATATCCAAAACATCCGCAATGGAATAACCCTTATATTTAGCTTGTAAAGTCTCGCGGTTGTATCTCGCCCCTTTGCAAACATCACACTGGACATAGACATCAGGTAAAAAATTCATTTCGATTACGTTTACTCCCTGTCCACTACAGGCTTCACAACGTCCACCTTTGACGTTAAAAGAGAAACGACCCGCTTTATACCCCCTGGCTTTTGCTTCAATAGTTTCAGCAAAGATCGCCCGAATTGCGTCAAATACCCCTGTATAAGTAGCGGTGTTAGAACGGGGAGTCCGACCAATGGGAGATTGATCGATGGTAATTACTTTATCAATTGCCTGTAAACCAGCAACTTCTTCCAGATGCTTGGGAAAGGGTACTTTACGAGTAAGATGGTGCTTTAAAGCTGGATGCAGTAGTTCATTAACCAAAGTGGATTTACCCGAACCCGACACCCCAGTAATACAGACAAATTTACCCAAGGGAATCTCTACATCAATATGTTGTAAATTGTTTTGATGGCAATCTTTTAGCACAATGCCAAAGGCTTTACCTTTTCTTCTCTCTTGGGGGGTAGTAATTACTCGTTTACCCGATAAATATGCCCCCGTGAGGGAAGTTTCTGAATTTAATAAGGCGGATAAGTCTCCCTGAACTACAACATCTCCTCCATGCAATCCCGCTTTAGGACCAATATCGACAATACTATCGGCATTACGAATTGTATCCTCGTCGTGTTCGACCACAATTAAAGTATTGCCCAGATCTCTTAATTTCTTCAGCGTCCCTAGCAACTTATCGTTGTCCCGTTGATGCAAACCAATACTAGGTTCATCTAATACATAGAGTACTCCAGTCAATCCCGCACCAATTTGAGTAGCTAACCTAATACGTTGGGCTTCTCCTCCCGATAGGGTCATGGCTGCACGATCTAAGGTCAAATAGTCTAGACCTACATCAAGCAAAAATTGCAGACGAGATCTAATTTCTTTGAGGGCTAATTCTCCAATCAACGCCTGACGGTTGGTCAACTGTAAATTGTTAACTCGCTCTAAACACTCGCGAATCGGTACTCCCGCCAGATCGTTGATGCGATATTGTCCCAAACTGACAGATAAAGATGCTGGCTTGAGACGTTGACCACCGCAGGTTTCACAAGGTCGATTGATTAAATATTGTTCTAGTTTGTTTTTGATCGAGTCGGAGTTGGTTTCTTGATAGTTGCGCTGCAACATTTTGATCACTCCTGAATAGTGGCGATGATATCCCTTATTTTGTCCACTACGGGTATCGGACTGAAAATAAACTGCTTCCTCTGCACCAAACAAAATAACGTCCTGCTGTTCTTGGGTAAGCTGTGACCACCTAGTTTGAATCTCAAAACCAAAAGCCTGTCCTACACCATGTAACAAAGAAAGATAGTAAGAATTGTCTTTATCCGACCAGGGCGCGATCGCACTATATACTGGTTGATTGGGGTCTGGTACAACTAATTCTGGAGAAAATGTCCGATGACTCCCCAAACCGTGACAGTTTGAACAAGCACCATAGGGCGAGTTGAAAGAAAACAAACGGGGTGATAGTTCCTCAATTACCGCACCGTGTTTGGGACAGGCAAAGTTTTCGGAAAAAGTAATTGCTGGTTGTGCTACTTCAGCATCAGCAGCAGGAATGATATTAACCTCGGCAATACCATCTGCCAACCGTAAACAAGTAGATAGTGAATCGGTCAAACGTTCCTCAATGCCTGGTTTTTTGACCAAGCGGTCTACAACGACCTCGATGTCGTGTTTGTAGTTTTTGTCTAGTTCGACTAAATCATCTAACTGGCGAACTTCTCCATTTATTCTTACCCTGACAAACCCTTGAGAAGCCAAGCTTGATAGTAATTGCCGATGCGTCCCCTTTTTACTCCGCACTACGGGCGCAAGAATCATAAACTTAGTCTTGTCGGGTAACTCCATAATGCGATCGCACATCTGATCGATGGTCTGTGGCACGATCGAGCGATCGCACTTGGGACAATGGGGTTCTCCTGCCCTGCCAAATAATAGTCTTAGATAATCATAGATCTCCGTAACTGTTCCTACCGTCGAACGAGGATTATGTGAAGTGGACTTTTGGTCAATAGAAATAGCAGGACTCAACCCTTCAATTGCATCGACATCGGGCTTGTCTAACTGTCCTAAAAATTGACGGGCATAAGCACTGAGGGATTCTACATAGCGTCTTTGTCCTTCGGCAAAAATAGTGTCAAAAGCCAAGGAAGACTTGCCAGAACCAGAAACTCCAGTAAATACAATCAGTTTGTTACGTGGTAAATCTAGATCGATATTTTTTAGGTTATGCTGTCTGGCACCTTTGATGCGGATTACGTTCTCTTCTACAGAATTTTTTTGGGTTTTGGGGTTTTTACCGTTGGCTTGAATACTGTTGCTAGAAGACATACGGGCAGTGCTTAAGAGTTCTTAATTATATTAGCGTTTAAAAGTAATTTAATTCTTCTATAAATAATTAACCGTCGGGGTCGATAAATTTACTTCGGCGAGAACGAGTTCAAAAATCTTTCAATTTCATTACCATTGCTGTACGAGACTTGACTCCAAGTTTGCGAAACATCTTTTTCAAAGCTTGTTTGACCGTGTTAGGACTAATCCAGAGTTCTTTGCCAATTTGACCGTTGGTCAATCCCTCGGCAACCAATTGAGCGATCTGCATTTCTCGGCTGGTTAACACTTGAGAATTGTACTGAAAGTCAGTTTGACGTAAATTAGCCAAACAAGCTGAGAAGTGAAGGCACACGGCAGCTAGATTGCTTAAATCTTTTGTATTAAAAGCAGGCGACAAGCCAACACGAGCGAAGTTAATCGTTCCAATTAGTTGACCTTTACCAACTATGGGTCCAGTCATAATATGTTCGTGTTTGTATTCGATACAGCACCTTTGATAGAGTTGGCTCTGTTTCCACGTTCCTTGAGGTAATACTAATTCTTCATGGGCTGGTGCGTGATATTGCATCACATATTGAAGTACAGGGTCTACCGCTTTACCGACTTCCTGATATCTGGCAATAAAGCGATCGCTAACTCCCTGAGTATCGTGACTGACAGGGTTGTTCGATCCATCTTCTAAATATATGCCCCAACGCTGTACGCCAAAATATCTCTCAACACTATCCATTAGCATAAATCTTAATTTAGCTTCGGTTTTGGCGGTTGCTATCGATTGAAATAGGAAATGTAGACTCACGAGAGAACTATGAAAAACTACCTGATCGGGTACTATTGAGATTAATAATTTCTGTTTACTATCGTTTCAGACCTAAATTTCTCTAAGAACATTTATTTATGGCTAAACAGATTACTATTGGTTTTTTAATTTATCCCGATGTCGTACAACTAGATGTTATGGGTGCTTATCAAGTTCTTTCTTTTCCACCCAATACCACCTTACATCTAATCAGCAAAAACTTAGATCTAGTTACTAGTAACGAAGGCTTAATTATTACTCCAACAACTACTTTGAGTAATTGCCCCAATCTAGATGTTATCTGTGTTCCTGGTGGAGGAATGGGACAAGCAGAAGTAATGCAAGACCGAGAAATTTTAACCTTCCTCCAGCAAAAAAGCAGCACAGCCAGGTATGTAACTAGCATTTGTACTGGTTCATTAATTTTAGCCAAGGCGCAGCTTCTACAAGGCTACAAAGCTACTTGTCACTGGGCATTTCGCGAACATTTAGCAGCATTGGATGTAGAAGTTGTTCCTCAAAGAGTAGTAATCGATCACGATCGCATTACAGGTGCTGGAGTAACTTCTGGAATCGATTTTGCGCTGACCTTAGTTAGCTTGATTTGGGGAGAAGATCGGGCAAAAATGACTCAGCTAATGATGGAATATGAGCCTCAACCACCTTTCAACGCGGGTAATCCTAAAACGGCAGACAATACTTTAGTCGAATCTTTGCAAGAATTAGGCAAGCCTTTAATCGATGCTTTTTGGATTTGAATCGAGCCAGACGCGATCGCTTGTTTAAAAACGCAAAAAAAGAGCCAGGTGAAATCAATCACCCAACTCTTTTTTCGATACCCCCAAGGGAATTTGAATCCCTGTCGCCTCCGTGAAAGGGAGGTGTCCTAGGCCACTAGACGATGGGGGCTTGGACTTGAAGCTTGTTTTGCAACTCGCAACGTTTCTAAATATATCGAATATTTTTATTACTGTCAACAAATTCTGAGAAAAAGTTTTCCAACCAAACATAGGCATTTTGGCTCAGTAAGCTAAAGTTAAAAATAATCAGGGTTATTGATGTCCTAATCTCTGTTTCTCAGTTGCAGTTTTTTGATCAAGTCAAAATATCCTAGTACCGCTATCTAGAAAGCAAGAAGTTTGTCTTGTGGGCTACTTGAACCCAATTAGCAGTGAACCGATCTACCAAATTTGGGTAACCTTACTGAATACCACGCTGCATTTGTCTCAGTCGCCTTTGGGCAGCAGGATCGAGGGCATTAAATAAAAAACGACCAGAAGGTTTTTTCTTGGTCTGTTTACGAGTTTTGGTTTTGGTTTTTATGATTTCTTGTTCTACTTCTCTTGCCAACATTTGTGCCGAACGCCATTCTGCCCCATAACCAACTACGGTTAGCTGTTGGGCGCGATCGCTGGTAGCAACTATTAGCCGAGTAGATTCTTGCTGATATTTTTTACGATTAAATGTGGCACAGAATTTTTCTATATAGGTATCGGCGGTTTCGGCAAAAGCCGTGTAGTGAACTGATAAAAAAGAAGTATGTACTTCACTACTCCGCGGTGTATCTTGATAGTGCGCATCAAATACTACTTTAGTACGGTATGCTACCGACGCAGTATAGTTAATCAAGCATTCAACTAATTCATAACGAGCAGCTTCTAAGCCGTGGCGATCGCGGCTTTTCTTTAAATCTGACCAGTCGCCGATGATATTATAACCATCGACGAGTAGTATTGCCTGGTAGGAGGAGGAAAGCATTACAATTTATTATTTTCTTAAAGTGGAGATGACATCATCCCCATTCTAAGCAAAATTGTTAACAAAAAGTTAAACAACTTTATGATCTCTCGGTTGCCAGCAGCTTTTCTTTGAGACTTTGAGGATCTCCTTGGGCTACAACCTTACCTCCTTCTAGCAAGAAAGCTCCATCGCAATAGTCTAATTCTTCTAACCGATGAGTCACCCATAAAGCAGTAAGACCTCGGTTTTCAACTAGATTTTTTACCTGAGCTACTAATTCTAATTGAGTGTCAGGATCGAGCAACGCAGTAGGTTCATCAAATAAAATTGCCTGACAATTGCGAGCAATTGCTCCAGCGATCGCAATTCTCTGTTTTTGTCCTCCACTCAGAGCATGAATTGGTCGTCTTTCCAAATCTAGTAAATTCACCGCATCGAGAGCTTCTTTAACCCTCTGTCTCACTTGAACTTGAGACAAGTTTTCACTTACTAAACCAAAAGCAATATCCGCACCGACTGTCGGCATAACTAATTGATGGTCGGGATTTTGAAAGACAAACCCAGTTTTGTAAGGCATAACAATCGAGCCTGCATCGGGAATGAGTAGCCCTGCCAACAATCTTAGTAGAGTTGATTTACCACTGCCGTTGTTGCCTAGTAACATCCAAAATTCCCCTGAAGGAACCTGTAAAGAGCAACCGTCTAACAATAAGGCTTCAGACGACCAACCAAAACGAACATTATCTGCTTTAATTATTGGCGATTTGTCTGACTCGATTCTATTAGAGTAGGTCATTACTGCTCGGCAATAGCAGCGAAGAAACCAGGCACTCTACCTTCTGCCATACCACCAGACTTTTTATTTACGCTGACGGCACAGATTAAGTTACCCTTAACCGCTACTTTTTTTTGCTCATCTTTGTCGCAGGTAAGCTCGACTAAATCTGAACTGCCAGAGCGCATCGCTTGAAGAATCTCTTGGTAGAGACTTTCGGCTGGTTCAGCTTCTTTACGCTGTACCGAAATAGGCAAAGGCATATCTTGTAAAACTATGTCGATGGTAAACATAAATTCTCATAATCAAAAATTACAACAGTTAAATTATCTTCTAGATTTGCGAAAATTCCCATCTGTCTTTGTCTCTAGGTTTGGATAATTTTAATCTTTTCTTCGGATTTGCCCTAGCAATATTAGCTGGTTTCTTTTATTATGTGTAATATAAGTAAAGAAAAGTAAACTTTTCTCACAATTGACTTGATGTATGTTTGTGTCTAGTCAAAAAGATTGCAATAATTCAAACGCTCTTATAAGTATTATTTCGGAGATTTACTTTATATGACAATAGCAGTAGGACGCGCGCCAGCCAAACGCGGAATATTTGACGCGGTAGATGACTGGCTCAAGCGCGATCGATTCGTCTTCGTCGGGTGGTCTGGGATTCTGCTTTTCCCCTGTGCCTA
>JADEXJ010000210.1 GCA_015207195.1 Pleurocapsales cyanobacterium LEGE 10410
TTCTTAGCCTTTTAAATTATCTAAAAACGGCAGTTAAATATCTGCTTTCTCGTGCCATATATTTAATAACCAATTTATGTTAAAACCAGATGAGCTACAAATAGACGAATCGATTAAGGATTTACAGAAATCCAAATTATTTCACGACTTAGACGTTCGCGATTTTTCTAAATTTGTCAAACATATCAACTTCAGAATCTATCAAGCTGGCGAAACTATTTTTAAGTCTAATGCTCCAGCGAAGAACGTTTATTATGTTTACTCAGGCTCGGTAAATATAGCGATCGAAAATAAAGTAATTGACGAAGTTTCTGGTAACTGTATTGGTGAAGAAGCTGCGATCGATGTCGCTCATTATTTATCAAATGCCGTAGCTAATTCAGTCGCTCTAGTATTAGAAATTCCCCAAGAAGCAATCAGAAAAGTTTTTCAGACCAATCCCAAAAAGCAAACCGAGTTTTATTCTCTGTTTATCTATCGCTCGATGGGAGTCAGAATAACCAAGCCGAGTATAGCACGCACCACCTCAACCAAACCATCTCTACAGTTCAATCAACCTTTAGGTTGGATCTCGGCAATTATTGTTCCCTTGCTAGTTTTTTATACGACTCATCAGGCTGGATTTGAGTGGAATTCTTATATATTTTTGATGATTCTATCCGCCACAATTGTAATGTGGATTTTTAGCCTCGTTCCCGAATTTATTCCCGCTATTTTTGCTATTCTCTCGCTCTTGATTTTAGGTGTTGCCCCTAGCTCGGTAATCCTTTCTGGTTTTGCCTCGGGCAGCTTTTTTATGGCAATGAGTCTTTTTGGTTTGGGGGCAATTATTGCCGATTCTGGTATTACTTATCGAGCGGTGCTATTAGCATCGAGATTCTTGCCTTTTTCACAGTTTTGGTATTCTTTATCTCTATTAGTAAATGGAATTTTGTTAACGCCAGTTTTGCCTTCGGCTAACGGCAGAATTAAGTTAATTGGTATTTTATTAATCGAACTATTAGATTCAGTTGGTATCCGCTCCAAAGGTAAATTAGCTACTAACCTAGCGGTATCGACTTTTATGGGCGTGAGTTTGTTCTCGTCAGTTTTTCTGAGTAGTAAATCGGCTAACTTTGTCGTTTATGGATTGTTACCGCCCCAGGTACAGCAGCAGTTTAGCTGGGGATATTGGCTAACTGCTACTACGGTGATGGGTTTAGTTACGATCGCTGGCTATCTATTAGTTTCCTCTTTAGTTTTTCGCACCGATGAATCTCTTAATGTCTCTCAAGAGCGAGTCGATCTTCAGTTAAAAGTTTTGGGTACGATGACTAACATGGAATGGTTGGCATTGGGTAGTGTATTTTTATTTTTAATTGGCATTACTACCGCTTCAATTCACAAGATCGATCTGCCCTGGATTGCTTTGGGTGTATTCTTCTTATTCTTATCTTTAGGTTTGATGGGAAAAAAAGATTTTCAAACCAAAATAGACTGGTCATTTTTAATTTTGTTAGGTAGTTTAGTCGGCTTGGCAAAAACCATGTCTTATATCGAATTAGATCGCATGATTGGCAGCAATTTAGAATGGCTGGGCTATTTTATGGGTAATGATTTTGGATTATTTGTGATCATCTTTTTAGCCACAATCTTATTTATTCGCCTGTTATTACCTAATAACGCCACGGTTGCAATTTTTGCCACAATCCTAATTCCCATGGCTGAAACAAACGGAATCAATCCCTGGTTAGTAGGCATTTTGCTACTGAGCTTCAGCGATATCTGGCTATTGCCCTATCAATGTTCTTATTATTTACTTTTTCGAGAAATTATGAGCGAGTCCAATATGTTTAACGAACGGCTGATGTTGAGAACTAATATTTTAACTATTGGTATTAGATTGGCAGCTATATATATTTCTTTCCCCTACTGGGAAAAATTGGGATTAATGTAAAATAATTTACCTTTTGAAATTACTATAGCTCTTCTAGTTTTGATGAGATACACTTGAGTTTTGCTCTACCAAAAGAAAAAAGAGAAAAAAAAAGGGAAAAAAATTTTTCTAAATAGCTTATTTGTGTATCTTAATTTAAAAGTTTTTATATTAAATTACAAAAATTTTGTCTATAAAATGCATCAAAAAAATACAGGATTAACTAACAACTAACAACTAACTTTATTAATACTAAATGAAACTGCCAATCGCTCAAAAAATTGTTGATTCTAAAATTCCCATCATCCTCTTCCTAATTTGTGCCTTAGTTTTCTTTACCTACGTTAGTCTCCAAAAACCTAGAGTGTTAGTGCTGCACAGCTATTCAACTAGTTTTGCTTGGGTAAGAGATATCAATATCGGGATTCAAAGAGTACTAGCCAAACAGCCCTACAAAGTTCAGTATCACTACATGGATACTAAACGTAATCCTGGTGCTGAATATAAGGCTAAAGCAGCAGAAATTGCCAGACAACAAATTATTGACTGGGAACCGAACGTAATCATTGCGATCGATGATAATGCTCAATCTTTTGTTGCCCAAGAGTTTATCAACAATCCCAAAATGAGGATTGTCTTTACTGGAGTTAACGCCGAACCAGAAGCCTACGGTTACGATACTGCGGATAATGTTTCGGGACTATTAGAACGTATTCCCTTTGATTCGATTAAGGAAGCATTCGTCCAGATTTTACCGAGCGATCGCCGTCGGATCGTCCACTACTCCGATAGTTCCCCCACCTCCGATGCGGTGCATTTGGAAATGGATACTTTTGACTGGAAACCGATTGAGTTAATCGAGCATATCAAGCTAGATACTTTTGATGAGTGGAAGCAAGCCATTCTGACAGCCGATCGCAAGGCAGACTTTTTATTTATTACTCACTACCATACCTTAAAACGTTCTGCCGAAGACCAAAGGGTCGTTGCCCCCCAGGAAGTAATGGAGTGGACGATGGCAAATTCTCCCCTACCCGATATCGGCTGTTGGGGTTTTTATGTCGATGATGGAGGAATGCTGGCTTTGGGTGTTTCGCCCTACGAAGAAGGAGACGTTGCTGCCCAAATGACGGTAGATATTTTAGAGCGCGATCGCCCGTCTCGCGAATTGGGAATTAAAACCAGTCGCCTTTACGTGGCTTATGCTAGGGAATCACGGCTGCAAAGATACGGCATCAAATTGCCCAAAGTCTATGAATCTTTTGCTCGCGCCACTAATAACTATTTTGAATAGACGTTCTCAGACATTTCCCCAACTCCCGACTCCCCCACAGACGTTACATGTAACGTCTCTACCTACTTCCATTTCTATCTACCCATCAATAACTATTTAAAAACATTGTGGCTTCTATATCTATTCGCCGAACCATACACCTGTTAATTATTGCTCCCCTAATTTCGGTTATGGGGTTGACCAGTGCCATTATTTTTATCGCTGGACGAGAGATTGTCAGTCATGTTGGCGAAGATTTAAGTACGGAAGTCAGCGAACACATTGTCGAACACACCCAAAACTATCTCGATCTGCCTCATCTAGTGTTGCAAAATATGGCGATCGCTAAAGCCAGTGGAGCGATCGACTTTAATGATTTTGCCAGTTTAGAAAAATATATGTGGCAGTTAGTGACTAAAAATGACGCGCTTCAATATGTATTTTATGGAGACGAGGAGAGAAGGTTTTTAGGCGTACAGCAATCCAACTCCCAGGACAAATTTTACGTCAAAGTTAAAGAGGAGCAAAATGCCGAGCGGAAAACCTATTTATTAGACGAGCGGGGAAATCGAGCCGACCTAGTTGTTAGCTCAGAATACAGTACTTTAACTCGCCCTTGGTATCAAGCAGCCAAACGAGTACAGCAGCCAACCTGGAGCGAGATCTATCCTGCTTCATCCAGTTCGATTTTATCGATCAGTCCCATCGTTCCAGTTTACGACCGAGGTGAAAACTTACAGGGTGTTCTCAGCATTCAAATTTCTCTCAATGAAATTAGTAATTTCTTACAGGAAATCAAACACAGTCGTTCGATGGAAGCTTTGATCATCGATCGCCAGGGTCAGATTATTGCCACCTCCACAGCCGAATCGTTGGCTACCCCAACAGAAGGAGGTAGTAGGCGACTCAAAGCAATTGACAGCAGAGAGCCAATTGTTAAAGCCACGGTCAGACAGACCCTAGAGCAATATAACAATTTCGAGCAGATCGACAATAAAACCTTTTTTACCTTTGACTTTGCCAATAAAAGACAGCTAGTTCAAATCGTTCCCCTCAAAAATCGGCAAAACCTCGATTGGTTGGTTGCCGTAGTCATCCCCGAAGCTAATTTTATGGCTCCCGTCTACCGCTATATCACGTTAGTAGTAATAGTGGGTATTGGCGTGGCAGTGTTGGCAATTTTTATCGCCCTAAAAATATCGGGTTGGATTGTCGAACCCATCAACGTATTCGATCGCGCTGCGACAGATATCGAACAGCAGACTTTTGAACCAGCAAGCTTGGATGCGATCGCCGAGCGTCAGGACGAATTTGGACAGTTAGGCAGGGTCTTTCAGCTCATGGCAACGGTAGTCTACCAAAGAGAATCTAGCCTGCAACAGCAGGTAGCCCAGTTACGCCAGGAACAACAAAAAACCAATGAATCGGCATTGATGACCCATTTTAAACTCGACCGTTGGCAAAAGTTAATTGCTCGCTCCCAACAGTTACGGGGAATAAGATTACCTCAGGGCAATGATACCGATTTCTTAGGGCGAGTTCCCCTCTTCCAAGACCTCGATCGAGAAGATTTGGCAGAACTTTTTGATGCGAGCGATCGCCGAGATTTAGGTAAGGGCGAATATATCTTTCAGGAAAACGAACCAGCAGACTGCTTTTATATCATCCTGTCGGGAGCGATTGAAATTATCCATCAATCGGAATCTAAAGCAATTTTAAATTATGGCGAGATTTTTGGCGAAATATCATTTTTGTTCGATACCCCTCGCCTAGTTACCGCTAAAGCCGTTGAATCTATCCAACTATTGACCATCAATCGCCAGCAGCTAGCACAACTATTAAATAAATATCCCGACCTGTTAGAACATTTAGAACGCAACCTCGACGAGGACAAACTAAACCTGGGGAATCTCAAACAGCTACTACGCAAACAACAACTTGCCAAATTAAGTATTTCTAAATAGGCGACACATCCTGTAAGTAAGGGCGGTTCCCTAAAGGACTCGCTAAGCATCGGGCGAACCGCCCCTACCGAAATATAGCATTAAGTATTTAGGTTAGGACACTTGCTACTTGCTACTTGCTACTTGCTACTTTCGAGCCAATAACTGATATATCCTAACGTAACTTTGTACGGCTATATCTGTTGCCAACGTTAATTAAATCCAGACAAATCCCTCATGCTAACCCAACAAATTACGACTCAGATCGATACCGAAGAAGTTAAATTTCGTGCGGGACATCCAGCTTCCTGGGAAATTACCGCTACCAATCATAGCGATCGCCTGGCAAGTTTTTGGCTAGAGATTAAGGCTGCTGGAGTAGAGTCAACTAATCCCAGTTGGTATCGGGTTTCGCCAGGGATTTCTACTCTGATTCCCCCTGGGGACTCGACCAAATTTCGGGTAACAGTCGTCGAATCACCTATCGCTAATTTTTTCGGTCAAATCGATCTAACCCATAAAATCTTTTCTCTAGAATTAAACACCGAAGAAAGACAGCTAATTCGTCTGATAGTCGAACGTTCGGACAACGAGCGATCGCTGCAACTAGATTTACCCACCCCCGAATTAACCTCTTCCCCTGCTAGTGCGATCGAGTTGCCCTATAGAGTATTTAACTCCAGTCAAAAACCCTTAGACATTACTCTTTCCCTACTTGGTTTAAATCCTCAGTGGTTTGACGGCAAAACCGAGCAAACTTTTACCGCCCCCCCCGAACAGTGGTTATCGGGTAGCTTTCAGGGACGGCTACCAGACACTATCGAGCTTTTAGCGCGAGACTATCCTTACAAAATTGCTATTCTCCAACCCGAACGAGATAAAACTGACGTTACGGGTAACATAACTATTCTGCCTCAAGGAACGGTCAAAATAGCAGGCGATCGCCTTCAGGGTCAAATTCCCCAACGACGAGCTTGGCTGCCAAACTGGCGCGATCGTTCTACTGACTACCAGTTCCAGGTTATCAATCATAGCAATCTCAACCAGCAGGTTAATTTAAATCTTCCCGTCGAAGATGACGATTATCAGTGGTCAAGCACCCCTACCGAACTCGATTTGGGAGAGACAGATTCAACCGAATTAACCGTCACGGTACGACGCTCCTGGTGGGGTTGGCAACAAAACCTAAAATTACCGATTGAGGGAGTACTATCAGATCCCCGCATTGCCATCGACAACCCTCAGCAAGATTTAAGCCTTACGGTGCATCCGATGTTACCGACGTGGCTACAGGGAGCGATCGCCTTGTTATTGCTAGGAGGCGGTTGGTGGTTGTGGATGCTGCTGTTTCGCCTACCACCCCATAAAGAAAGAATTAACGCCATTGATGTCAACGGCATGGGCGATCGCGTTGTCAGCGTATCCAACGATCGTAGGATTCGCAGATGGCAAGTGGCAAAATTCCGCCCCCGCTCTAGTAAAGTCTTGGGTTCAGCTCCCAAATCGATTCGCAGCGTTCGCTATCAACCAGTTAATAATAACCGTATTGCCGTCGGACTACAAAATGGTGAAGTACAACTATGGGACTTATTATCTCAGTCGGGAGAACCACTGCTATCCTTAAGCGATAATCGCGCCGATCGGGTTTTAGATTTGGCATTTACCCCAGATTCTCAGCACTTATTTAGCGGACACGGTAGCGGTTTAATCCTCCAGTGGGACATCACTACCGATCAATTTGGCGAAATAATTAACAAACCAGTAAAGAGTAAGCAACTGTCTCCCCCCTCCGCAATCTATGGCTTAGAAATGGTGGGGGAGGGAGATACTCTGGCGATCGCGGGTCAGTATAACGACTTAATGCTGTGGAATTGGCAACAAGACACCCTAGCTACTCTCAACTATCGTCCTGGGGGCAAAGATGACTATATCACCAGTTTGGCTACAGCAAATGGCAAGCCTTGGTTATTAGCCACGGGAGACAACCAGGGGGCAATTTCTCTCTGGAATCTCCAACCCTGTTTGAAGGAAAACCAACCCTGTCAACTCCTGGATTTTTGGCAGAACGGACACGCCGAACGTCCGATTCGTTCGGTTTCCCTGAGTGCTGACGGCTGCTATTTAGCCAGCAGTGGCGATGATGGCAGACTCAAATTATGGGATCTAGATGCTACCGCCCAACGAAAGCCACGAGCGATCGACGGTCGAGTAATTGCGGTCAAGACCGAGTACAACAGTATCGATCTGCAACAGATAGACTCCCAATTACAAATAACTACTGGCAGCGATGACGGCAGGGTTCGGGTCTATCGTGCCGATGCCAACAATTCTGACTGTAAGTAATTAAGTAATAAGTAATTAAGTAATAAGTAATTAAGTAATAAGTAATAAGTAATAAGTATGTTTATCAAAATGCGTGGAGCTAGATCTCAAAAAATTAACGAGCGGTAAACGATACAGATAAATATTCTCCCAGTCCCCTATTCCCCCAATCTCCCGACTCCCGATATGCGAAGCCCTAAAGGACTAGCTTCGCGTCGCGGTATCCTTTAGGACTCCCGACTCCCGACTCCCAATCTCCCAGTCCCCCAGTCTCCCAGTCCCCTATTCCCCAAAACAACCATGCTAGCTCGCCATCAACGCCCGCTTATCACCAACGCCCGCTCTTTCTCGGCGATTTATAGTCCTTCGGCAGATAGTGCGATCGCTGCGGGAGAGATTTTTGAACTAAATGTTACCCTAACCAACCAGGGCGATCGCGATGCGATTATTCGGGTTTATCTCGATGAAACTTCCCAACCTATATGGCGGTGGTGTAAATTATCCAGCCAAAACTTGGCTCTGGCAACTGGGCAAAGCAGTCAGATAAATCTACAGATTCCCATTCCCGCCGATACCCCTCCAGGAGTCTATAGCTATTTAGTGGTAGTCGATGCTGCTCGTACTTATCCCCAAGAGAACCCGCTCCAGCATCAGGCTAAATTGACCGTCCTTCCTCCCGTACAGTCTGTAGTAAAAGTCAACGATCCGACTTTTAATCTACTCCCTATTTCAAGCTCTACCAAACCGATCGCCCTGCCAGTGGGAGATAAAATCGAATTAGAAGTAATCGTTAATAATCGCTCCAATCGCGTCGATCGCTTTCGCCTCAAATTAATCGATCTACCCGATAGCTGGTGGCAAGTAACCTATCCTGAAGGAATTAGAGAGCGGGGTTTGGTGGAGGACACCGATAGTTTGGCTCTCAATCCTCGCTCGACCGCTACTGTTAAGCTGCAAATTCGTCCTCCTGCTACGGCAAAGGCAGGTCAGTATAGTTCTACCGTTCGACTTCAAAGCAGCAATCTGCCCGATTTGGTTTTATTGGATATCGTCTATTTTCAGATCGCATCCGACAATCGGCTGGATTGGGAGTTAAAATCTCTCGTCGCCGAGATAAACAGTAAACCTGGTAAATTTGTCCTGCTGTTCCACAATCGAGGCAACATCCAAAGACAAGTTCGTCTAGCGGTGAAGGAAAAACGAGAAAAACCTGTTTGTAACTACACTTTAGCCTCAGAACAGATCGAGCTACTACCAAAGAGCGATCGCAGCGTCGAACTGGAAATCGAACCAAAACGACGGTGGCGCAAACCTTGGTGGGGTAAAGGATTGCCGTTAGAATTTCAGGTTGAATGTCAGGACTTACATCAACTCCCCCTCTCCCCCCAACAGCAGACAGGTACTTTAGTTTGGCAGGCGCGACCCTGGTGGCATTTAGTACTGGTTATACTCGCGATCGCTGGTTCGCTGACGGGTTTGGGTTTCCTCATCTGGTGGTTGCTAAAGCCCCCCGCTCCTCCTAAGATTATCGAATTTGGGGCAGAATCATCAGTTTATCGGGCAGCGAACGGAGATTCAGTCAGTTTATCCTGGGAAATATCTCATCCAAGACAGATTGCCAACATTAGCTTAGTCGGTCGTTCTCCCGACGGCAAAGTTATCAGTGAGGCGATCGACTTCGATTTCAGCCAGGGACTTCCTGAAGAACTGACAGAGTTTTGTATCCTACAGCGCGTCCTTAACTGTCGCAATATACGAACCGATGCCCGTCAGCCAGGAGACTATCTTTTTGAACTAATCGTTGCCTCTGACGAAGCCAAGCATCCAGATATTCG
>JADEXJ010000211.1 GCA_015207195.1 Pleurocapsales cyanobacterium LEGE 10410
ATAGTAGTTCTCTGGTATATTGCTTGAGCGCGTGAGTTTCCAATAATTCATCCAACTTGGTCGGCTCAAAAACCCGTTCCATAATTCCTCTAACCATCACCGTTATTGGAGTTGCTTCGACAAACTGAGAGAAAATAGCATTAATCATTGAAGAAAATTAGAAATTATCTGGTTTCTTTTAAGATGACATTGATCGCGACTGCCCTGATTCACTTTTTTTAGTACAAACGTTCACCTTAACAGGGGTAGCTCTTAGCTCTTAGCTTTGGAAGTTATTCCATAAGTTTATATGCAGCATTCTTTTTTATGTTTCATATTAATTATGTTTAGGTACTTACATGCTCACGCTACAGTCCCTTATCTGCCGACGCAGGTTCGGCATCTCCCACGCTCATAAACCCTGGAGCCTGACTCTTAATTCGGGCGGTCAGCATTCTGGAAAAACCCCACAAAGGGCTTACCCGTATGTATTACGCCCTCAGAATTTATTTCAAGAGCTTGTACGCCCCGTCGCCTTCTACGGTCAAACTAAAAAAACATAGTTTGATAAAAGATGATAACGAGTGTCAGCAAAAATTTCTAAACTTAATTAATCTAGATTTTCGTAAAAATTTAGATTTGTCAACACCTAAAAATTCAGGTAAATACAAAATTTTTGCACGAACTGCAATTAACTACTTAGGTTAAAGGGAAAAACAATTAATCTTTTGTTTAGGCTAGAAGCCTACAGACATAGACAATAAATAGCAGTAAACTCTTCAAAAAAACTCCTGAACTTTACTGAGTTGACAAACTTTTGCTTTCAAAGTTACTATTCTTCTACTGTTATTTTAGTGACTAAAGTAGTACTTTTTAGCGAAGGCTAAAGTACTACCTACCACTTTATTATCTATTAACACGAAAAAAGTTTACTTAAACAATCTTCCGCATTCTCTTACCAAAAAAACTGATTATGGCACAGTGTGTAAACTATCCCTCAATATCAGTGATAGTTCCTTCTTTTAATCAGGGGCAGTATATCGAAGAAACTATTCTCTCGATTGTGGGTCAAGAGTATCCTAATTTGGAAATACTCGTGATTGATGGAGGTAGTATAGATAACACCTTTGAAATTTTAGAAAAGTATTCAGACAAGCTATTTTACTGGCACTCCAAAAAAGATAAAGGGCAGGCTGATGCCATAAATCAAGGTATAAAGTTAAGTTCTGGAGAAATAATTTGTTGGATTAACTCTGATGATATGTTATTACCAGGAACTTTATTAGATGTGGGGAAAAGACTCTATAAACATACTGATGAAGCTTACCTTATTTATGGAGCAGCAGTTACGATAAAGCAAAATAATGGAACAGTTATTAGTAAAACTCAATCTTCTATTCCTTTTGACGCATTCAAATTAACCTATCATGATTTTTTGGTACAACCTAGTACTTTCTGGACTAGAAAATTATTTCAGTGTGCTGGAGAATTAGACATTAGATATAGTTACGTTCTTGACTGGGAGTGGTTTATAAGAGCATCTAAAATAGCAAAGTTTGAATATGTTCCTAGGTTTTATTCTTTGTACCGCCATCATTATTCGCACAAAACAAGCAATGGAGGAGTAGAAAGACGACAAGAAATTATTGAAGTTGTAGAAAAATATTCTTCTGACTACTGGAAAAGTCTGTATCATCAGTTAAATAAAAACTATGAAAAACTAAAAAAAATACTTACATTTTGTCGCAATTTAAATATTCCTGGGAGTTCTTGGTTGATTCTTTTATACTGCCTATATAACCCCCAAATCCTGCTAGTCATAAAAAATAGAAGAGATTTGCTAGTAGTTATTAGTATGCTAGGAATTTTCCAAAAAGTACAAGTCAGCAATTTAAATACAGAAAATAGTGAAGCTAGTTTAAGTCATGTCGAAAAATTAGCAAGTAATTAAAAACCATATCTTGTGAAATATGAATAAAAGCTTTCCTAAAATCTCAGTAGTTACTCCTTCCTATAATCAAGCTCAGTTTTTAGAATCAACGATTGAAAGTGTTTTACACCAAAAGTATGCAAATCTTGAGTATATTATTATCGATGGTGGTTCGACTGATGGCAGCCTTGAAATTATTAAAAAATACGAAAAGTATCTTCAATTTTGGTGTAGCGAGCCTGATGCAGGACAATATGACGCAATTAATAAGGGATTTGCTAGATCTACAGGCGAAATAATGACGTGGCTTAACAGTGACGATATGTTCTGCCCTTGGGCTCTGAGAACGGTAGCCAGTATTTTTTCAGAACTTCCTCAAGTTGAATGGCTAACGACTCTTAATCCACTGAAATGGGATTGGTATGGTCTTTGTACAAATTCTAGAATCATGCCTGGCTTCTCAAAAGCAGGGTTTTTAGATGGGTGTTACCTCCACGAAGGCAAAAATTCTATGGGAGCAATTCAACAAGAATCCACATTTTGGAGACGCCATCTTTGGCAAAAAGCTGGAAACTGCATTTCTACAGAGTTTAAGCTAGCTAGTGATTTCGACTTATGGTGTCGCTTCTTTAACCATGCTGAGTTGTATGGAACTACTTCCCCTCTGGGTGGATTCCGAAGTCAAATGAATCAGAGAAGCACTCAAACTGAGCTATATAGAGTTGAAGTTGAGGAGTCCCTTAGCAAGATGAGAAGATTGGATAAATGGCAACCGAACGTTTATAGAAATTTACTGCTCAAATTTAAATTGTATAAACTTCCAAAGCTGAAAAAGTTTTTAACACTAACTTGTGGCTACAAAGGAAAGAAAATCATTAGAAATAAATTAGATTCACCTGATGCTTCCTGGAATGTTGAAGAGTACAAGTTTTTTTATAGTTAGCTCTTCTCATAATTGATTGCTCTATAGTAAAGCTCTAATATTGAGAATTAAAAATGCTTAATTTTTCTAAAAAACTCCAACAAAAAATAAACTTTTTTAGATTTGAGATTTCTAGTAAAAAAAAGAGGCCTAACAAAGCTGTTAGAGCATCCATGCACGCTTGTCTTCAACAGGCACTGCAAAATGGTCTTAAACCTGCAACTATTATTGATGTAGGTGCAGCACAAGGAACACCTGCTTTGTATGAGGTGTTTCCAAAAGCTAGGCACATTTTCGTCGAACCTCTTAAGGAGTTCACTACATATCTTGATACTTTAGTAGGCAAATTAGATAAAGCTGAATATATTATTGCAGCCGCTGGAACTCAACGAAGCAATATTGTTATTAATGTTCATCCCGATTTAGTAGGTTCTTCAATTTACAAAGAAGGAGAGAACTCAAACGTTAATGGCGTTGAACGTATTGTTCCTGTCGTATCATTGGATAGAATTTGTGAAGAAAAAGGTGCGGAGGGACCTTACTTAATCAAGATAGATACACAAGGATCTGAGCTAAATGTGCTGAGAGGAGCTGAAGAAGTTTTACAGAAAACAGATTTTGTAATTCTTGAAGTTTCTCTATTTGAGTTTTTCCAAGATGGTCCTCAACTCTTTGAGTGCATTAACTTTATGAAGAAGCGAGGCTTTGTTGCCTATGACTTATTCAATTTACAGTATCGTTTACTAGATGGAGCAATGTCCCAAGTCGATATTGCCTTTGTTAGAGAAAACAGCCACTTTCGAACCTTTCACTTCTACGCAACCGAAGAACAAAGAGAGAAGCAAAATCAACGTTTAATAAAGTCTCTAAATTAACATTAGTACAAAATTGTATTTAACAGTAAATGCTTGTTTTCTATCTTTATTAATAATTACTTTAGTCGCGGTAGAAATGAGCTTATGTAGTTAATCAAAAAGGGTGAAACTCCCCAGGTAAAATATGAGCTATCAAACATCGTCGTTTTTGGTCTCGTGCGTTGGAGCTTATGCAGGTTGTGGAAATGGTACTGGTGGTTTTGTTTGCATACATAACGACAAAACAGTTGTCATTGACGAGTTAGACTGTACAGGTCTATATCAGGATAATGATACAGTGTACCGCTTTGTAAGAGCTTTAAATAAAGTAGTAGGATACAACAAAGAAGGAATAAAATACACAATTAGATTACAAGAAGTAAAAGATGGTCACGATCTAATAATAAAAGACAACCGAATTATATGTGTTTCAACTGGAACAAACGAAATACATTGGTATGACTGCTTAGGAAACCTAGTAAAAAAGTGGAAAGCAGATGGAGAAGGAGATGCATGGCATTTAAATAGTATATCTATTTCAGATGGTGAACTTTATGTTTCTGCCTTCGGTGAATTCAAAGAACATAGAGGATGGACTAACAATAGAAGTAAGGAGAAAGGATTTGTACTTAACTTAGAATCTGGCAAAAAAGTTTTAGAAAACTTAAGTTCACCTCATCATCCTAAGTACATTAACGGAAATTTGCTTGTTTGTAATTCATTAGTCGATTCACTAATTGTAAAAAGTAGCTCGGGTAAAGTTAACAAAATTTGCTTAAACGGTTTTACAAGAGGGATAGCATATGACAATAATTACTTGTATGTAGGTGAAAGTCAAAATCGCAAAATGCAAGAAAAGTCTCATTCATCGATTGCAATTATAGAGTTAAAAACCCTTCAGGTGATTGACAGAATAAAAGTTCCTTTTTCTGAGATATACGAAATTATACTTATCGATTCAGAATTTGCCAAAAAAATAGTGGAGGAAACTGAAAAATACGTATTGTCCAAATCCGATTTAACATATTTCAGAAATCAGCTTATAGTTGAAAGTCGAAAAGCAGAGAAATTAAGAAAACATTTAGAAATAATGAAGAAAAAGCAAACTTATAATTTAGCAATTAAAACTAAAAACAAAATCAAAAAGATACTCAAGACATAAATTGAATTAGTATTTCTATTACATTTATAGAATAGATATGAATAGTTTGTATTCACTAACAAATGCACAAAAGTTCAATTGGTCCTCTGTAAGTGGCGACCTCAATCCAGAGCGGGTTTCTCATTTAGAAACCTATCTTGCTGGCAATAAGATTCTTGATGCTGGCTGCGGTGGAGGTGCATACGTAGAATTTTTATCTCGAAAAGGTCTAGAGGTTACTGGCATTGATAAACACAAACAATTTTTACGGGTAGCAAAAGAGCAAAGTCGAATCGGTACTTATGTACAGTGTGACATAACTAAACTTAACTTTTTGGATAAAACATTTGATTGCACGTACTGTTTTGATGTCTTAGAACATGTAGACGATAAGCTTGCTATACAGGAATTAGCTAGGGTAACTACCAGTCGCCTAATCATTGCTGTCCCTAAAGAAGATGAAATAATGCATGAATTTAACTTAACATTTTTGCACTATCAGGATAAAACTCATTTGAGAAATTATAGTGAACAGTCTCTTAGGGAATTAGTCACAACAATCAACTACTCTAAACTTAGTATTTTCCCTGAACTTCAAGTGCCTGCTCGATTTCTAGTCAAAAAGATGATTCTTTGGCATGGTTTGCATTCAAAACAAAATTCTATTTCTAATAAATTGACAACACTCATACTTCCCAAGTTACTGAATAAAGCTTCTTATCAAAAGATATTCACTGGATTAGTAGCAATTGTAGATCTGCAAGAAGATTAAAGAGCCATGAAAGTAATGTACGATATCTCGGTTTTGGGACTTGGTTTCTACCACTCTCGTGCCAGAACAGGAGTTTTTAGAGTAGTAGAAAACCTGGTTTATGAACTGGCAAATTTAGAAGCCTGCGAACTTAAACTTTGTTCTGGTTACTCATGGAAAATATTAAATCAGTCAATAAACTATCTGCAAGCTAATCCAGAGTTACAAGCGATTCCCTTTCTTTCCCCAGGACTACATAAAAATATTTATACAACCTTAAAAACATTTGTTAAGGAAACTAATGAAAAAGAAAATGTAAATATAGGGTTGAAATGTTTGGAGAAACTTTCTTGCTACCTAACTAAGTATATAGAATCCGATTCTTCCTTACTGGATTTGCACAAAATATCTCATATCAATATATATCATTCTCCCTTTTACCCTATACCCACATACTTAGCCAAAAATAAGAATATTCAAAAATTTTTGACTGTTTATGATTTGATTCCTATGTTGTTCCCTCATTTCTTTAAATTCAACGAAGATCATGTTGTAAACAAAGCTGTGAAAGGAATAGAGTTAGACGGTTGGGCGGTCTGTATTTCTAATTCTACTAAAAACGATCTCTGTAACTATTTGAAGTATCTCGATCCTAATAGAGTATTTGTTACCCACTTAGCTGCATCCGATCTATTTTATCGGTGTACGGATTTTCAGGCGATCGCAAACGCAAAGAGCAAATATCGTATTCCTTCTGATACACCCTATCTTCTAAGTCTTAGTACTTTAGAACCTCGAAAGAATATTGAATTTACCATTCGCTGCTTTGCTAAGTTAGTCGAGCAAGAAAAAATCAAAGATCTAAACCTAGTTTTAGTTGGAGCGAAGGGGTGGGATTACGACAAAATTTTTGAGGAGATGACCAATCTTCCTTCTCTGCAAGACCGTATTATAGTTACTGGATATGTAGACGATCGAGACTTAGCAGCACTGTATAGTGACGCTCTTGCTTTTGTCTATCCCTCTTTTTACGAAGGTTTTGGTCTTCCGCCTCTAGAAGCAATGCAGTGCGGAGTTCCAGTAATTACCTCGAATACATCCTCTTTACCTGAAGTAGTCGGTGATGCAGGGATCTTAATTTCCCCTACGGATGCAGATTCCCTATGCCATAGCATACTCAACATTTATAACAAGCCTTCTCTAAGAGATTCTATGTCCCTAAAGTCAATAGAACAAGCAAAGCAGTTTAGTTGGGAAAAATGCACACAAAAGACAATTCAAGCCTATAAAACGGCTTTAGATCGGTAATTTGGTGTCGATTCTGGTGATTACATTTCTATCTAATTCGAGGCTAAGGTCAGTTTTTCTTCGATCGCTCAGTCGGCAACTTTAAGTAATATCAAGGTTTAAGGTGACAATAGCTAATGCGTATATTTTATGACGGAAAAATATTTAAAACCCAGGCAGCAGGAGGCATCAGTCGCTATTTCTCTAATCTGATTAATAGGCTTCCACAAAATTTTATTCCTTGTCTAACTATTTCTCAACGGCACAATTCTCTCTTTCCCAGTCATCCCAAGCTAAAAATTTGGAAATATAAGCCATTTAGTCCTTCAGATTTTTCTCGTAAAGTTGAAAAATACTACTTCCAGTCTGTAGCCACCTTGAATAACTACGATCTTGCTCATCCGACTTACTACTCGTTGCTAACTCGGCAAGAAATGAGTAAGTACCGCTCTCCAATTGTTCTTACTGTTTATGATCTGATTCACGAAATTTTCAGCAATCAGTTAGATCCTAGTGGCAAGCATATTGAGCACAAACGCAAGGCAATTCGAGCCGCCCAAAAAATAATCTGCATTTCAGAAAATACGAAAAAAGATTTAATTAATTGGTACTCAGTCCCTGAAGAAAAAATATCTGTCACTTATCTAGCTTCAAGTATAGATGCGAGCCTTTCTCATGGAGTTGAGGAAGTTCCCTGTCGTCCATACTATCTCTACGTAGGTAGCCGTGATGCTTACTACAAAAACTTCGATACTTTATTATTTGCTTTGGCTAAAGTCGTCTCTGTTCAACCTGAAATCAGACTCTGTATCGTTGGCGAATCATTAAATCAAACTGAAATAAAATTGATTGCTGAGCTGAACTTAAGTAATAGCATTGAGCATTACGGGTATGCTAGCGACACTCATTTAGCTAAACTGTATCGTTGCAGCATTGCTTTTGTTTATCCTTCTCTATACGAAGGTTTTGGTATTCCTCCCTTAGAGGCAATGTCTTGCGGAACGGTTGTAGTTGTATCTAACAATTCAAGCATACCAGAGGTAGTTGGTGATGCTGGCATACTATTTAACCCAAAGGCAACCAAGGACTTAGCAGATATTCTGCTTTCTTTACTCGATCGTTCTGCCAAACGCGATCGCCTAATTGTAAAAGGGTATCAAAGAGCAAAAGCTTTCAGCTGGGATAAAACCGTATCTCAGACACTTGATGTATATAACTCAGTAAGAAAAAATGATTATTAGCCTCCACATTCCAAAAACTGCGGGAACTAGTTTTAGAAAAGCTTTAGAAGAAGCTTATTCAGGCAAAATAAAGCTGGACTACGCTTATCTAAAAATAAACCAAAAATACAAAAAGTCTCTTGAAAAAAATAGATCCATTGACTCATTTCATGAAATACAAAGAGAGTGGCATAACTATTCAAAATTTAGATCGATAGCAAAATATTTTTATACTCATTCCTTATCTGATGAAGTTGAGGTTATCCATGGACATTTTCCTGCAAACAAGTATTATGCTTATTTTAAGCTTAGAAAAGCCATCTATATAACGTGGGTTAGAGATCCTTTTGCTCGGATGGTTTCAAATTACTATTTTTGGAAAAAGATAAAAGACGAAACTCAAGCCCTGTGGGTAAAAAAAATATTTCAAGAAAATTGGTCACTGGAAAAGTTTTGTTTTAACCGAACAATGAGAAATTACCAAAGTTTATTTATTAAAGACTTTAATATAAAGAATTTTGCCTTTATTGGCATAGTTGAGCATTATCAAGAAGATTTAGATTTTTTAGGTAAAAATATTTTGCATAAGAAATTAAACGTTCATCATGAGAACAAATCTCCAATCGGTGAATTAAAATATGCTTTAGAAAATAAAGACTTAAGAAAAAAGTTTATTGAGTTTCACAATAGAGATTATGAACTGTATAATTATGCTCTCTCGAAGAGAAGAGAAAGAGAGAAGATTTTGCTAAGATAATGTGCTGCTTGTTAGTTTAGCAAATTGCTTTTTAGTACCTACTCATTAATTTAATTACTCCCTATTTAGCTTAGATTTTAAGCTATATGCTAACCCCAGTTTCCTTCCCCTGCTGTAAATCTTAATCACTATATCCCAAAGTCAGGAGAATATTCTCGAACTTAGTATTTAAGTAATCTTGTGTTTCTTTTTTTAGCTTTTCCTTATAATCGCCAGGTGCTGCTTTTCTTATATGTTTAAACTTGTTTTCTGTTATTTTTCTATTATTACCTTTTAGTTTTTGTAAAGCTTTCTTGTCCTTTTTCTGCGGGGGCGACAACCAAGTCACAAAGTAGACTGGATGAGGGAAGCAGCCTTCATTCCCTTAAGATAATAAGA